>JAOZHV010000026.1 GCA_026014725.1 Candidatus Bathyarchaeota archaeon | reverse complement strand
GAGCGCGTAGGGCAGGTTTGTTTTTTGGATTAGGCTTAGGGGGTTTTTGTGCATGTAGTCTTTCTTTTCGGGCTTGGTTTTTACTTGTAGCCAGTAGTTGATTAGGCCTTTGTAGTTTGTGACTTGGGTGCCGTTTACCAGTTTTTGAGCTTGCAGCTTGTTGAGGAATTCATGTGTCCACGGGAAAGAGGCTTCTGCCGTCTTTGCGAGCTTGTACTTTGTGAGTGTGCCGTTTGGCTCGACGAGCAGTGTTCGGATTATGCGTTCGCGGAGTTTTCCCCTATTTTTCTTGTGTTCCTTTTTTGGTGTATCGGTAAGTGTTGTTATCATGAATCGTTACCGATATATCGGTAATTGACGGCATTTAAATACTTTACCGATACATAAAACCATACTTGGCGATATTCAGCAACTTATTCACGCTCGGCTAGAGCGCGGTTTAAACGTTTCGTGTATCGAACCTTAAGTGTCCTTTCGGTAGCAGAGTGGGGTTCATGGGTTTAAAAGTAAATCATTGTCTGTTATTTGTATAGATTGATTTGAGAATAAATCTTGAACCCACGCAAGGATATCCGAATATTGCTTTTGCGATTCTTCAACGTTTGGAAAGAAGTGCCCTTCTTCAAGATTAAAGAATCTTCCACTCTCAGTTAGATTAAATGAGCCTGAAACGGCACCTTGTGAAGTTACTGTAGCTTTAGCATGCAACTTAGGACAAGAATGAATATCGCATTTCAACTCTTTTAATTTTAATAGTATCTTGAGTTGTTTCCCAACGAAGTGTGGAGAAATAGTAGTTCCCATAAGGTCTTGTGGTGATCTAGTAATAACATAAATTTGACCCCCATAATGTGCAAGTAACGCGATAAGGTCGCTCATATGTTCGACATCTGTAACGTTTATCAGATTACTCGCAAACTTCACCAACGAAGCTGGGATTCTGAAGTCAGAGATGAATGGAGAAACGAGATAAGCAAAAGCCTTTTCGCCCCTATTCGCTTTAATGCATTCTGAGACAAGCAAATCGACGTCTATCATAGAGATATTTTCTTGTGTAACGTGAACCAGACTAAATCACCTTGAGCATATAATAGTATACAACCGCTCCTGACGAAATGTCGACGTCCACCCAATGGCCTGCAAATTTTATATGACCACCATTTAAATCTTGACCAGAAAGAGCCAAAATCTTTGAATTTAACTCTTTGGCGGCTTCTTCACAACTTTTTTCGTCATTGCATGACAATTTGATTATTGCGAAACTCTGGCTCTTTAAAACTCGCCTTATTTCACTTTCAGAGAAGGCCTCTACGATGGCTTCTTTCAACAAGTAATTAAGGAGCTCATCTAAAGCTATTTTGCTGATGTTATATTTCTCAAAGAAGGATCCAACATGGCATTTCCTACCTATAGAAATGCATTCAGGGCAGCCATGTAAGCATATGTTTGCCGTTTCCTTGAATCGGTCGGCATCCATTGAAAGTTGAGAATAATCAACTCCATGATAACCTATTCCTAAAGGAAATATGGATTTGCTACCATAACTTTTGATACGTGCTATAGGAGCAGCATGCGTAGATGCCTTGTTTTTTAAATCGGTAAGTTTTCGCTTTATTTCAGTCTCGAGAGGGTTAACCTTGCCAAATAAGAAAGCTCTGTCTGCAACTCCATTTATGCAAGGCAAAAGAAGTTCAAATGCTGTTTCATCTAGATTCCTTGGTTTGAAAATTTCTTGCCGCTCTTCGCTTTCTAAATATTCCTCTACACTAAACTGACCGGGTTCAAACAGAAACTCGAAAGCAGTCTCTGAGGACCCATTTCCTCCACTAACCGCATCAAACACAACCACCTCGTTAGTTTCTTCTCGTAACAAGTAATCAAGGTCATCAAGTTGAGAACCCGATGTTATAGCTGTTGCCAATAACAGCACATGAGCCATAGAATGAAGGATGGTAATTTTTAATTTGTTCAGAAGATTTTCTTCTGTGATGTCAAATATTTGGAGAGCAGTAAACATCTCAGTTATCTTCGCAATGTCAGGTCGACTGCTTTCATAAAATACAAGTTCGCGGTCAATTTCAGCGATAATGTCGGGGATTGCCAGAGGACTTCTCAAGTTGCTGATAGCCGTCCTTTCGTCTATTAGGTCGTCTAAATGAATGGCAGAAACTAGGGAGGAAAGCAATAGCTCATGATGATATGAAGGGATACCTGTTCTGCTCATCAGTTCAGCAATTCTGTTAGCGAGTAATTGTATAATAATGTCTCGTCTAAGCATGCGATTATTTTTCAGAACCTCATGTAAAAATTCTGTGGGAATATTGACGGTAAATGACAGCCCAGAAGTACATAACCTAATCCCAATAGGTGGGTCATACTCTATCCGAACAGTTCGATAATTCTGTTGTCTTCTGACAGTTGCTGTCCTTTCAAAACCTGTTACCGCTAAGCCAACTTCTAAATTCGGAAGAAAGATAGTTTTCGAGATTACAAAGGAAAGTGGTTTTTGAAGATGCTTATCTTCACCCATTTTCCTTCCAAGTTCAGATTTCACGATTATCGGAAAATTTGAAGGTAACTTTGTATGAGGTTGCACCGTACTATGACCACAAGTTTCATCCTCGTCAATCAATGAAAGACATGTAGTGCAGAGAGCGATTTGCGACCTTAAAAGAGAAGCATTTAACTTCAAGGGCTTGTAAACGCTCATTACCCTATCACGAACCTTTATTTTGAACTCAGGCGCGGGCGATAAATCATGAATAGAAGATAAATGCGCTCTCCCATCTTGTGACCATCTACCTAATTTAATCTTGGATGGTAATGTTCCATACCTGAAAGTTGATGATCCAGGGAACAAAATTGATAAAGCGAGCTCTGCTCTTTCCAGCCTGAGTTTACCTCCTGCATTAACGGTTATTTGTTGTGCACCTTGAGGTTCAAACAAGTTTCTAGGCATAGTATAAGGACCTTGAGCAATACTGGGCACAAAGTCGTCAACGTAAGAGGGATAGGCGCTTCTCCCTTTCTTAATATCTTCAAGCATCAAAGATAAGCGCTCTGCGTTTTTGAAAAGCATCTTGGTTTTGCTAGCATCCAAATGTTTTGATTCCGCTAGTTTTTCTAACGCTCGTTCTAATGCAGTGCTGGTATTGACAAGTTCTGTATGTAATTCATCTGGGACGTTCAAATCTTGCCTAGCTTTTTTTCTCAATTCAATTAGCATTTTTCTAAGTTTTTCTATTTCACTCATAGCGATCCGCCTATTTTTGAGAGCAGTTCCTTTAGGTTGTTTAACTCATTAGAATAGTCCTTTCCGAGTTTGTTCAAAACGGCTTGAAGATTTGTAGCCGCCGTCATTGTGGCGTCCTTTGATTCGGTAAGAAGCTTCAAATCCTTTTCGTATTTTTCCAAGTTAGCTTTGAATTCGTCTTCTAATGTTGCCATTATGTTCATGTCTCTAAAAGCTTGGAATAACCAAATTATCAATTTCTTAGTCTCTCCTCCAATTGTGTAATTCGAGGATAGGAAGGATAAAACGCATATTGCATTATCGAGAGCTGTTTGGACAATGTCACTGATTTGGCTTAAATGATAGCCTAATCGGACTAGATAGGAAGACACAAAACTGTTCACATCTTTCTTTTGGGAATTAAGAATTCCTAATGCTTGCACGAAGTTGTCTTCGATTTGTTTGAGATCATACTTTGCACCAAGTATGTTAAAGACATCCACTCCATTTATGGCTAAGAAATCGAAGATAGAGCAAAAAGCGTGTGAACGAACTATGTCTGGATTTCTGGGTTCAAGCGGTAGAGGAGATAATGATGGAAAAACCAATCTGTGAAAATGTCTATAATAGAAGTTCGCCAATGGCGAAAATGGGATAATCGTCATTATAAAAAGTCCTTCGCTCAAGTTTCCTTC
This sequence comes from Candidatus Bathyarchaeota archaeon, assembly GCA_026014725.1. NCBI lineage: Archaea > Thermoproteati > Candidatus Bathyarchaeota > Candidatus Bathyarchaeota archaeon. The sequence continues at coordinate 351,502 of JAOZHV010000026.1, read as the reverse complement.
CCTTGCGCCACGTCCTGCCTTTTGTTTATAACTTGAAGGTGATCTTATTTCGCCATACATTATTACTTCTTGAATCCCTCTGAAATCTACACCCACCTCCAAAACAGATGTCGCAATAAGTGCGTCGATAGGCAATCCTCGCGGGTCTATATGATTATCGATAAATAGACCGTAAATATCACTAAGTTGTGAGCGGTCAACTTCTTGACTTGTCAATCTCCTAACTCGGATATTATCATCAGGGGTTGTTCCATTTGGAATTCGTCTCCATCTCATGATATTAGCGTTGTCTTGAGAAAACCACCAACATCTTCCTTCTAAATATTCAGTACACTGTGTAGCAATTACGAGACTGCTTGATTTGCATTGTAGACATGTTGCTTGTTGCTGGGCGTCAGCTTCTGATAGAGGCGCAAAATGAATTGGGTACTCTCGTCTAAATTGCGTCTTCACAGCATCAAACTGTTCATAGAGTTCATAGTTTCTCTGAAAAGATACCCATCGACCAACAAGGTCAAGCGAATCCACAAAGCATAACGTCTTAGGGCGCAGTTCATTGCTTAAATTATGTGCTTGCGATGTATCTTCACGTCTGTTGTGCAAAAGAGAAGATGTCAAATCGGTGCAAACACCTAATGTTGATCTACCTGCTCTCGGTTTAATGATAACATCATGCTCTGTTACATGATCAACCAAGTAATCGTTTCTGTCCGAAATGAGGTCAGGCTGCTGACTAATGGAAAATAACTTTTGGCAATGCTTTTGAGGATTAGCTATTGTTGCAGACATTCCAACAAAGACTGGCAATTTAGGCAGAAGATTTTGAAGACGCGAATTCAGTGATGCAACATTGGCGCCGTGAAGACCATAATAAAGATGAATTTCATCATATAGAACAAAATCAATCCCTGTTTTGTAAAGAGTCGAAGCGAGAGGGTTCATTAATCTCCTCTTTAATGTGTCTGGATTTGTCACGATTATGTCAGGGTGGCTCTGATAGATTTTCTCTCTTTCTGCGGCGTTAACTCCTCCAAAGTCTTTTTCAATTTTTATTTTGAGAAATGCTTTCAGTTTTGTCGGTATCATCATCGAATTGATTGCGCCATTTAACCGATCAGTTAGTTCCATCAATTCACCATATTGATCCTCTGCAAGGACATTTCTCGGAAACAAAAGTAATGCTGTGAGGTTTACCGTCGGGGTTGCTTGCTTTGCTGGATCCACTTGGTAAGCTCTATTTTTTTTAATTAATGTCCATAAAAGCAATGGTAGTTGATATGACAACGATTTACCTGCACCAGTTTCAGCGACAATAACAAGGGAATTGTTCTTAGACTTGCTTGCCAGCATTGATAGGATGCTCTTAGTAGACAAAAGTTGGAAGCCGCTCAACTTTGCAAATCGGCCAGCCAAAGCAATCAACACTTTTTCAATTAAATCTCGCTCGGTACCAAACTCCAAGTTCATGAGTTCCACAAGGGCGTCTATGGTTTCTCTTTTATCCAAAGGTATAGTCTTTTGAGGTATCTGTTTAGTGAAACGTACGTATTTTAAGTCTGAAACATCTCTCACGAAACTTCCGCGAATGCTGGTCGTAGTATGATATAGTGCTTTGATAATGTGGCCAACCTTGCTCTTCACCAAATTTTGTCCTGTAGAAACATCTAGAAGCAGAAGCCGTCTACTAGCCAGAGTGGAAGCAATAAGAAAGCCTTGAGATTCGTCGATACCCAACTTAGAACATATCACATCCAGAGGGACAAATTCATCATATTCTCCATGCGCAATTCTGACAGCTTCAATGCTCTCTACGGTTCTAAGAAAATCACTCTCTTCTTTCGTCAAGTTTGTGCTCATAAAGACCCCCAAAGAGAATAGACTTCTTTACTTCAAAAAATTGAATTTCGTTTAGAAGTAAAAGCGGAATTACAGTGTTTATCTCGAGAATCTGTACGCTTGGTTTTGATGGTAAACCTTTATGACCTCTTCCTGATGGAAATCCAACCATAGCCTGGCGACCTACATTGGAATATAACCATTCTAGCATAACACTCCAGTCAATAACTGTTAAACTGATTGAGAATCTTTCGGAAACAAGCTCACATAACTCTTCAACATAAAACTTGGAAGGCCCTCGATTTTCAACTATTTCATTTATTTCGAAAATAAGAGAATATAAGAGAAAAATTGAAAGTCTCGATTCGTCAAGTTTATGATTTTTAATTAAAGAAAAATATTGCAACCATTTTTGTACGAGCACCCTAGAAATACCATCTCTACTTGGTATCAGATTATCTTGAAGACCATTATTGTAAATGCGTGGATCAGAAATGATTTTTTGTAAAAGAGGATCGAAGCTTTTGGACCTGATTATTAGCCAAAAGAGCATCGCCTCATAAAGATTGTGTTGTTTCAGATTCCAATATGTAAATAGTCTGTACCCGAACTTTGATAAATAATAATTTTTTTTTCTCGTTAGTTCATACCCTACTATCTCACCGATAGTTAAATCGTGAAGCAACGGTACGTCTAAATCTTCCTTTTCAAGAGGCCTATTCAGTAAGACTTCAATTCCTTCCAAAAAGTATTTGTATTCCAAATCATCTTGGTCAGCTATGCCTTTATTTTTTTTCCAAGTTGTGATTTTTTGTTTCAGGTCGCCAGATAATTGTTTTTTATTTTCTTTTTCATTTAGTTTCCTAGAACTAATCTCAGTTAAGGGCAAACTATATGAGGAAAGGACGGAAAGCCAATTACTGACCTTGTTGAGGTCTACTCGAGGATAGGTTCTTTCTTTCAAGCTATCGCCTTACCCAGAGGAGACTTTTAGTTTTCCACTATATATGAGTCGAAGTACAGCAGGTTTTACATCTTGTTGGTATCCTTGTTCTTTTACTTTAACATCCAATTCTTGAAGCAGTAATGGTCCAGTTTTTCTCAGTGTGGTTAATATGATATCATCTATTAGTTGACCCATAGGTTGCGGGAGTTCAAGGCTAGTAGATGCTGAAATAGTTGATGAAGGCACTGAAACAACACTTGAGTGTACATCAATTGGTGGTGCTACTTGAGCACCCGAAAGTGGACTGGGCTTGGTTACTTGTGTCTGTCGATATTTTGTAATCTCAGCTTGAATTGAAGAAGACAGCTTTTGGATAGTTGAAAGAATTATGTAGAGCGCATAGGATTGTTCTGTTTTCTTTTGGTCGTAGGCTGAAACGAGCCATTCGATTAGCTGACCTATTTCACTTTCTCTAATAACAGCATTTTGATTATAAGTTCGGAGAAAGTCCAAGCTTGATTTTACACTGTTTTCATATTCTGCAAACCTGCGTTTCGATAACTTGCCTCCATCAAGGTACACTAAGCCAAAGTCAATAGCTGACTTGATAATCGCTTCGCCGGCAACTCCAAGCTTCTTAACCACAAAGGAGTAATCTAAAGGACCTTTCTCAAGTAAATCTAATAGAAAGTTGTGAGCTTTAGGTACCGTTGGCTCTAATTGATTTGCTTGCTCTTTTATAAATCCTGATTGAATAGCTTCTACAACATACGACTCAGGAAGCTTTGTTTTTCGCATAAAAAGCCTTTTATGATCCTGTCTCAGGGCTTCTTTTGTACACACTTCTCCACTAGCAGAAATAACAAAAAGCGTTTGTATAATTTCCATTGTTTGAGCAGAAAGTTGTGCTGTTATATCCGTAGTTTCTCTTATAATGAGTTGGCCTAATACTGGAGCAATATCGCTTTCAAAAGATTTTATTAGAACTCCAACATCCTCTTCAACTCCAGCGCTAAGACCCATAAGATCCTCGGCTAACGCATCCCGAATCCAGATAACTTGATCGAAATCACCTCTTGAAAGATTGGGAATTTGTATGCTTGAAACATATGCAAGAATAATCTTGTGTGAATAGACCTCCAAATCTCTAATTAGAGGCTTAAGCTCTTGCATGATGGCATTTATTTCTGTGACTTGAAGTATTCCTTCTTTACTGCTGGCTAACACCAAAAAGACTCTAATCGACCTGTCAGCCAATATAATATTTGCAGATAAGGAACTCATTCCAACGATGCCTTCATTGACACAACCCAAGAATGAGGTCTCTACATTCTTAATGCATTCGTCTCCAAAAGACTTAGTGCGTCTGATACCTTTCACTACGCCTTGTAAAATCGCCTCGTGTTTTTGCATAAAATCGCTTGTCTTAAGGTTAACAATCTCTTGAGACGTTTTAATCGAAAGATTGCGCCCTTCTCTAATTGGCAGTTCTTTAAGACCATACTCCTTAAAAAGCTCTTGAACAAGCGTCTTTTCGATCGTTTTCATCCCTTTTTTTGCGCCTTCGATGAGGGCAAAATGGCATATTCGCTCGAAAACCCGAAAGTTATCGAGACTCTCTGTTCCTCTAACTGCCAGAATTAAATCATAGAGAGCTTTCAATGCTTCTTCTGAGAATGGAGAGATGTCATCTTCTTGCCGTGTAGAAATTGAAACGCTTCTAAGTCTTTCAAAAACTATCTTTTTTACCTCTGGAAAACTATAAGATAGAGGTAACGAAGCAACAAGCCTGCTTCTAAAAGGTTCATGCTGCTTAGATAAGTTAGCTTCAAATTGTCTCGATGAATACTTGGTATGTGACATTATGAAGGCGATAGGTGCGTTTACCTTCGCAAGATCATCGACGACATCTCTTAGAAATTGGAGAAAACTCCTCTGTTCTTTTTCTGGCTGGTCTGCCAGAATATCGAATTCATCAACAATCCAAAGCATTAGTTTGTGTTTTGTCGCAATCGGTGATAGCGTTTCAACAAGTGCCTTTCTAAGCATAGACGGAGTCGTTCCAAATTTTGAAGGTACTATTGGCGACAATTTGCCAAAAGGGGTTGCTTCTTTTAGAACATCTCTGACGAAGTCTTCAATGGATAAATTTGCAAGTCTAGTCAACAGGACAGGCGCCCGATATGAAAGGTAACCGCCATTAGACGCTTTCTTTTTTAGATACTCCATTGTGGTACTTTTACCTGCTCCATGGGGACTATTAACCAACAACGCATAGAGTTTCCTTTCAACACCTGCCTCTATGATTTTTTGCTCTAACATTGGGAAGTTTGCAGGCGGTACAAAAGGATATTTATCAACAGCTGCGCCCGTTGGTTCAAATGGGTTGTCCTTCAGCCCATATACTTCTGCACTACTCATCCTATTATTCCCTCTTTAGATAGTACAAAGCTAATTTTTTATCAATTATTTCGCACCAAATCGCTATACCTAATAGCGTAGAAAGGTCCTGCTTATCTATAGGGTAATCTGCTATTTTCTTTTGGTGACTATTTATTTCATCAAACAATTCTTCGGGTGTAAGCGATTTCTCCTTGAGAGAGTTAACCAAAACTTTGTAAGCTGCTATTTTCGAGAAAGCTCGTCCATGCAGGAAACATTTAGCTTGCTCCTGATTATTCTGAAGTAGATTAGTAAACACTTCTCCTTCTTTTGTAAGTCTCAATTTACCTTCCGAACGAACTGCTAACCCAAGCTCCTGAGCCATCCTACTATAATCTCCGCCAGAAGTCTCCAAACCAGCATCTTGCAGTAACTTTGTCTCTTCTCCAGATGGGCATGTAGTTAAATAAAGTAAGAATTCTGGAAGACGTGTAACAGTCAATCTAGGAAGGGATGTCCCGTTCCTATCTGTTACACTATTTAAGTTCATGCTCTTACGTTTATGAGATAAAGCAAAAGAGAAAACTCCATTATCGCCATACTGCAAATCAAGTTGGACAGGCGTATTATCTGATACCTTGACGCATACTTTGGAGCACTTGTTAATTAGTGTTCCAAGAGTTTTTATGTAGCTGGCAATTACAGAGGAAGAAACCTCTTTTTCAACATTATTAACAACTAAACACTTTGAAGGCTCTCCGGTGAAGGAATAGTCCCCAAATGAACTGCCTATAATAAACTTTCCAACACCAATTGTGAAGGTTATTTCATTTGAAATTGTGGCGGCTGTGCTTACAAGTTTCGAAAACTCGGTAGGCTCGATTTCAGCTAATGCGCTGTACTTGAACTTTTTTGGTTCAGGAAGATTGTATGGGTCTTGGTTAAGAAAAGTAATTTTAAAACGAGCAGTCCATTTTTTTGTAGCCTCAAAAGATAACCCATTTGCATCAATGTCAAGTGAAACAGCATCAGCAGATATCACACTCGGGAGGAACTTGGAAAATTTACTTACATCGATTCCAAAACTCATTTGCCCTTGTAAATTGTTTGCGAAAAAACCTTTTTTCATGAGTAAATCAATGTAACAAAAATCGTCTGGGTCTACACTTCGAAGCCGAACGCCATTTTGATTAATGTCAAAATGAACCTTATCGACAAATTTAGAGACGCACTCTAATGCTTTTCCAAATATCTGTGGTTCACTACAAACTAGTTTCAATTAGGTGCTGTCCTCCTCAAAAAGAAGTTGAGAAATACGGTAATATTTTCTCCGAAGCTTCGCATATTCCCAGAGAAACTTTAATCCTGATTTGGCAAAAACAACATTATCTAAGTATTTCTCGTAGGTTTCAATCCCCATTGAGAGGAAACGTTCAGCTTTTTTTGCTTCTTGCTTCATCACATATTCATTATGGATTGCTCTAGCCTTCCAATCTGTCCAAAGTTTATACTTGTTCTCTAAGCAAATAGGACAAGTGCATTTTTCAAGTAGTGCTATATCATTTGAGTAAGTTTTTGAGTTATCGAGAGCTGTAGCTCCAAAATCATTAGTCCTTGCACCGACATACCTTTCTCCCGTACCTGGCAAGACTATTTTTCCAAAGGCGGCTTTCCTTCTATATCCAGTCGAGTCTGTGCTTTTAATCCCCAAATAATACCCTAGATGAAGCATTAACGGCGAAGACCCAAAACCCATAAGATGAACACTAAAATCAGACTTTTTCTCTATGGCACCCAAAGCAAAACACAGCATGTCTACAAGTTCTTTCCTCGGCTGCCTATCACCAAAAAAGCCCTCATACCCTTCAAACTGAGGATTCACAATACTTCCAAGCGCAATATAATCAGCGTCAGCATTCTTTTGAAGCCAAGAAAGATTCTCAACAAGAGATTTCTTGTCCCATGCATGAAGCGCAGGTACTAATTTGCCTTTTAAATTAGTTGAATTTTGCCAATAAAGAACGTTTTCTGCTGTTTTAGCCCAAAGTTTCTGCATTCGAGGGACACCCATTCCAGGTCTGAAAGGAAAATCAACGGGAATTGTTAGATCAGGCCCGAGCTCTTCTTGTATGAAAATAACCTTTTCCACTTCAAGCTGCATCCCTGTCATCTGCGCCGTATATGCCCCATTATCTAAAAACAACTTGCCAGGTTTGTATCTTAATTCGGGTTCTTCTTTATTGTAATAGTTAATTGCTGAATCCATTACAAAATCTGTGCTTCTATCCTTCTTGATTGGATTTTTGCTTTCTCCTATCCAAAATAGGGTGTTGGTAGCCATGCTTTCACCGGTAATTAGCGTCTAACGTATGCAGGCGATTACCTGCTGTAACAGACAAGATATAGACTTATAATATTATTAAGACTTTTCAAAAGCTAACTGAATACATTGAGCAAAAAGCTCTTGATAACGGCAAACATGCACTTGGAACGAGTTTGCATGTTCCTCTGGCTTCTCTCTGTAAAATAGCAAAACCATGAATTCTTGCTTTTAGGGAATGGCTTTTTCTTGGCTTCTTGCGATCAAGTTTTCGATGACGTCGTTGAAGGTTTGGGCTTTCCCGGTTTTAGCCATCAACTCGCCCAGCAACCGCGTGAGTTTCTTGTGGGTTTCATCGGAGACGCGAACTGTCTTCAATTCCCAAGCACCCTTTGCTGTTACAGGTTAACGTTTGGCGCTATTTTACTGTTTTTTATGTGGTGAAGTGTTTTTTGCAGAACGCGATGGTTGGCGCCACGTTTTTTCTGTGACTAACTTCTGGATTAACTAAAACCTCACCGTTTAGCCTCTTAACCTTGTCGAAAACCTTCATCCATGGAACAACATCAGACAGCGAAGGCGCAACGTGCTTGAAATGCACATGCAACCCTTTAACGGCATCCAATGGAATCATGCCTAGCTGCGCCTCAAAACCGGCTCTTGTTACAGTGAAAAACTGTGAAACATCCAGTACCACGCCCACCTGCCCTCTCAAAGCGGGTTCTTCGTCGACTATGAACTGCCAAAACGACGCGATGTCTGATCCTTTGGAGATAAACTGGTTTGTCCGATTCTCCACCAAGACAAGTGGTTTTTTGCCAAAGACTTCAGCATGCCCATCTAACAGCGCATGAACAGCAAACAGCAAATCTTTGAAAGTGTTCCTCTGGTCGCCGGGGTGAATCTCAACGTACCGTGGAGGCTTGCCAAAAAACCTGCCTATATCAAGGGTCATAGCAGCAAACTGTTTAACCCACTCCTTGTTGTGCCACATTAAAGCGGCTTGATGCACCAAGCCATACTGGTCTTCTCTGGGCAAGGAAGGCTCAGTGTGAAGACAATACTCCAACTCCTCAGGAACATCAACATCCCACTCATAAAGCGCAGCTATCGCGTCGGGAGACAGAAAACTGCAAACACTCAACCCTGTCTTTCTCTCTTCATTAACACCCTTCACAAAGTCAGCGGGTACCTCAACACAGCCGCATCCTGATGCAACAGCAAGGCGCCAACGGTCAACAAGTCCGCCCCGCTGCGGCAACTCGCAAGTATTAGGGTAAACGTACGAAACATTAACCATAAGCTATCTGTTAGCGCCTGCAAGCTTAAAACTTCTCACTCTGAGATGGCACAGAAAAACGGCAAGCCCTACATCGGCTGGCTTAAAGGTTAAACAGGAACCCGTGAAAAATTGTTAAACCAACGACTCCTCTTCTATTGGTTGCGTCAAGTGCGCGTGTTGGAGGCCGCGGCTGTGGTTAGGTTTCAGAGGCGGTGGGCAAGCAAACGCTACAAAGGAAAGAAACGGCGCTACCCGATCTACTCAGTGAACTTCCCAACCGAGCTAAACAAGAAGGTTGAGGCTAAACGCCAAAAAGACTACACACTAAACTGGGCTGAACAGGAAACAGACCGCGAAGAGGTAATCACCTTAACTTTCACCAGAAACAAACAGCAACACCCGCCATAAAAACGACATCACGCGCCCGCCACAAAAGCGTCCTTTGCTGTAAGCGTTGCTTGTTTCGGCTAGAAATGCAGTGGGAAAAACGTTTCTAGCGCTAGAAAAACCCTCGGCAAAACCCCGACAAAAACCAGCACAAAACCGTGTTCTCGGCTGATTTTTTACATGAAATTGTCAATTTTGGCAACATGGCACCTTTCAACGAGTTTTGCCCAAGGCGTTTCTAGCGCTAGAAAAATTTTGCGACAGGTCAAAGCGGCAGATACGCCGGCGGCAAGTGTGATAAGCCTGTTCCGCCGCTTTCTAGTTTCCTTCCAAGCTGGAGGAGATGCTGGGAAACTTTGGCGCGGAAGCGGAAGGAAACCAAGAATCAGTGCAAGGGTACCGAGCTTGACGTCTTCAAAGACCGTGCAGGCAGAGCTAACCTTGCCATATTTGAGGTTCTCGCCAAAACCAGCCCGCAGAACATCAAGCAGATACTCAAACAGATAAGCCGATACAAGGGCTTGGAAGAAACCTACTACGCAAGCCTAACCAAACGACTGCATGCACTACAGGAAACAGGCTACGTACGCGTAGCCAAACCTAACCAAGAAGGCGCCAAAAGCCCAGCGAACTATGAGCTGCGAATGAAAGCCTACCCCGCCATGCTCCTCAAAGAGTACAGTATACAGGAGATTTTGGACAAGGCAACCGACACGCAAGCAGCAATTATACTTTTAGCGCTCCTGAACGTTGTCATGCCAAAGGATGACATTTAACTTTGGCTCTTTAGAGTTACGCCTGCTCTTTTGAGTATCCGTTTAATCAGTTTATCAACTTGTTTCATTTTCGGCAAAGCATCCAAGCATTCTTCCCAGCAGTCAATAGTCAAAGTCCAAATTGTGCGTTCCCCAGGCTCTTCAATGCCTCTGTCAACTTCAACATTGAAACTTTCCGAATCAAATGGGTCATCCACGTCAGAAGCTATTGCCTCCAGCTTTTCAAGCGATGCTTCACTGGTCTCTTCAGAACTTATGTAAGTGTTAGTTGAAAAGCAGTAAAGGCCATCTTGCTTTATGAAATCAACCCGATGAATGCATAATGGGTTCTTATTATTCGCATCGAAGCAAATCCTGAAATAGTCTCCATCAAAAGAGAATTCCACGTCAGTATCGAGGTCAAAGTCTCCTTTTGTTCCTTCCACTTTTTCAAGCAACTGGTTAACCAAATTCAGTAAGGCGGGGTAACGTCTGAAGGCGTGCAATAAGATTATTTCAAGGTTGTCGGTTTGTCCGTACATGCTGTTTAGGGATGTTATGTCGCCTTGACAGTTGCCAACTGCATTCAAGATTGCGGCAAGTGTCTGTTTGAGGTCTTGCTTGTAGAAGTCACCAAGCTCCGAAAGCTTCTGATAGGTTTCATCAGAAATTTCTAAGGATATTTTCTTAGTCATGCCCTCAATTATTCGGGCAAATTACATAAAAAACTTTAGATTAGCAAGGTTGCTGATTACAACAAAAAGGCGTAAATCGATTTTTCCATTTTTGCTCTCATTTTTCAAGTTATCCATAAAATTGCTCTCAATCAATCAAAAACATCCATCCCTTGAGTCATCAGTTGGTTGCTGTTTGAGGGTTTTGGGTAGTTTCCGTGAAACGCCTAACAAGGAAACTCCGTGAAAGGGGTCACAAGGAGTTTCCGTGAAAGCGCCAGATAATTTTTGAATTCTTGCTGCAACATAGTTTTAGGTGAAATAAAATTGGTAAATCTTATTGAGGATTGGGATGTCCTTGAAGAATACGCTGGGGAAAAATTGGGTTTTTACCAGCTTTTAGCTACTGATGGAATGTTTGAGATTCGTGTGCAGACCGGAAGGGTGGGCTTCAAACGTGAGTTTGAGAACGGCAATGACCCGTTGCTGAATAAGATTTTGGATTTCTGTCGAAGACACCGCTACATCCGTGTCACCCAGAAGCTGCGGGACGAAGAATTCTTCAAGTAGAACCGAGGCTAAAAAGCGGATGGCGCAACTTGCACCCGGCAACCAGATTCTTCAACCCGAAAGCGAAGGCATCAAGGAGCAGCCTTGGAAGGGCAAGTGCAGCTATGGATGCTACCACGCGAAAGGCAAGCGCAAGAAATGCAAGTGTAGGTGCAGCGGCAAACTTCACGGAAAAGCAATCGACGAACATAACGAGAAACTAAGATTAGCTGAACTGGATGGGCAGAATTGACATGAAGGTTTTGACTGACGGCCAAGTGGAAGAAATCAACAAATTGATTGCGCAGATTAGAAAATCAAAGTTGAAGGCCGAAGCGGTTCTTTGTGCAAAGGCAATCGAGGGTATCCTGCGTCAGGGAGAAGATGCTGTTTTAAAGGTTTCTTGTTGAGGGCGGGAGGAAATGGCTGAACTTACACCAAACATACCTTCTCTAGACGGTATATTTGGCACTAAAGCAGGTTCTAAACTTTGTAAGTCAGAGCATGCAGACGGCTCTGCCGGCACCAGCCCCCTAAACCCATCCTGCCCAAAATGCGGCGGCAACAAACTCTGGCGCGATGGAAACAAATACACAATTTTTGAGGATAGAATACAACGCTGGCTTTGCAAAGAGTGCGGTCATCGATTCTTGGACAGAGCTGACCTTAAGAGAGCCAAACAAGCTGTTGAAACTGTTAGAACAGTTGATACGCAGTCATTAAAAACCCAAACCAACATAGTAGCTAACGGCCAAATATGCGTCACGGAGACGAAAAACTTGGCAGCGGAACAACAAACAACTCAGGTTCCGCGAAGAAACGAAGAAAACAGAGGCAAAATCATTGAACACGCCTTCTGGATGCAAAAAGAAGGCTACGCTGAATCAACAATCAGCCGCAGAATACGACTCCTCGGAACCCTCGTAAACAAAGGCGCCAACCTACAAGACCCCGAATCAATCAAAGAAACCATCGCCCAACAGAAAAACTGGACAACCAAAACTAAACAAATCGCCGTCGAAACCTACGACTGCTTCCTCAAATCGCAAGGCTTAACCTGGAAAAAACCAATCTACCAGGCCGTCAAAAAGCTGCCTTTCATACCAACCGAAGAAGAAATTAACAACCTAATAGCCGGATGCAACAAGAAAACTGCAACCTTTCTGCAGCTGCTCAAAGAAACAGGCATGCGATGTGGTGAAGCATTCATGCTACAATGGACCGACTTCGACTTCGAAAACAAAACCGTCAACATAACGCCTGAAAAAGGAAGCGACCCCCGCCAACTCAAAATATCCATGCGCCTAATCATGATGCTAAACAGCCTACCAAGAAACAAAGACAAACCCTTCGCATGCAGCCACCGACACTTCGCCAGAGCCTTCAGACTACAAAGAGCCAAAATAGCCAACAAACTCAAAAACGACCGCATCCTCAAAATCCACTTCCACACCCTAAGACACTGGAAAGCAACCATGGAATACGCCAAAACCAAAGACATCCTGCACGTCATGAAGATGCTTGGACACCGAAACATCCAAAACACGCTACTCTACACGCAGCTCATCAGCTTCGAAAGCGACGAATATTTTTCTGCCACTGCTAAAACAGTTCAAGACGCCCAAAAACTGGTAGAAGCAGGGTTCGACTACGTCTGCGAATTTAACGAAGTTAAAATCTTCAAGAAAAGGAAGTAAACAGAAAATGTCTGAGAATATTTGCCTCTTAAACTCAGTTAGACCCTATATAAATAGGGGCCGCTGGTGTTGTGGTGGGGCCGCTGGGATTTGAACCCAGGATCGCATGCGCTCTGGACGGACAAATGCCCTTGTTCGTTCCCCAGGCATGTATCCTAATCCATGCTAGACGACGGCCCCGCGCGACTGCATACATGCTTCTAAACCAAGATAATAAAACTACCGCAACCAAAACAGGCGAAGCAAATAGCCAACACAAATTTTCAAGCCGTTATATAAGGAGGGGGGGTTGGCAAAGCAACACGCTTCCTTTTGACTTGCTTTTTATATACGGTTATAATCCAGCAACATAGATTCTTAGCGCTAAAACAGGCAAAATTACAACCAATCCAAATATAGCGGCTGTAACCGTCATAACCCGCAGAGCCTTCGGGATATGTTCTGCTGAAATTCCATGGTCATCGCCAAGCGTGTAGTAGCCCTGCTTTTCCAGTTGAACGTTTAGGGCTCCAGCCATAGCTGAAATCGTGTAGCCAGCGTTTGGGCTTGCTGTTTTATGCTTGTCCCGTTGCAAGATGCGCCATGATTCACGCCAATCTTCTCGCAACAAGAATGCGGCTGCAACCATCAAGTAAGCCGTCAACCTCGCAGGCACATAATTCGTTAACGTATCCAGTTTGGCGGAAAACCAGCCGATGTTCTTGTACTCCGCTGTCTTGTAGCCAACCATAGAATCCAACGTGTTAATTACGCGGTAAGCAAACGCGCCCGGCACGCCGAAAAAAGCAAAAAAGAAGAACGGTGCAGTAATCCCATCCGTTGTGCTCTCAGCAATGGATTCTACAGCAGCGGAAATTATTTGGCGCTCGTTGAGGCTGTTTGGGTCACGACGCACGATGTATGGTAACCATTTGCGTGCTCCATTCAAATCGTTCTGTTTGAGCGCTTTAGCAATTGGCAGCGTATATTGACCCATGCCTTTTATAGCAAATGTTGCCTTGAACAGAACTGCACCCATAATAATGTAGGGGATGGAACCAAATGACACTCTAAGCCACCAAAGCAACAGGAACACTGGTAAAGCAACCACCAAGATTATCACTAAAGCCAGCAAGACGCCGTTTGCCTTCTCAATATGTGGATTAGCGCTTTTCGCTTTGCATTTGAGGTATGCAATAATTTTTCCAATGCCGATGGTTGGGTGAATCTTGTCAGGATACTCGCCAAAAACCATGTCAATTACGAAGGCTAAGGCAAAAATAAGGACCGAGTCCATGAATAGAGACAGGTTAAGCCAGAACATGGTGCAATCAAATCGCCCTAACTGTTTGTTTTAACGCCGCAATTAATCTCTCATTCTCTTCATGAGTTTTAACGGCGATACGGACAAAGTATGGGTCAAGTCCCCTAAAAGATGTACAGTCACGAATGAGGACACCCTTGCGCAGGAGCTTGTCTTTGAGTTCAGTGGCAGTTAAGCCTGACTTGCGGATGTCTATGAAGAAAAAGTTTGCGTCAGGCTCACTAAACCTAAACGATTCAAACTTGCTAAACTGTTTTGACAACCATGCTTTCTCTTTTTTGATGAGTTCACGCGTCACCGCAAGATGTTCCTCATCTTTGAGAGCGGCGACAGCGGCAGCTTGCGCTAAACAGTTAAGGTTCCATGGAATCTTAGTGCACAACATCACATCTATAATGTCTTTGTCTGCGATGCCGTAGCCAACGCGCAAGCCTGTTAAGCCATAAATTTTTGTAAACGAGCGAAGCACAAACAAGTTAGGGTACTTTTTAATGTCGCCTATCAATGAGAGATTTTTCTCGCTTTCAACAAACTCTAGGAAGTCTTCGTCTAGGAAGACAAGGCTGTCCTGTTCTAGTGCCTGCTCGATTATACGTCGCAGAATTTCTTGAGGAATCAGTATGCTGGTTGGGTTGTTTGGATTGCAAAGAAAGATTATTTTTGCTCTTTTCATCTGTGTCTTAAAGTTGGCTTCATCAATGTTGAAATTCTTGTTTAGCTTGACGAATTTGATTGTTTCTCCAGTTTTAAGCACCGCACTCTCGTACTCGCCAAAGGTTGGTGCTGGAATAACCGCGGTGTCACCCTTATTCATGAAGCATTCGGCGAAGAGATACATGAGTTCGGTTGACCCATTGCCCATAACCACGTTGCTCTTGCTGATTCCGCTAAAATGTCTTGCAATTACTTCTCTTAGCTCGTTGGAGTTGGAGTCTGGATAAGCCGCAATTTGGCTGAATGCTTGTTTTGCTGCCGAAAGCGCCTTGTCCGATGGCCCCAGCGGGTTTACGCTTGAGCTAAAATCCAGTATCTGCTCTGGGGGTAATCCGCTCTGTTGTGCGGCGACTAAAACTTCTGCGCCGTGAACGCATGGTTTGAGGTTTTTAATGTTACGCCTAACTAGGTTCTCAACAGGCTTCATCTAACTCTTCCTTCACTTAATGGCGCTAATACTTACGTTTCTTTTAAATCTGATTGTTAAATGTTTGGTTAGCTGTCAGAGCACGTAAATCATTTTCAGAGAAGCCTTCGAGAGTAAGGGAAAAGCATAATTGTTTAGAAATGACGGGCTATGTAGCTTTTCCATGTGGCTTAAACGTTAGATTTAATTTCACCGATAACTCGTATTCTGTGCCTGTTTTGCCTATAGAAAAGTTGAATGCTTCCACGGTAATATCCATAGGTTGCCCATTACCGTACATGTTTTTGATACTGTTTACAAAATCGCGTACCCTGTTGATCATTTCGTTGATGTCGAGGGTTGTGGTTTGGGTTTCTTCTTCGGTTGATGGGGTTGCTTTGCATACTTCGATTTCAACCAATGTTTTCACCTCCAGAATAAGCCTAAAGATATTCGGGCGACTTTCGGTTTAAAGATGTGTGATTGCAACAATACAGACACTAACTACCATGATGAGGCTTTTGTGGGTTGGCGCTTACGCTGTGCATTTTGGAAATGTGTATTTTTAGTTATGGAAGGAAACCTGCCTACTGCACGGTTTGTGCTTTCCGAAGTGCTTTTCGCTCTATATCTTGGCACTCATCGCAGAGATCAGAGCGAGGTCGCCAATTGCGTCTTTCGATAATTACGCGAGGGTACTGCTTGCATTCTTTGAACCAGTGCCACCGGTCAGGTGCAGCTCCCTTCACATACTCTTCCACCACAAACACCCTCACAATATTATGGTCTGAAGAGTTATTTTTAATTTTTGTAAGGAGCGTTTTTCTGGGTTTAGTTTAGAAATTTTCTTATGGTTGTTATTGCGTATCTTATGCGGAAGTTTGTATGCCAACTAATTTGCCGCCTGAAGCACTAGACAAGTGGGCTGAAGTTGAAGCTGCCCGTGGTCCACGGGAGAAGATGGAGAAGATGCAAGAGTTTCTCAAGTATGTTCCCCAACATAAGGGTACGCTTAAGCTTCGCGGCGAAATCAAAAAGAAAATCGCGATTATTCGGAATGATTTGGAAGAGAAGAAGCGTAAGGGTACAGGCAAAAGCAGTGGTGGCCCCAAACTTTTTGTGGAGAAAGAGGGTGCTGCGCAGATTGCCGTTTTAGGCGTAACTAATGTGGGTAAGAGCTGCCTTTTGCAGGCGGTTTCGAACGCGAACGTGGTGGTTTCTGCTACGCCCTTTATGACACGCGAGCCTACTCCTGGCATTATGGATTTTGGTGATGTGCAGTTTCAAGTGGTTGAGACACCCGCGGTTATGGAGGGCAGCGGGGATGGACGGGCTTGGGGTCCTGTGACATTAGGGGTCGCGCGGAACGCGGACGGGGTAATTTTGATGGTTGATTTGTCGCATGATCCGATTGGGCAGTTGGAGCTCTTGGTTTCTGAGTTAGAGAAGAGCCGTGTTTTGGTGAGTCGACCAAGTGGGCGAGTGGAGATTGACAGGCGTCACGCTGGAGCGGCTTTGCGTATTATCTTGCTTGGTAAGCTGGTTGACTGTACCATGCGTGAGGTTGAGGATTTGCTTCGTAGCTACCGTATTAACGATGCCATCGTCAAAATCAGCGGTAACGTTACGCTTGATGATGTGGAGGATGCGATTTTTGAGACAACCACGTACAAACCGGCATTGGTAGTTGCAAATAAGCTTGATGTGACAGGTGCGGAGAATAATTTGCGTTTACTCAAAAAATATGTGGATAATAAGTTGCCTGTGGTTGCGATGTCTTGTGAGCAGAAGACGGGTGTGGATGAGTTAGGTAAGGCTTTGATTGAAGTATTAGGAATCATTCGGGTTTATACTAAGGAGCCTGGTTCGCGTGAGCCAACTGGCAGACCCTTTGCACTCAAACGCGGCACCACTGTGGGTGATTTAGCCAAGAACATTCACAAAGATTTTGTTTCTAATTTTCTGTTTGCTATGGTTTGGGCTTCTCGTTTGCCTTTTAGTCCAAAGAAAGTTGGTTTGAATTTCGTTTTAGATGATGGCGATGTTGTGGAATTACACACTAAAGTTTAGAACTTTGGCTCTTTGATTGATCAATCTGAATAAAAAGTAAGAAAATATTGTTTATCTGCTGGATTGTGCGACGCGTTCGATTTCGTTACGTTTGGCTACGGCTGCGCTCTTGATGTCCTTGGCTGCGGCTAATACAAGTTCGTCTGCGAGGGTTTCTTGGATACTACGTGGGTTGTTTATGCTGGCTGCTCTTGCGCCTTCGGTTATGTGGCGAAGTGCGAGGTCTATGCGCCTTTGTGGTGCTACGTCAACTGAAAGATGGTAGACGACTCCGCCATAGCTGATGCGTGTTGTGTCTTCGCATGGTGCACTATTTTCTACTGCTCTAACTAGGACTTCGATGGGATTTTTGCCTGTGCGTACGTGGATGATTTCGAAGGCTTCTTTGACTATGTTGGTTGCTTTGGCCTTTTTTCCTGCGTTTTTGCCGCTCCGCATTAAGCCGTTGATTAGTCGTTCGACTATATTGACTTTGGCTTTGCGGAAGCGTTGGTGTTCGTGGCGTCCCATGCTATGAGGTATGGTCATAGGTGTTAAATTCAAGTAGCGTTGGAGCCCTATGTCTTCGACTTTAATGTCTTTGAATGACCATTTTTGGAAGAGCTTGATTTCTTGGGGTTGGGCTAGTTGTGACGACATGCCTTGTTTACCTTGCTGGTTTTTGTTTTCGTCCGTAGACGAGTTCGTTTAGGGATACGCCGTTGACCATGGTGACTTTCCAGCGTACTCCTGGGATGTCTCCCATTGCGCCTCCTCTGGTTCCGCCGATGCCTTCTACGGTGACTTCGTCGTGTTCATCAACTACGTTTAATGCGCCGTCGCCTGGCAGGAATGCAGTTATGGTTCTGCCGTTTTTGATGAGTTGGGTGCGGACGCATTTGCGGATGGCGCTGTTTGGTTGTTTGGATTCAACGCCTACTTTTTCTAGAACGATGCCCCGTGATTGGGGTGCGCCCTGCATTGGGTCTACTTTTTCGTCTAGCATAAGCATGCGTCGGTTAAAGTACCTATCGTGCCAACGGAAGTTCTTCCGTTTCTTTGCAAGTTGCCTTGCGGCGAATTCGCCTCTTGGAGACTTGGAACCCATACTTTATGTATTCCTCACTTTTTGCACATGCATAGTCAAAGAACACATATATAAACAAAACGAAGAGTTCTCCCTTGATTTGGCGCAATTTCTTAACTTTACCCTAAATAAAACAGTAGCAAGACCAACATCGAAAAATATCATTCGATATGAAGCCTCCAACCACATATTTGCTGCCTATTAGAAACTCATTGCAGAAACCTATAGGGGGTAGGTGCTATTGGCGCTTTTTCAAGCCATTAGCATGTTGAAAATCGCGTTTTTATAGGGGGATAGGCTCTATGGCAGAGCAACAAACATTCTGCCATACTGCTTATTCATTGTTTAAGGGTTAATCAATAATGGATTTTTAATTTGAATGTAAGTTTAAATCTTCTACATGAATAATCATCATTGGAGTGCAAAAGCAAAGTGTCCTATACCTTCAACATACCCTACAGGAACAACACCAAACTTAAACACGTTATGGAAAAAGTTAAAGAAAACAAGAAACTGCACGCTTACTGGAAATGTGCCAACGTCATGGCGATTGAACGTATGGGCTACACTGACCACGGTCCAACCCATGTTAAAATAGTAGCTAACCTTGCACTAAAACTTCTGCGCGTACTTATCGAAAAAAAGCTGATCACGCCTAGCATAGTGCAAAACTATGATATGAAAAATGAAGATGCAGAAGTGGTTGTGGTTTTAGGATCAATCCTTCACGATTTAGGCATGTTGGTCCAAAGACTAAACCATGAACAATACAGTGCCCTCTTAGCCAAAGACATCATAGACGACCTGCTAACACCAACTTACAACATAGAGGAAAAAGCAATAATCACCTCAGAAGTTCTCCACGCCATCGTTTCTCACGAGCAACCGCCCAGCACTGAACCTGAAAACAAGTTACTGACTAAAGAAGCAGGTATTGTGGGAATCGCAGACGCGCTAGACATGGAAGCAGGAAGAGCACGTATTCCTTTCAACGCAGGCAAAGTCGATATTCACTCAATATCAGCATTGTCAATTGAGAAAGTAGAAGTGGAAGTTGCTGAAAATCAGGTAAAGCCGATTGTTATAAAAATTAAAATGTCAAATTCAGCAGGCGTCTTCCAAATTGATGAACTCCTAAAACCCAGAATCATCAAATCAGGACTCGCACAATTCTTCCATGTCACTGCTGAAATTACAGGCGCCAAAGAAAACCGAATCATTGAAAAATTCGAAATCTAAAACATAATTTTTCAGAGGCAAAAAAGCAATTGATTCATACTTATGACGTCGTGATTGTCGGCGGCGGAATAGCAGGATTATACACAGCATTAACAATATCACAAAATAAAAGCAGAATTGCAGTAGTCAGCAAAGTACACGTTACCCGCTCGCATTCGGTGGCAGCTCAAGGGGGAATAGCGGCAAGTCTAGGTAATGAAGAGAAAGACCACTGGGAATGGCACATGTACGACACCGCCAAAGGCAGCGATTACCTTGCAGATCAAAACGCTGCGGAAATCTTAGCCAAAGAAGCCCCAGACGCCATTTATGCGTTAGAGCACATGGGTGTTCCGTTCAGCCGAAATAAAGAAGGCAAAATTGAGCAACGGCGATTCGGTGGACACACAAAAAATCAAGGTGAAGCTCCAATAAAACGCGCATGCTACGTTTCCGACCGCACAGGCAGAGCCATAATGGACACACTCTACGACCAATGCCGACAAAAAGGCGTGACTTTCCACAATGAAGTTTTCATCTTAAAACTTCTCTTCTCAGGAAACGCATGTTGCGGCGCGGCTGGATACGACATTGCAACAGGAACCCCTCAAATCTTTCACGCTAAAGCAGTCGTCTTAGCTACAGGCGGAGGCGGCAAAATCTACAAAACCACCAGCAACGGCTTCGCCTCAACAGGCGACGGCTTTGCGTTGGCGCTTGATGCACTTTTGCCTTTGCAGGACATGGAGTTTGTCCAGTTTCACCCAACAGGCATTTACGGACTGGGTCTTTTGATAAGTGAAGCGGCAAGAGCAGAAGGCGGCGTACTTCGAAACAGTTTAGGCGAACGATTCATGGAGCGCTATGCTCCAGTGCTCAAGGATTTGGCGCCAAGAGACATCGTTTCAAGGGCTATCCTAAATGAAATAAGGCAAGGCAAAGGCATAGACGGCAAAGATTACGTACATTTAGATTTACGTGAAATTGGCAAAGAGCGCTTGAATCGCCAACTTCCAGAAATCACCGCATTCACTAAAACCTACCTCGGCATTGACCCAAGCGAAACTCCGATTCCAGTGGCTCCAACATGCCACTACATTATGGGCGGCATTCCAACCGATATTGATGGGCACGTTTTAACGGATACAGTTGGTACCGTTTCGCCGGGATTATACGCTGTGGGCGAATGCGCATGCGTGAGTGTTCATGGAGCAAACCGTTTAGGGTGCAACTCCCTAATTGATTTAGTTGTTTTCGGGCACAGAGCCGGCACGAGTATTGCGACTGAGTTGAAAACTCAAACATTGCAGCAACTTCCTCTTCAAGCAGAAAGCATATTGCTTGATGAAATAAGCAAGAAAATTGAATCAAAAGGCACCGAGAGTGTTACAGTTTCACGTGAAGAAATGCAGCGCTTGATGACTGAGCAATGTAGTGTTTTCAGAAACAGCACAAACCTAAAAGATGCATTAAATAAAATCTGTCAGCTCAAGAAACGCTGTTTAAACGTTGGCTTAACCAATAAATCTTTGATTTTCAATTATGAATTGCAAGAAGCCTTCGAGCTAAATAACATGTTACGTGTGGCTGAAGTTGTGGTTTTTTCAGCGCTCAAACGTGCTGAAAGTCGCGGTTCGCACTTTCGCGAGGACTTCCCCGAACGCAACGATGAACAATGGCTAATCCACACTCTTGTTAGTGAGTCACCATCTGGACTTGAGGCAAGCTACAAACCCGTTGTCATCAGCAAGTTTGCACCTGAAAAACGGAGGTACTAACGTGAAAGTTACACTGAAGGTTTACCGCTTTAACCCAGAGACAAACAAAGAACCTCGCTATGACACTTTTCATTTGGAAGCAGAGCCCAACGAACGCATACTTGACTGTCTAAACAGAATCCGCTGGCAACAAGACAACACCCTGAGCTTTCGCATGTCCTGCGCCCACGGCGTTTGCGGTTCTGACGGGTTAACCATCAACGGGCAAGCAGCATTGGCTTGCCAAAAATTAGTTAAAGATTACGCCAGCGATAAAGAGATTCTGATTGAACCACTAAAATACTTCCCCATAGTTAAGGATTTAATCGTTGACTTAACACCGTTCTACCAAAGAATCGACTCGATAAACCCGCAATGGTCAAACGCAGAAAGCGATTTCCCAGAGAAAGAGCGAATTCAAACAGTAGAAGAACGCAACCAATTCGATGATGCCATAAAATGCATTCTGTGCGGTCTATGCTATAGCGCGTGCCCCGTGATGACTGAACAAGACGAACAATTCATTGGTCCCGCCGCTATTTTGCGAGCGCAGCGTTATATTTTCGATTCCAGAACAGCGGACGTTAAAGAACGCACAGAAGTGCTTCTAAAGCCGCATGGTATTTGGGGCTGCAAAAGTTACTACATGTGTACGCTTGTTTGTCCAAAGAACATTAAAGTGACTCAAGCTATACTTAGAACCAAAAAGAAGATAATCAACGAGCAACAACCAAAAAGTAAGTAGTTGGAGAGAAGGGCAAATGCAAACCAGAAGAGAAATTGATCCATTGGGTGAGAGGGGAATCCCAAAAGACGCTTATTATGGTATTCAAACTTTGAGGGCAACTGAGAATTTTCCTGTCAGCGGCATAAAAGCGCCGTTACCATTTATCAAGGCTTATGTGCTGGTGAAAAAAGCCGCTGCAACTGCTAACGCTCAAGTTGGTTGTCTACAACCCAAAATAGCTAAAGCCATAATTCAAGCCTGCGACGAAGTGCTCAGCGGCAAACTTTTAGACCAGTTCGTGGTTGACGTGTTCCAAGCGGGCGCTGGCACATCGTTTAACATGAACGTTAACGAGGTTTTAGCTAACAGGGCATTGGAAATTCTTGGGAAACAGAAAGGCGATTACAAGACCGTAAGTCCAAATGACCATGTGAACATGGGGCAATCTACCAACGACACTTTCCCAACGGCACTGCATGTTTCGGTTCTCATGGTTCTGCAACCTTTGTTTTCAGCTCTTGATGAGCTTGCGGAAGCTTTTGAGGAGTTGGCAAAGAAGAACGCTCACGTTTTAAAATCTGGCAGGACACATTTGCAGGATGCTGTGCCAGTTACTATTGGACAAGAGTTTGGCGCTTACGGCTCTGCTGTTGCTAACGCTTGTGTTGAGTTGCGAAAGCGGCAGGAAAACTTGTATTATCTAGCTTTGGGAGGCACAGCCACGGGAACAGGCGCCAACACGCATCCAGATTACAAGAAACCTGCAATAGCGGAACTGGCAAAGTTGACAGGCTTTCCGCTAAAACCAGCTGGAAACAACTTTGAGGCTTTACAGAGTCACAGGGCAGCGCAGTCGGTTTCAAGTGGGCTTAAAGAGTTGGCGTTGGAGCTTATCCGTATTGCTAACGATTTGCGGTTGCTTGCTTCGGGTCCAACTACTGGTTTGAATGAGATTACGTTGCCGCCTGTGCAGCCTGGCTCATCGATTATGCCTGGGAAAGTGAATCCTGTGATGGCTGAATGCTTGGACATGGTTGCGTTTCAAGTTGTTGGTAACGATGCGGCTGTGAGTTTAGCCGTGCAAGCTGGACAATTAGACCTCAATGTTATGACTCCAGCAATAATGTACAACATGCTTTTTTCCATTGAAATCTTGAGCAATTACCTCCCAGTGTTCACTGAAAAATGTGTAAAGGGCATTACGGTTGATGAGAAACGCTGTGAGCAATATTTAGAGAAAAATCCTTCATTAGCAACGCTTTTAGCTCCAAAGATTGGGTATCTGGAAGCCGCAAAAATTGCTAAACAAGCCCAAGCTGAAAACCGTACTGTAAAAGAGGTGGCGCTGGAAAAAGGCTTGCTGACATTAGAGGAACTGGAGAAAATTTTTAGTCGTAAAAACTTGTTGAATGAGAAATAATTAGCCTGCTGTGCCGTAACCGCTAATTTTTACGGTTGCGTCTGTTGAGGGAGCGCTGGATTTCGCGTCAACCCATATCGCCCAAATTACACTTTGCGAGGGAAACAACCGTAGCATTTCGTCATCTGTAAGCCATAATGAATCCCTGCTCGTAAATGACCGAACAACAGAGTTTGATATTACGTTATCAATATACTCTATACGAATTCTAACGGTTACAGTTTCATTATTCAAGAAGCTTCCATCTACCTCAATCTTAGGTTTGAAACTGAAGATTTTGAGCGGGCGAACCTGTATGCTCACGTTCTCTCCGAACTGGTTGTTTGTGCCCACTGGAATGTTCTCGTTTTCTCGGTCAAATACGCTGCCAACCGCTGAAATCCAGATGCTATGGGGGTTGTAGACTCTCGCTGTCCAGTTGCCCAGAAAGCTGACGCCACCATCAAGGATTGGTGCTGGATCACAGTTGGGTCCAAGGTGTATGGCGAACATGTAAACTGGATTATCTGCGAAGGATTCAAACACTACGCCGAAGAGCAGGGTTTGGTACATGGAACCGTCGACGAAGAGTGCTGTTTGGTTTGCTCTGCCGTATTCGCCTAGCCAGAATCTTACGTTTTGGATTTGGCTGTCGGAGAATTCTGCTAAACGTTCAATTTTGATGCCGACTGAATAGTCCATGACGTTGAAAGAGCAGCGTTCGATTTGGGAGCTTGCGTATGAGCCTGTGGCGTTTTCTGTGGGCGTTCGGAAAGCGATGCCTTCGGTTGTGTTGTAGAATTGGCAGTTTTCTACTTTGTTGTATTCGCTCCATGTTTTGGTGTTGGCGAACTCTATGCCTGTTGTTGTGTTTTCAAAGATTATGTTTTGGATGGTTGTTGCAAAGGAGTCTTCGACTCTTATGGTGGTGTTGATGAGGGTTAAACCTGAGATGGTTGCGTAGCGTGAGGTTGTGTGGTCATCGCCGTTTATGATGATTTTTTTGCCGTTGCCGTTTATTGTTGCTCCATCGCTGATTATTTTTGGGTTAACCTTGTTTGTTAGCAACACATCTTCGGTTAGAGTGTAGATTCCTGGGTTGATGTAGACGGAGTTTCCTTCGGTTAATGCCAAGTTGAGGGCAACTGAGGCGCTTGCTGATTCATCGCGTATGTATCCTGTTAAGACGTTTTTTAATCGGTAGCTATCACCGTTTTTGGATAGCACAAAGTCATAGATTACTGAGTCTGAGCTTGAAGATGAAGGGATTACTTGAAGAATAAGGTAAGTGTTAAACGCTGATAAAGCAAGCAGAACTGCAAGAACAACAACAATCAAGCGTTTAGAAAGGATTCGTTTTAAGGAAATCTTCATTTTCAGGAAACTCTTGCAGTTTAAGCTACATGTAAAGGGCAAATCGTTAATTAAATTTTATCCTAGAACACAAAAACAAAATAATCCTCCGCTCATAACCCACCGCTATTTTTCTATCCCCCCTAATTTTACTTTTGGCGCTATGTTAAGAAAAGTTGTGTTTGCTCTGCCACTACCCCTATCCCCCTATTTAAAGGCGGATTTATTACGTACTGTATTTCTAAAAACCTGCAGGTGCATTTTGATGGTGGGCCGTACCGGATTTGAACCGGTGATCTTCGCCGCGTGAGGGCGACGTCCTAGCCAGCTAGACTAACGGCCCATTTTTGGATTGTGAATACATAGTTTCCTTTCATAAAACCTTTCCTTTTGGAGCACTTAAACTAGCAGGTTAAGGTGGATTTAGTTGGCTGGGTATGCTGGATTTAAGGAACACAAGCATGATGATTTGATAATTTTTGTATGCTTCGTTGGTGGCGCGTTGGTTGGTTACTTTTTGATGAATCATTTTGCCTTATTTGGCTTCTAAACTAAGCGTAATGGCCAAGTAAAGAGCCTCTCGCACAAGCCGATGCCCTTTTCGTTTATAAACAAAAAAGGGGAAGAGGGTTTTGTCTGATATTAGCTGCTATGGTCTTTTCCTAAGTAGCAGTAACCCTACAATTGCGATTGCTATGATTATGGCAACAGTCGAGATGGCAAAGTACATTTCCGTAGGTGGCAAACTAACAACGGGGTACGGTGTTGCTGTTGGCTCTGCATCTGATACAACTATAGCGGTTTCAGCGTGTGAAGGCCAGTACGACTCAGAGCCTTCGAACGAAGCTATGATTGTGTATTCACCGGATACTTGAGGAGTGAACGATAATTTATAGAAGCCACTTAAATCACTGGTTGTCCTGCCCACCTCATAATAGTTGCCGTTAGGATCAAGCACGCTTACAACAACATCAACGCCAGTCGCGTTAGTGGGTTTAGGCTGTTGCATGTAAACGTACTCCATCCAAGGAGACATAAACTCGTCAGCGACTGCGGGTACTCCGTTCGGAAAACGAGCTGACCTATCCGAATCCTTAGTGCCAGCCGACAAATCAATTACAGTGCCCTCTACTAGAACTTTATCGCCGTGCACTGAAGTCTTTGGTGCAGCTGCAATCGTAGTGGCTGTTGGTCCTTTACCTATCGAGTATATCTGGTTGTCATAGCTGTTCCATTGAATCAGGAAGCCGTCTGCACATGCAGTAGGAACTCGACCAGTGAAGCTAAGAATGCTCCATACTAGTTCGCCAGAGGTGCAGTTTATGGCAAGTTGCTGGGCTCCTGGATACAGGGGTGGGTCGTACATGTGGCTTTCTGAGAGGAATATTTTTCCATCACTGATCATTCCGTTGTACCATAGAGGATAGATGCCATAGCCAGTGTTGTAACCAGCACTTCTGGGCGTGAAAGTCCACTCGATTTTGCCTGTTTCTAAGTTCAAGGCGTTGACGTAGCCGCCGAAGTCCCAGATGAAGATTTTACCGTATGCAATTTGTCCGCTTCTTGACAGGTGGCTCCAAGCGTTTCCTGGGAGTTTAACTGGACCCCATATTTTGTCGCCTGTTTTCATAGAGTAGCCGTAAGCTTCGTTGGTGTCTTTGTTGTGTAAAACGTATGCATCGACCCCCGCGGCAAGAATGCTGACATCTTGCAAGTTGGGTATTGTTTGATTTTTAGGTCCCCACAGCAACCTTCCTGTTTTTGCATCCATGCCTGCTGTTATCTGATAGCCGTAGCTGAGTGATGAAAACATGCCAGGTGAAGGCGCGTAACGAAGAAGTATTACTTCAGGGGTTCTTGCAGCGATACTTAGTGATCCTCCGATGGGTGTAGTTCCGATTGTTGTTGGAATTGGAACTGACCATTGGTTGCCGTCTGAATAACTGTATGTGCCGCTTGGGCGGATAGTTATTGCGTCGGTACTTTTGCTCATCATTAGTTTGGTCGAGTTCCACAATGTGAGGTTTCCGCCTGAAGTGTAGTAGCCAAGCAGTGTCCCTTGTTGTTCTTCTTCAACATCCATCAAGTAGGGTATGCTTTGAATGTTGGTAATGTTTGCCATGTATTTTCCTGTCATTGCATCATATATTGACATGAAGCCTGGTGTACCGAAGAATGCTGCTGATGGGGTAGCGTACAGGAAAGCCCATGAACCATACTCTTGAATGGAGTGGAAGCGCAGTATTTGCCCCATTCTGAGTACTTCGTTGCCCGATTCTCCAGCAGTTCTAGTCCATAGTGTTTCGCCTGTGCGTATGTCGACGGCAATCCAGCTTGCTTTTAGAGCACTGGGACCAGCAAATTGAGTGTAGAAGAGCACTCCGTTGAGGATTATTGGTTCAAAGAAGTTAGAGGCTATCGTGGTGGACATATACTGGCTCATTTGGTCAGCGCTAATTGGTGCTCCTACTTGCCCTCCGAAATGTGTAGGCTTTACCCACATAATGTGGCCTGTATTTGGTGCTGTGCTGTAAGCTTGGAAGTTTCCCTTTGCATCATAGTTGCCCGTTGTTGCAAACGCGGGTGTGCCAAGTCCAAACCAACTACCTCCAAGTTGAGCCCATGCGTAGTTTGTCGCATATATTGGTCTTGACCAGTATTCAGTCGGCAATGGTGGAGGAGAAAACATTGGTATCGCTTCCTCCTGAACAGTTAGGGTTACCACTGAACTGGTGCTAGGCAGATAGGTCAGGTTGTAGAACGTCGGTGGACCAAATAACGATGAACTGTACTCTTCCACATGTTGTCCTGGATAATTCGCTTTGAAAGTGTAGTTACCTGTTTCAGACGGAGTGAAAGAAGCCCACACTCCGCCTGTAGAATCCGATGTGAATGGTCCAAGTGTTTCTTTGGCTCCGTTGGGTTTTGTCACTTCTATTGTTATGCCTTTATACATAGTGCCTGAACCGCCCAATCCTGCTGTCATTGGTGGTTTGCTTAAAAAGGCGTTAACCTGTGCAGTTTGTCCAACACCTATGGGGTTTGGTGCAACGTTGAGCAGTAGAAATGTGGGAAGTTCTGTTGCAGCGGCGCCAGTTATCGGCAAAACAGTAAGTGATGTAGCCACCGTTAAAATCAAAATCATAGCAATCATTGTTGACGCTTTTTTCTGCATTTTTCTTGCCCTCTTTTATTTTATTGAGCAAAGTGCAAATTAATGCTCTTTAGAGTGTACCGAGTAGTGAACTGTACTTTATTTAGCCCTTTGCCCAACATTTTTGTTATATCAAAAAATTTTATTTATAAAATTTACGCTACCCTGAAAAAACCGTTGCTGTATGCAACATAACTGCAATAATCAGTAGAAGAGCCTAAGTCGTTTTTGTTTTATGGCGACAAAAAGATAACTTGTTATTCTGCGGAAACATAAATAAAGATGCTCTACATTGTTTTGAATGCTCTCCTGAACGCTAGGGTGCTCTGAAAAGAGTGGCGATTGTGCCGAGGTAGCTCAGCCTGGGAGAGCGCTCGGCTGAAGACCGAGTTGTCGCAGGTTCAAACCCTGCCCTCGGCACTCAAAAATTAACCGAGTTTTTAAGAACAGGAAAATCTTAAGCATTTGTAAAGCACTTCTAATTCAGAGCAAAATGAACATAGAACACGTTGAATTAGGCGTTTGCGGGCTGTCTTGCCGACTCTGCCCCATGCATAATACCCAAGCAGAAAGCAGGTGCGATGGCTGTAAATCGCCAAACAGAATGGTCGTTGGTTGCCCGTTCATTACTTGTGCGGTTAAAAAGAGGGGGCTGGAGTTTTGCTGGCAATGCAAAGAGAGTGGCACCTGTGAAAAGTGGAGAAAGCACCGAGAAGCAAGCAAACAACACGATTCTTTTAAATGCTACCAAACATTAAACAGCGACATCGCTTTCATCGCCGAGCATGGTGTTGATGCGTTTGAAGAACAGCAGAAGTTTAGAGCGCACTTGCTAAGGGAAATGTTGCTGGGATTCAACGATGGGCGCTCTAAAAGTTACTATTGCATTGCGGCGACTGTAATGAGGATTGACGAACTGCAAGCGGTGTTGGCCAAGGCAAAGGCGCAAACAAGCGGCATGCCCCAGAAAGAGAAAGCCAAAACTCTGCATTCACTGCTTGATTGCATCGCGGTTGAGAAGGGTTACTTGTTAAAAATCAGAAAATAACTCACACCTACCGAGGGGAATCATTTGGGCATCACTATCTCCTGCCCCAACACTCCATAAGAAACAGCCTTCCCCTCCAAAAACAACTTGCCAACAAAAGCACAGGTTACAGCGTCAAGCTCATGGTCATTCATCTGGCCATTTAATCCTTCTATACCAAGCCTTTCTAAACCCGCTCTGAGTTTTTCAAGCCCTTTCTTTTTCCTCGGAACCCCCAAAACGTCCTGTGCACCTCCAGGATACACCTCAATCACCTTTAATTTTTCACCTTCTAAAATACTGCGTAAGCGTATGCCCCGTTCAGTTAGTTTACGCATGGGACCTAAAGTTATTGGAAAAAGCTTTATGCCCTTTTTTAGGAGTGCTCTGTCGCATTCTCTGAAGTGTTCAGCGTTTCTCTCTTCAAGCGTTTTTCTTCCCGGGGGCAAGCAGAGCGGTGCATCGATGGCGACTATTTCGGGACAGCATTGCATAGTCGTTGCTATGATTTCTTTGTCTGAATAGAGGAGGGCTGTTTCTGCTTTCATGCCAGTTAATTTGCAAAAGCCAGTTGGTCGGCTTTCTGTGCCGCCTAAATCTAAACCAACAATTGACACGCATTTTCACAATATTCCTAGCCTAATTATAGCTATTAACTCTTCACGTGTGCTACTGCTAAATAATTCCTAACGCAAGCTTATTTTTTAAAAAAATGCTTGCCAGCCATGATAATGATGCTGAAAAAGCCTTATTTTAGCCTTTAAACAGGCAAGCGATAGAAAATGTTTTATTCTCATACATGCGATAACCATGTCGAGGAATAATAATGGCAAAATGCCCCACATGTGGAAAAGAAGTAAAAAATGCAAAGAAAACATGGAAGATGGCTGGAAAACCTGACAAGCATGGCAAAAGGACACAGCTAACAATTGCGCTCTACGAGTGCTGCGACAAGACATTCCGTGAAGTCTTGGATAAGAGAAAAATCTAAAATCTCCTTTTCCTTTTTATTTTTTTATATTGTTATTTCAAGCTGTAACAACAAACATTTAATTGCTTACTTCCCTGCAATCCCTTGGAGAAAGGTTTTGGTTTTTTATAAAAAAAGAGACCGTACCGACATTATTGCAGAAATTCTCTATTCATGCAGGAGTGCTCAAACGCAAACATACATCAGGCGCCAAACAAGTCTCTCGTACGGTAAACTGCGAAGTTGTTTACAGCAGTTGCTTTTGAACCAATGGATAGAAAAGGTTGAAGATAACAACGGAAATCATAAACTAGTAATCACTGCTAAAGGATTAGTTTTTTTGGATAAATGGCAAGAACTTCAGAGACTGCTTGAAACTAAGAATAAGCATATCTTAAGGGCTCCCTTGCCAGAGATTATATAATCTTAACTATGGCTTTTAATAAACGTGAAAATTGCATCTCGCCCATCCAGAACGGCCTCAACCCTCTCTGCAAACAATCCATTAATAACAAAACAATCGATTGATAACTCTAAAAGCAGTTTTGGCAAGAACTTGTCAACGCTTGTCCGCTTCCTGCCCAAAAGTTCACTGGCAGATACTTCTTTAATCATTTTTGCGGCAGAATTACGTTTTGGGTCATCAGTAAAAATACCATCAACATCAGTAATCAACAATACCTTGCCAGCGCCTATTTTTCCAGCGATATAGACGGCGATGGAATCTGAAGTCACATCCCAAGAATTCTCTAACGGGTCTTCGTTTAGCATGAGCTGAAACGGTAAAAAAACAGGCACCTTACCAACATCTGCGGCTTTTTTTGCTTCCTCAAGTGAACACACGACGCAGGAATTAGGCGTCAAATCAGAGAGCAACAAGCCATACTGGTCCATGCCTAAAATCGCCATCCTGTGCGACGCACCACGCGATAAAGCAAACTTCTTGTCATGGTTCCTTACCGTGTCTGCAAATTCTCCGCCGCCAGGCACAATCAAAAGTTTTTGTTTTTTTGCGATTTCATTCAACTTGGTGCATAAGCTCTTTAGATTTTTTGGATATGCTGCTAAACTGCCGCCGACCTTAACCACTACGCTCATTCTGTGGTTGCTCCTTCCAGTTTAAGGGCAGTCATCAAGGCAACGCCATATGCAGGTGTAGCCAAAACAGCCTCATTAGGCACAAGAACCGCTAAATCGATTATTGCGTCAGCGTTTATGCTTTCGGCAGCTTTTTGCGCAAGAAAGTTTTTCCCAAGCCCTGTAACAATCACTGGAATTTCCTCTGAAGTCAGGGATTTTGGGAGAGACGAGTAAACCTTTGCTAAGCCATCTGTTATTTGCTTGATTTGCATTTTGTAAATGTAATTAGCCATGCCAACGATTTCTTGCTGAGATAACATTTCAATGTCAGCACAAACTACTCTGGCAAGCCTCGCTGATGCCTCTGCAACTGATTTGCCTCTCCCATCAGCCGTTTCACAAGTATAATCTTTCTCGGTGATGTTGCCTAAAATGAGATGTACATCTGCTGACAGCGCAAAGAGCTCCGATGAGACGTTTGCAACGCCGTTTTTGATGGGAATTGACTGCACGATAGCGGCGATATTTGTTCTCAGGCTTCCGGTGTAGACTAGTTCTCCGCATACGAGTTTCTCCAAATCCGTTTTGCCTCGTGCTGCAACGTGACCGTTTACTATGGGGACCATGCTGGTGCTGGTGCTTCCAACATCAACCACCACGCAATCTCTAACGTGCTGGGCTACTAGCCAACCTGTTGCTGCCCAATTCGCCGCAGCAACCAGTAAGGGCTCACGGAGGGCAATATCAAAAGGCACTAAATGGGCATCGGTATTAAGAACAAAAAACGGAGTATCGGGGAAAGCTTGTTTTCCGCAATTTAATATTTGGGTGACGCCTTCGCGTTTTGTTTGAAATGCATCAGACAACTCCGCGGTCATGGTTACGCCTAACCCGTCAATTTTGCTTGCGCCTAGCCGCTTTTTTAACTCCAAGAGGATGCTGGAGAGTTTTTTTGGTTCTTTCCAAATTGGAAAATACTCTACCGCAACATTCCCAGAGCGTACTTTGCCATTTTGTGTGCTGATTAATGCGGCTTTAGTATTAGCGCCTCCAATATCAAAACTTAACACGTCAACCAAATTGTTGTCCTCAACTGATAATGTTTAGCAAGCTCTTTTTAGCTTCTTCTAATTGCAGGCGCGAATCTTGCAAGCTTTCTCCCTCTCCAATAATCAAAGTGGTGGAGGTTTCGTTTAATGGAAAAGGCGGAGAAACTACATTATCTAAATGCGCCACCTTGTGGAAAGTGTCAACGCTTGGTTTTTTCATACCTATCTTTACAAACGAGGCATATCGGTTAGTGGTCACTTTAGTTGGAAGCGAACCTTTCAAAACAGCATTCACTATCGCCTCAGCCACGTTAAAACCCGCTACTCTGCACAGACCAACGTAAGATGTTGTTAACCGAGGATTAACATCCACAACAAAAGGCTTCTTTTGAGTTAAAATTAGGTCAACACCAACATATCCGCGCAAGCCCACAATTGATTCAACAACTTTTTCAGCCACGCTAAACGCCTCTTTTTTGAGAGGGTGGTCAAACGGAACACTTCCGCCGTCATAACTTGAAGTGCCATCTGGCTTGGCGAGTGTTACATTTTGCTTGTTTAAGCTAACGGCAACAGCTTTTTCGCCATTGCACACCAGGCTTACGCTTGCATCTTCGCCCTCTACGAATTCTTGGGCAATAAACTGTTCGCTTAGGGATTCAGCCTTTATTTTTTCTATCGCACCTTGTACTTGTTTTTCATCTTCAACAAGACTTAACCCACTACAACTTGTCCCATCAGCAGGCTTTAGAACGATGGGGTACTTGAGCGTTTTTTTGATTACCTGTTCAGTTTTTGCTAAATCATCCGTTAAGTTCAAGATGACTGTTTTTGGTGCACAGCCAAGATTTTCCAGTTTTTCATTAACTATTGTCTTCTTTGCAACCTTTGCAATAGCCTCGGATTTACAGTTCAACGAAACTTTGCCTGTCCCCTCAACAAGTGCAACCAGCGACTGCAAAACGCCTCCTGTTTCTGGCGCTATAATGTAGACTGCATCATTAATTTTGGCGATGCACTGCAAAAACTTTTGTGGTTCGTTTGCGTAGAAGATGGGTACGGTGCAGTCAGCTTCTATTTTGGGGTTAAGTTTTGTGATTCGCTCATCCAACAAGACGGTTACTTCATGGCCTGCTGATTTTAAGTCTGAGGCAATCGAGCGCAACATCCCAAACCCTTCAGATAGAACACTTTGGGGAATAGGCTGCTCGGCGTATCCGCCGCTTGAAACGTGCTCGTAGATGACAATTTTCAAAGGTGCACCTCAATTTGCTGGGAGTGTTTTTTCTTTAGGGTTTTAACTCACTTAAACATTTCAGGAAGGCCTCAACATGTCGCCTTTTCACATGTGGCATTACAGCGATTCTGATACAGTCGTAGCGTGGAACATATGAAACAAACCAGCCTTTTCGCCTCAGTTGCTCTGCCGTTTGTTTTGTGTTCTCGCTTTGGAAGGCAATAATGTTCAGTGGTGGTTCAACAACAAGCTTGAAACCACCCGTCTTAAGCCCATCCGCAAACAGTTTTGTGGTTGCCATGCATCCTTTAATTATTTTCTGGAAACCTTCGAAGCCAAGAAGTTTGAACACCGCCCACGCTGAAGCTGCGGAAGCGCCTGTTCTTGTTCCAACAAACGTATACTGAAACTTATCAGTCAAATAGGGCGTTTCAACTTTAAGTGCATCCAGCGCTTTTGCTTTTCGGAAGAGGATGCCGCCAGCTGGAATTGCTGCCATGCCCATCTTGTGAGGGTCAACCGTTATGGACTCTACAGCGTCCAGAGCAAAATCGAACTGGGGTTTTGTTTTGTTGAGGAATGGAATTACTAAGCCGCCGAACGCTGCATCCACATGCAACCAAACGTTATGCCTTAACGCTATCTCCGAGAGTTTATCGACAGGGTCGATGACGCCCAACTCGGCGGTTCCCGCCGTACCCACAATGGCAACTGTGCGTTCGCTAAGGCATTTTTCAACTTCTGAGGGGGCAACCCCAAAAGAAGCATCCAGTTTTGCATAGACTGGTTTTAGGTTTAACATGCTACAGATTTTAGTGAATGAGAAATGCGCTGATTGCGGCAAAACAACCTCAGGCTCTTTGACGTTGGCGCTGTTTCTTGCTACCAATAGCGCCATCAAGTTTGCTTCCGTTCCCCCAGAGACAACAAAACCCACAGCACTCTTGCAGTGCAGAAGCGTTGCAAGTTGCGCTATAACATCTCTTTCTAACTGCAGGCTTCCTGAGAAAAGTCCTGAGTCGCCTAAATTTGATTCTTGAAACATCTGGTAAGCTTTCATGGCTATTGGGTGGGGTTTAGTGCACATTGAACAAAGGATTTTGCCGTCGTCATATCGCTGGTCCAGAGCACGCATCTTCTTGAGCTCGGATAAAACTGTTTTTCTGCTGGACCCTTTAGACTGCAAAGTTACGCCCTCACAGCATCAGCTTGCTTAACCGCCGTTGCCAGTTCGCTTACTAGTTCTTTTGTAATCTCACCGCCAACTCTATCGCAATTAGTGCAAGCAGCACCTCGAAGCCCAACAACATCAGCGCCTAAACGATGAACTATCGTCAAATGCTGTTTTCGAAGCGAGCCAGCCAAGGCTACCTCCAAGCCAAAGTCATGCGCTGAATCCACGAACTCTTTCACTTTCTCGGTGGTTAAGTGGTCAAAGGTGGTTTTGCCGTCTTTAATGAATGTATCAATCATGGCTACCTCAACTTGAGCGTTCTTGACGATTTCTGGAATCAGCAGTGGGTCAATTGCTC
Source organism: Candidatus Bathyarchaeota archaeon (assembly GCA_026014725.1). Classification (NCBI taxonomy): domain Archaea; kingdom Thermoproteati; phylum Candidatus Bathyarchaeota; species Candidatus Bathyarchaeota archaeon. Next base: position 316,612 of record JAOZHV010000026.1, on the reverse strand, counting down.
CGATTTTTGTTGCGTCGGCATAGGCTACTGCAACCACTTTGATTTTTGGGTTGCATTCTTTTGCTGCTTGGTTAACGTTTTGCAATAGAAGAGTTGCTTGCTGGGGCGTTTTTAGCCCGTAGAGACCGACCTTTATATAATCCACGCCTAATGATGCCGCACCAAGTGCCGCCAGCGAAATGGAGCCAGGAAGATTAGGCACCTCGCCTAAAGTGCAACTTACCTCCAGATTTTTTGGCGTTATCTCTCTGATTTTTTTGATAACCCAGGGATAATTCGCTCCCAACGCGCCCTCAGCGGGGTTTTTAACGTCGATTATGTCTGCACCGCCAGCGATGGCTTCGATGGCTTCTTTCTCATTTGTGGGGCTTATGAGTAGCTTCAATTATGCATCACAAACATGCGGTTTAATGGTGCCTTTAAAGTTTTCCTGTTGGAGTAGCTATGTTTTTTTATTGGTATTAGGTTTTACGCTTGAGGGTTCACATTGAAAGTTATTCCTGTTATTGACATCCTAAACGGAGTTGTAGTGCATGCCGTTAGGGGCAAAAGGCGAGAATATAAGCCGCTTCAAAGTTGCCTAACCAACTCGGTTGACCCAGTCGAAGTGGCAAAAACGTTCAAAGCTCTTGGTTTTCATGAGTTATACGTTGCTGACTTGGATGCAATTATTGATTGCTCAACAGATTTTCAGGTTTTAAAACGTATCGTTAATGAAACGGGGCTTGAGTTGCTGGTTGATGCGGGGATAACAAGCATTGAGCGGGCAAAGGTGCTGTTGGATAGTGGAGTTTCAAAACTTATTGTTGGAACCGAGACGTTGCAGCGCAAAAAAATCGTTAAGGATGCAGTTGAGCTCTTCGGAAGCGAGCGCGTATTGATTAGTTTGGATTTGAGGGGAGAAAAAGTCATTGTTAAACTGGGATTTGACGGTTGCGTTTCGCCAATGTGTCTGCTGCGAGATTTCAAAGTGATGGGGGTTTCGCAAGTGATTGTTTTGGATTTGAACCGTGTTGGCAGTGGCGAAGGCGTTAATACAGTTTTTCTTAAAAAAGTGATTGAGACTGTGGGAATTGATGTTTATGTGGGCGGCGGAGTCCGCAATATTCAAGATTTAGTTGAACTAAAAGAGTTGGGTGTTTCAGGCGTTTTGGTGGCTAGTGCTCTTCATTCAGGCAAGATTTCAATGAATGAATTAAAAAAAGCAGGGCTTCTTTGAGCTACTCCTGTTTTGCTAAGCAAACAATTCCGCCTAGCTGAGTTAGGCGCGCACCAGCGTTTGATTCAGCCTTTATCACTCGTGTTTTTACGCTCTTGTTTTTGGCTATCTGCATGAGCCTTTGCAACCGACCCTTTTGGCGGCTACTAGAAAGGTAAGCATCAGTAAGCAAGAGATATTCTGGCTTTGGTTTTCCTAGAGTCTGCGTGCTCAAGATAAGGTTTTCTGCTTCTTGCAGTGAGAAAAGCACTAAATTATCGGTTGTACTGAGGCGTTTCTCAAGAATTTCAAGAAGATTTTCCGTTTCTTGTTCGGCGGTTTGCTGTACTAGTTCTTTGAAGGCTGCTGTTTTTGTCAGGGTCGCCACTTGAGATGGGGAGCTTGCTTGACCTGTTATGGTTGAGATGGTTGCTTTGTTCGTGCCTTGCGTGAGCCAAGCGTGATGTGCGCTGATGTGATTTTGAAAATCTTGAGCATAAGCAGTTCGTGGCGACGAGGCGACTATTATACTTTTTACGCCTTCTTTTAGCGTTGGTCTAAGAGCGTTAACGATGCTTTCGTGGAAGTTGTATAGTGCTTTTTGGTCTTTTCTGTCACCGTTTAAGTGTATGGTTTGTTGATGTTTGGCGACTTGGCTGAAAACCTGCCAAACTGCCGCGTGGTCTTGCTCTATTCCAATTAGGATGGCAACGGCGTAGCCGCGTCTGTAGCTTTTAGATTTCATTGTGATTCTTGTAATAATTTACGATTAGAGTATTTTAGTTGTTGCTTGCGGTACTTTGATTGACTTTTTTACGGTTTAGAACGGCACGTTTATGAAACCCAAAAGTCGTCTATAGGTGAGATGTATGATTGAAGTTGACAATGCGCAGGGATTAAACGCTGAATTAAAGAGAAATCGTCGAGTTTTGGTGTTGTTTTACGCTTCATGGTGCCCTTACTGTATGTCTTTTGTTCCAGTTTTCGGCAACCACGTAAGCGGCTTTTCCAAGGGAACCGTTTTGCATGTGCTCTTAGATGACTATGACAATCCTCTTTGGGACGATTACAGCATTGGCGCGGTTCCAACCATTATACTGTTTGAGGATGGCAAGGTTCTCAGTCGTCTCGATGGAAAACTAGGTGCGGGTTTGAATGAGAAACAGTTTAAAACTTGGCTCAATCAAAACAAGATTCTATAGACATCTGTAACTGCAATAGACGATTTAGTAGAAAAAGAAAGGTTGCTATTTTTTAGCTCGGTGGAGGCGGCGGTGGCGGTGGAGGCTGTTCAGCGGTTGTTTGGAAGGCTTGTCTTGTTTGAATAACGGTGGTTCCTGCAATGCGGTCAGTGTATTTTTGCCGTTTATCTCCCGGAGTTACGATTCCTACTAACCAGTCTAAGAGCAAGAAGGGCCAGTAGATTTTGCTTATGTTGCGAATGAATGCCTTATCAAAGGGTACTTTGCCGCCGTTTGCCATTTGTACGTGCAGCCCCAGCAACCGTTTGCCTATTGTGGCGCCCCAGTAGGCATCTAAAATCATAAAATACAATAGTAAAAGTACCCCAAGGATAAGCGGTAGTATTAACCAAGCCCCGTAAAATATGAAGAATGCTGATGCAAAGAAAAATGCCGAGACGGTGAGTGCAAACCATATTATCGCTGTCGGTATACCGATTATTAAGCTGTCAATTATCAATGCAACCAAACGAATTACCCAGTGACCCCAATCTATCTGCTCAAAATCAGTTGACATGATAAAACTCCTATATTTTCTGATGTAAAAAGGTGTTATTAAACTTTCAAGTGCGCAATGCATTTAGGGTTTAAAGCCGCATATAAGCGCCACTTCGAGCCACTTCCAGTAGCAGTCAACATCCACAAACCCTATCTCACGTAACCACCAAAGCTGCGTTTCAACGTCCAAAAGCTTGTTTGAGGGGTCCTCCGTTTCCAAAGTTAAGCCTGTGGCCGCTAAAAATTTTAAGTGCAAGTTCCGTGTTGGAGAAGCGACATGTTCTAAATTGCAGAAGATACCCTTCGAATTTAATCGCTTAAATACTTCAGTATAGAGCTGCTTTTTCCGTGGGTGCGTCAAATGGTGAATTGCAAGGCTTGAGACAACAATATCAAAACAACCCAAATCTGCAGGTAGCGGCTGACTTAAATCATGTTGAATAATTGTGACTTGCTTATTTTTAGCGAAGCGCTTCTTAGCCTGTTGCAGCATGGGTTCAGAGAAATCCAAAGCTACTCCCTCAACATCTGGATTGTTAAGTTTAAGCAGTACCAGCGAAAGCAACCGCCCATCACCAGTTCCTAAATCCAAAACACGCTTGGCGCTCTGCGGAATCTGTTCTAAAAGCACGCTTTCCACTTCTGTTCGATGCGGTAGTTTACCTGCCCTTGCCAAGTATGCGAACGCGTGGTTTAGTGTTTGCCACTCGCTTATACGGCTGTTTTCCTCGTGTATCTTGTCCACCTCGCTCCTTGTAGCTGTCAGCTTTAGGTATTTACTTTACGCTTCTAAATAGTAATTTTTCCACGATTTCAAGAAAATTATGGATTAAGAGAAAATAAGACTTATATTATAAGGTTCACTTGTTGTTGGAAAGAAGAGAGAGGGATTCTTGTTCCATGGAGTTTTGCCCGAATTGTGGTTCTCGTCTTGAACCCCAAAAACCGCATGCAGGCACCAGTTCGCTGTTTATGCTGGTGTGCTCAAAGTGCGGTTTTACCAAAAAACCAATCGATAGGAAAGCAGAAGCAAAAACAGGCAAGGTTATTCAGCCAAAGCCCAAGCAATTTATGACTGTAATTAGCGAAGAAGACCAGAAAATAACCACGATGCCAAAGATCAGAGTTGAATGCGAAAAATGTGGCAACATGGAAGTTTACGTTTGGCAGGTGCAGACTCGAGGCGGCGATGAAGCCTCAACCCAGTTTATGCGTTGCACCAAATGCGGTCACACCTTTAGAGAATACACTTAATCGCTAGTTTTCTGTTCGATGGATGTTATTAGATAAAAAAGGACAATGCTCGTCGTTGAAACGTTTGGTGTTTATGGCTTGTATGTAAAGTAGTTCTCCGTAATGTTGCCGTTCTCAACGGTTCCTTGCCAAGCAATCTGCGGGCTTGTCCTACCGAAATCAACGTAGACTGTGTAGATTGGGTTTGGAACCACTGGATACTCGATAACTACTGTCCAGAAATCGCTGGTGTAAATGTATGTTTCTGCGCCTAAACGACCTGTTTCTTGCCTTCCGCCGGTCCATTTGAGGTTAGTTGCAAGGGGGGGATTAACCACGGCAGATTCAGCAGTTTCATTATGTTTGTCTATAATGAAAGATATGACTTTATCGCGTACTTGTTCTTGGGTTGTAAGCGCATGGGTGGGAGCCGGTGTAGGCGCTGGGTTAAAGTTGGGGTCATTGCATACCCAAGCGACGCTGCCAGCAACGATAACCATGAAAACTACAGCAACAACGATTATGAGCGTTTTGTTTGCCAACTATCTGCACCTGCTTACACCATGCACGATTGACTATATAGCCTCTTACTCTAGAGATGTGCGTTGTTTTCTTTGATTTTGCTCAACTCCCCTTTTTTCTTTTATAAATAGGGGTGTCCAGTTTGCATGGTTGTTTACCATGCTGGCATGCTAGGGATGAAAAAATTCTTAAGCAGAATCAACCAAATAAGCATTCTACCAAACAAAAGGAGAAATAATTGATTTGAAAAAAACTCTACCAGTAGCAATAAGTATACTTTTGCTGTGCAGTGCACTAATAGGGACAGCTACAGCAGGCAATGCAGCCTACACCATAATTGAGGCTTACCAAACGTCAGCAGTAACTCTTGACGGTGTTCGAGGTACCACTGAATGGAATGACGCCTGGATCGAATACTTAGGCGGGCCTACAAATAAGTTTGGATATAAGATGGACTCTAATACTGGGGCATATCTGATGTCTTGGTTCATAGAATTTGTCGATGCCACTAATGATGCGGGCGATAAATGGCAAATATGCATAGACGGCTCAAATAATGGGGGTACCACTATAGATAGCGACAATGACCACAAAATTGAGATTACAGGACACACAACACTAAAGGTGTATAAAGGATCTGCATCAGGCTGGGCAGAGATGGCAACCACTGGAGTAACATGGAAAGACAACGCGACAACAGGCCACTATCTCGTGGAAATACAAGCAAACAAGGGCGAGCTAGGTACATGGGGTCAAAATATGCCCCCACACGGTCTGAGAGTTGCAATGTATGATGCAAGCACTCAAACTTGGGTAGTGTGGCCACCAACTTCTACTGAAACTAACCCAAACAGCTGGGGAGTCATAGGGGGTCCTGAGGCGACTATTCCAGAAAGCTTGAATTTCGGAGTTGTTGCACTACTGTCAACTGCAGTCATAGCTGGAGCCTTTGTCTTAAGTAAACGAACAAAATCAACAAACCTTGCATTCTTAACTCACAAGTAAGCAGTCGCGGCAAACCATCCATTTCCTCTTCTTTTTCCTTTTCTCAGAGTCAAATGTTAACGCTTCAAAGTCTTTTTTGTCGAAACTTATTTAGATACCAAACTGATAATCGCTTCCCCATGAACCTCTACCAGCGTGTTCCGTTTCCCATAGGCAAAACCCGACTATTCAGTTCCATCATCGTAGCGTTTCCTATTGGCTTTTTGCTTTATTTAGCGGCAACAAACCTGGGATGGTTCACGCTGACTCGCCAATTTTACCTCTTGTTCGGTGTTTTTGCCGGCGTCATTTTAGCAGTAGTTGAGACTAGGCTGGTGATTCGGGAATTATCAGAAAAAAGCGAAGCGATGATTTGGCAGATAGTACCCTTTGCGTTTGCTTTGTTTGGAATACCGCTGTTCTTGACGGTAATGTTCTTTGGCGGTTCAGAGTTTTACCCATCGGCGTCTTTGCGTTTTTGCCAGCCATTCCCGCCGTCGGCATCACAAGCGGTTATTACTTTAGTAAGTTTGAGAACGCCAACAACGTAGGCGTTTTTTCTTCTTATTTTGGGTTTAAGTATTGGACGCAACCAAATCCTGACCATACTGAACGTTTCAACTATTTCTTGAGTGATGTTGCCTCAAAAGACCCGTCTAACTTTTGGGGACAAATCGGCTCCTCTTATGCATACATTGGGTACGCGAACATTTTTATTAAAATGCTCAAGAAAAAGCAAGACATTGACCCCAAGACAAGAGAACAGTTGATTAAGCTTCTAAAAATCATGAATTGGTACAGGATTGCAGGGCTTTCAGTTTTGGCGTTTTTTCTGTTTTCAACCTTTGCCGCATTTGGGTTGTTTTTCGGGAGTAAATACGGTTACTTACAGCTGGATTTTAAAGCTGATGTTTTCGGTCCAGTTTGTATAATTGTCTTTTTGATTTTTGCTTTCAGCGTTGTTACGTTGATGACAGCATTTAAGAGAAAAATTGGAAAAACGCTGTTAAATATTAACGTGGATATTTGATCAATAGTTATGTTGGTAACGTCAAGGTATGGAAATACGTTAGGGGCTTAGTTAATGAATTGCTTGTTTAGTTGCAGTTTATGTGTATTTTGATTTTTCTGTTTCTGAAGAATACTGCTACAAGTGATATCGTTACCATGACTACTGCAATAACCATTACTATTGAGAAAACTGTGCGTAGAGAGTACTCTGGTGCCGAGGGTGTGGATGATGGCGAAGGGGTAACTTCTGGTTGTGAGGTAGGGTCAGGTTGAACGGGAACCGATATGACCGAGACTCTGTGGCTTTCAGAGTAAGCAACATAAATTTTTCCTTTGCCAGAATCGTAGCCTATTGCTTGGGGTTCGCCCTTAAGGGAAACATCTGTAACTACTGTGTTGTTGCTGTCACATATTACTGACATTGATCTTGATTTAAAGTTGGCTACGTAGAGGTAACCGTTGACTGGGTCGTAGTCTATTCCCATTGGCTGGTTTCCTACTGGTATAGTTGCGGCTACCGTATAGTTGTTGCATGATATTACTGATACCGTGTCGGAGCCGTAATTGGTTGCGTAAATTTGTTCTTTGCCAGAATTGTAAACTAGGCTTATTGGCTGGTTTTCCACGGTTATGTTTGCTACGATTTTGTGGGTTTTGTCGGATATCACGATGATGTCATTGCAGCCAGCGTGACCAACGTATATTTCTCCTCTGGCAGAATCATATGCTAAGGCGGAAGGTCTAATTCCTACCGGTATGGTAGCAACTATCGTATTGTCACTGTCAGAGATGACCGTCACTGAATCAGAGCCATAGTTGGCTACGTAGATTTCTCCTTTAGTTGAATCGTAGACTATTCCCATGGGGTTTTGCCCAACGGCTATTGTTTCCACTACTGAGTGATCGCTGTCGGATATGACTGAGACCGAATTTGATCTAAAGTTGGTTACGAATAGTTCGCCTTTTGCTGGGTCGTAAGTAATTCCTGAAGGCGTGTCTCCCACGGGTATAGTTGTAATCACGCTGTCATTGCTGTCTGATACTACATAGACTAAATGGAAATCCCCATTAGTTAGGTAGATTTCGCCTTTACCTGAATCGTAAGCTATGCCGTAGTAGCCGCCGTGCCGCTCCAAAACTATGGTGCCAGTTATTTCAAAGGCGTAAACTGTAGCTACGGACGCAGCGAGAATTAATGTTATAGTGAGTGCTGCCGTGAATTTTTCTTTACTCATGGCAATCACTCAAAAGAGTTTACTTTTAATGTTATAAATTTTTACTGAGTCTCAGAAACATGCGCGTAGGGCAAAAGCTTCGCCTTAATTTCTTGTATTCTCTAAGATAGGTAAAAGTGAATTTAAGGGTTAAAAATGTGCGGTACACTTTGAATCTGTATGTTGTTGTTCGTACCTAAAAGGACGCACATACGGCAATAACAAAGAATCAGAAACTTTTTTTAGATGAATAAAGTGAAAAAATCAAAAATTCTATCCACAGCCTTCATTATTACATCAATTGCACTAATCAGCTGGACTTTCATAGTAATCGCTGGAGTTAACGGAGCTTTTTCCAACAACAAATCCGGCTGGACATCAAATAACCCTTCTTTTGAAAGTATCACAAAAAATGATGGCTACTACAACATTTCTTTAGCATTCTCAAACGTAACCTACAATGAAAAATTAAACGGTATAGTCATCATCAATTCAAGCAATCACGAAAACGACATTAACCCAACTGCGTATCTAAACGGCACAGCTGTGGGCGCAACAGACCCTATTAGTTGTAACCTACAACGGGGCGATAGCCTTCAAGTAAACCTCGTGTTTCCCTGTGCTAACCTCGATTCAGGAACAACAATAAACATTCATGTCATGGGCGACGTATTTGGGTGCGGCGGCTCTGTTGTGCTTCCATAACAGGACTTAATTGCAAAGTCAAATAAACACTCAAAAACAATCATTTCTTGTGTTTTTTTGCATAACTATTTGCATTTTTTGGGCTGGTGTGTTGGACGTAACCCGCCTTTTGTTGCTGTGGCATTCGGCTAATCGGGCTACCTGCGCCTTCCGGTAGAGTCTTCATCGGCGACTGTTTGCCCTTTCCACTTGCAGGACGGCCGTTTCACCGCTTCCAGTCCGGCACACTCAGCGTCACAAACGCATCATAGCCAAGTCCAGTTGGACGTTTCGTTTCTGCTCCGTTGCCAAGCCTCTCGACTTGTCCGCTTAAGGGACTGCAATTCTACATGTGGGCGGAGTTTCCTCAAGCCCGCAATTTTGGGCTCGGAAGCCACACACCAACACGCCAGCCCACTAACAATTGTGTAGTCGAAGCCAATAAATACATCGCAAAAAAGCTTAAAGGGACAGGTTCAGTCGGCATATTTGTATCCTATTAGGATATCTATGCAGAAACCTATAGGGGTAGGTACCGTCGGCAATTTTTGCGGCAAAATTAAATGCGTTTTAATGTTTTTGGCGAATAAATGGTGAGAAAACCGCGGTCTTGCTTCATCGCCAACTTGTCTCTTGAAATAATGGGCTGGATAGACTTTATTATTTGTTCATCTACGCTGCAATTAATCCTTAAGGTAAAATCTCCTGCGCCGTCAGGATTTATAGAGATTGCAGTAATATCGGTTTTTTTGGTAGCTTCTAAAATCTCGCGTAATAAATCTACTGCCTTCTGCCTATCCAAGCGTATGTTCCCCTGCTTTGGAAAGGCGCTGTAGTCATTTAAAACATTTTCCATAAAATACACAATAATAATTGAAAAAGAAACAAGCAGATATTGTTTTCTGTACCTACATATAGAGGCTTTCTTAATATTCTATTTCATTCTACTAAAAGCCCACGTACCAACCACAACCATAACCACATCAAAAACACCTACCACAGCAAGGTTAATGTACAGCGGCTGAATCGGCGTCCATGCCGAACCCAAAATCACCGTCCGCAACGCATCAATCCCATACGTTAACGGATCAAATATTGAAGCAACACGCAACCACTCAGGCGTTCCAACACCTGAAATCGGAAAGAGTGCACCGCTCAAAAAGAACAATGGAAGGTTAATGAAAGTTTGAATGGCCCCAAAATTTTCTAAACTGCCTATAAAACTAGCAATTATCAAACCCACACTCACCAAACCAATCACAATAAGCAACATAATTGGCAAAGCAACAACCAAAGTTAACGGGTCAAAAGGTATACCCAAAATAAAACCAAAGACAAAAACGATAACCCCCTGAAGCAAAGTAGCAGTGCTATCACCAAGCATTTTCCCAATAAAAATGGTAAACCTTGAAACTGGTGAAACCAAAATTTCCTTCATAAAACCAAACTCTTTATCCCAAATAACACTAATCCCCATAAACATAGCCGTAAACAGCAACGTTTGCCCTATAATACCTGGGAAAAGATATTGCTGATAATTTGTACCTGGTATAAGAATACGCGCGCCAAAACCACCCGCAAAAATCACCAGCCAAAGGAGCGGTTGAACAAAACTTATAACAACCCTCGCCTTGTCACGCATGAAGCGTTTAACTTCTCTTAGCCAGAGCGTGTAGAGTCCACGGAATTCACTCACCGAATAGCCCTCCTATGGATAGCTGAAATGCCGTGTAATTCTTTAGTTGTGTCTTCACGTATCGTTCTGCCCGTATAATGCAAGAAGACATCTTCAAGGTTGGGTTCACGCAAAACCAGAGAATCCACGTAAATGTTGTTTTGCGTTGCCAGCTCAATAATTCTAGGCATGATTATCTTGCCATTGGGAACCGTGATTTCAAGCGTACCCTCAACAATGCGCCTCTTATTTAGACCAAACCATTTACCTACTAACTCTGATAAAGCGTCCAACTTGTTGGCTTTTACCACTATCACGTCGCCTTCTAAGGTATCTTTAAGCTTCTGCGGCGAGTCTAAGACAACTATTTTGCCGTGATCCATAATGGCTATCCGATCTGAAAGCCTGTCAGCCTCATCCATATAATGAGTAGTCAAAACAACGGTTATGTCATGCGCTTGCTTTAACTCCTTAATGTACCGCCAAATATGGTCTCTAGTCTGAGGGTCTAAACCAACTGTTGGTTCATCTAAAAACAATACTTTTGGATAATGAATTAAGCCTCTGCCCAACTCAAGCCTTCGCCGCATGCCGCCTGAGTATGTACGTAGTAAATCGTCTGCTCTGTCTTCAAGCTCAATTAACTTTAGTATTCGGCTTATTCTTTCTCTCTGCTCAGATGTTGGCACACCATAAAGATTAGCATGCATGTAGAGGTTTTCTCTGCCTGTCAACCTGTCGTCAACGCTTGGATCTTGGAAAACAATACCTATGGATTTTCGAACATCACTTGCTTGCCGAACAATATCAAAACCGTTCACCGTTGCAGTACCCAAAGTTGGCTTAAGAATCGTGCATAGCATTGAGACCGTTGTTGTTTTTCCAGCTCCATTTGGACCTAAAAGTCCGAAGATTTCGCCTGATTCCACGGTAATATCGAGCTGATCTACGGCTTTTACCGAATTGTAAATTTTTGTTAGATTATGTGTTTCAATAATATGCGGCATCAATTATTACTTCGCTTTCAGCAATTGAAACAATCCGCGGATTTAAGGTTTATTTTCAAATCTTCGTGATCCGTTTTGTATGTCCGAAGGCAACTCTATAACAACTTTTGTGCCTTTGCTAGGCGTGCTCTCTACCACAATTTTGCCTTTGTGTGCCTCAATGATTCTTTGGCAAATCGCTAACCCAAAACCCATTCCCTTCGCTTTAGTTGTGAAAAGCGGCTTGAAAAGATTTTTTTGGTTCTCTTCAGAAATGCCTGGACCAGTGTCAGCTAAAATTATTTTTGTGATGTTATCTTTTTGCTCGCTTTGAAGAGTAAGGCTGCCTCCTTCAGGCATTGCATCAATTGAGTTTTTTATTATGTTTATGAGGACTCTTTTTACTTTTACGAAGTCAACGTTGATTTCAGGGGTGGCTTGTGTTTGGTTAGTTACTTGTATGTTTGGTGGCAGAGTAATCATTGCTAATGCTTCGCTGGTTATGGCTTTGGGTGTAGTCCTTGTTAATGCATCAAGGTTGACGTTTTTTGAGTAGTCAAGTAGGTCATTGATGATTTTGTTTGAGTATTCTATGTTTGTTTCGATAATAGTCAGCATCTCTTTTCCAGTCTTATCTATTTTTTTAAAATATTTCTTCTTCAAATAGTACGCTGCGTTTGCAATTCCAGTTAGCGGATTACGCAGGTCATGCCCAACCATCCCTGCGGTTTCACCAATTGCGGCGAACCGTTCAGCATTTTTTAGTTTTTCCGTACGTTCCGCAACCAGTTTTTCTAAATCCTTGGTGTGTTCTTCAAGTTTATCCTGCGCTTCTTTTCGTTTCACAAACTCTTGGTAGGTTCTCAAACGGTAGGAGTGCAACTGCCAAGAACTGAATGCGGCAATCAGGTGCGAGATAAAAAGGTTAAACAGCATTGTATATAATACGACAGATTCAGATGGTTGCACCACCATCAATATTATTGCTGCTTCCCCGACTGTTGCGATGGTGGCCAAAATTCCTTGGTATAAGAATCTGAATGGAATGACCAAGTAAATAATGAACAATGAAACGATGGTTATAATTGCTTGAAAGATAAAGTCTTGAGGTCTAAACAGATTGATGATTCCCCCGCCCACCATTATTGCAAAAATTGCTGAAAAAACAAGCACGTCGTAAGAGCGGTAAGTCTTTACTCTACCAACAGCAATGAAGAAAACAGCAAGTATGAGCAGTAAAACTGACCTTACTGATATTAGGGTGAAAAATTCCGTTGACCAGCCATAGAAACAGTAATCATTAAAAGCAAAGCCTATTACGGGGATGACAAAGAAGAGCATGGTTAATTTTGCACGATTTATGTCCGCATCTAGAAAAAATTTACGGTAGTTTTCGTTCTGCTCGGCGTTTAATCGAAGTGACTGGAGTGCACCAAACATGCAGGCCCTCTATCGGCTTAGCAACCTTGTTTCCAATGTTTGAATCCTTCCCTTATAAGGATGTTTAATTCTGAAAGTGTATCCAAAATAAAGTTTGCAAGCCGATCAGTTTTGTTTAGCGCGTTCCTATTTGCTTCTTTAACGGTTTATTTGATGTGATTTTGCACTATCTTTAAATACAAATGACTATAGATAGTGTTAAATAAGCATAGATAACGTTCAATAAAGATAGATGACTGTCTAAGTTTAAATGTGGACGGTCTCTATTTTGCAAACAAAAGGAGAATAAATCATGAACAACCAACATGCAGTAGAACTACAAAACGTCACTAAACGCTACAATGAATTAGTTGCAGTAAACAACGTTAACTTAACTATTAACACTGGGGAAATTTTTGCTTTACTTGGACCTAACGGTTCAGGAAAATCCACCACGCTAAAGATGCTCTTAGGTTTGGTTCAGCCTACTGCTGGCGAAGTCAACGTTTTAGGGATAAACGTGCAAAAAGACCCAGTTACAGTTAAGCAGCTCGTTGGTTACGTTCCTGAGTCTCCGCAGATTTACGAGTTCTTAACAGGAATCGAGTTCCTTGATTTCATTGCTGACATTTACAGTGTACCAACAGCAGAAAAGAAGCAACGCATCACCGAGTACCTCAAAGCGATGCAACTTGAAGGACGAGAAGGCGACATGATTAACAGCTACTCTGATGGCATGAAAAAGAAAATCAGCTTAATCTCCGCCTTCTTACATAAACCTAAACTCTTGCTTCTTGACGAACCGCTCAACGCTTTAGACCCTAGAAGCGCAAGAATTGTTAAAGACTTTCTCTATGAGCTAAAACTGCAAGGTGTAACAACCATAATGTCCACGCATGTTCTTGAGATTGCTCAAGCAATATGCGACCGCATAGCCATTATGTACCAAGGCGAAATCTTAGCTTTAGGCAACATGGAAGAACTCAGACAGCGGGCAAGTTTGCCAGGGTCAGCTTTGGAAGATATATTCTTGAAGTTAACTGGAACTGAAGATTTGAGAGCTGTCGTTGAGGAACTCATCAAATGAATTGGAAACACGTTATCTATCTGATGCAGGTGGAACGCAAATCAGGCAGGCTAATCAGGGGAGCAAAAACTACAAGGTACAAAGAAAACAAGTTTCTAGCGTATTGGCCTTACTGGCTTGCCTTAGTGGTAGGAATACTCGGTGGTTTGCTTTTCAATTTTATCGCAACATTAATTTACCAAAACCCAAGCGAAATCCCAGGAATAGCGCCTCTGCCTGAAACAGCATTCATGGTTTTCGTGTCTTTACCGACGCTTGTTTTAATCTTCAGTTTAGTGCTAACTTTACTCCAGCAAATCCAACTCAGCGGAATCAAAGCATCAACACAAGTTATGTATTGGTTGCCTGTAACGTGGCAGGAGCACACCTTTGCCTCCATCTTGGCTAATTTGTTTGGGTATCCTCTGGGAATAGTGATAGCTTTCTCGTCAGGAACGTTAGTGTTCTCAGCTCTAAACGGGCTGATTTTACCTGCCATTTTAACTGTACTCGCTGTCTTCGCCGCAGCCTTTATGGCTAGTGCCACAACCGAGATTCTGAGAATCCTACAAGTGCGCTTTATAGGTGCTGTTTACAAGTCAAGCGGCAGAGCAGCTGTTTGGGTACGATTTATTGGGTCTTTAATGTTCTTTTTAATCTTTTACGTTATTTACTTCTACATAACTTCTGGGTTTGGAGAGTTCTTCCAAAGCTTGTCTGCAATCCAGACGAGTGTGTGGTTTATTCCATATGCATGGCTAGCTATAATGCTTTCTTACTTGCTTAATGGTGTAGTTTTGCAGGGTTTATTGTTCGCCGGCTTATCTGCGGTGCTTATCGCAGGCTTATACTATCTTGCTGTTGCATTAAACCAAAGGTTTGGACTCTATGAACCGCCAGCAATCAGGGTTCAAAAGAGCGGCATCTACGCTCCGAAAGCGGGATTTTTAGGAAAACTCGGCTTCTCAACTGTTGAATCAGCCATAATTCATAAGGATTTAAAGGCGTTTACAAGACGCAGAGAACTGATTTCCATTTTTATTGTACCGATTATTTTCATGGTGGTGCCAATTATGCAATCAATTGGTCTAACCAACAATGGCGCACCAGCAGAAGTTGATTTTATTTTTCAGGCTATGATTTTTCTGTTTCCGCCATCAATAATGGCGATGATTGTAGGTAACATTTTAGTGGGTGAAGAAGGTCAAGCGGTGTGGAGAATTTATGCTTCGCCAGTTTCAGCTAAAAACTTGGTGAAAAGCAAATTATTTTTCTTGATGTTCTTTTCACTGATTATTTTAGTCATCGGCATTATAGTCGGGGCAATTATATTTCAACCTTCCTTGAAATTGCTAACTGTGGCTGGTGTAGAAGCGGTCTTTTTAATACCTGCTGTTGGCACGATTTCGCTTGCAATCGGCTTTAAAGGCGCTGACTTCACTGAAACACGTCGAAAACGAATGATTCGTCAAGAGTGGTCATTGATAAGCTTAATTGTTTGTACGCTTGCAGGCGGCGGGGTACTGGCACCTTTAGCACCATATATTATCTCAATGTTCGTTCCATCCTTCTTGGGGGTTTCAGCCAGCATTCTGAACCTTGCCATTTCAATTATAATCAGTGGCATCATATCAATAGTCATCACAACTATTTTCTATCGAATCAACCTTAATAGCGCAGCAGACCTTTTGAGAAAAGCCGAAATGTGATAAACCAGTATGATTTATTCCTTTTCATCATATCTTTTACGTAAAACAGACAGTAAATTTAAAAAGCAAACTAGTTAACGTTAACACGGTGACTTGCAAAATGTGCAATGAAGGAAAAGGTACAATTTTTAAGCGAAAAGATGATAGGTACCTATTGTACTTGCCTGTCCGTGTAGTTGATGACAGCATGTTTCCACTAAAATGTGAAGGTTCGATGCCTGTTAAGGTTAGTTTTTCTCCCAACGACAACAAACTTATCGTTGAGAAATGGGAAGAATAGAATTCAGCTGTCATGATATTGTTATAGATTAAAATCTATTTCAACGTTTGATTTGTGTTGATAAGCATTTAACAGCACGCAAGCTTCCTTCTTGATACAAAAAAGCGTTTAGCTATATATTCCAGTGAGTACCTAAAAAGAAACCTATCTCTTATGTAACAGCTATATACCTGAACATTTAATTAAAAACCAGACTTTAGGCAAAAAATTACCTGAAAACAGGAGCGGTACCTTGCTTAGCAAACTCTGGAACACGCTCAATGCTCTGTCATCAAAAAAAGCCTTAAAGTACACCCTCTACCTCTTCGCGGTCATTATTTTCTTCGCCATAATCCTTGTTCCACCAATAATTGGCATCCTGATAAAAGCTGGATCAATACAAAGCTTATTTGAGCAGCCTGAACTAATGAACACTGCTCTTGGCGCCATATCAAACTCCTTCACCATCGGACTAATTGTTTCCGCCTTAGACCTCATCGCTGGAATACCCTTAGCTTGGCTGATTACCCGCGGCAAATCCAAGTGGCTCAGCGTACTTGACACCTTAGCTGATATACCCTTCGCTGTGCCGACAGCCGCTTTAGGCTATTCACTGTTGCTGTTTTGGAATTCAAGCGGAGGGCTATCAGGACTTTTTGGAAGTACACTGGTTTCTCCTGGTTGGCTTTTAGTTATGCTTTTACATTTCACATTTTCATTTCCAGTAGTTGTTAGAGTTATCGTTGGTGCACTGCTTGATTATAAGATGGAATACGAGCGTGCCTCAAGAACTCTGGGTGCTCCTCCATTGAGTGCAGCGCGAACTGTAACATTTCCCATAATTAAACCCTCTTTGGTTGCAGCGTTTAGCCTTGCCTTTGCAAGGTCTTTATCCGAAACAGGCGCAACGTTCATTGTTGCAGGAGCGTTTCTTAATGGGCCAGTCTTTCTGCAAAACATCAGTAATCAATTCAGGGCTGGTACGATAAGTCAAGCTAGCTATGAAGGGGCAACAGTTTTTGCCAGTATTATATTAATCGCAGTTTCTCTGGTTATTTTTGCTTTGATTAGACTTTTAGGGCAAAGAATAAAGTTACCGTTTGGACATGGTTTGCCAGTTTTTGAAAAGAAATTGAGTTATAAAAAAGCTGCTTGGACACGCAATACTGCGACGTTGGCAGTTTTCATAATTATAGTTCTGATTCCTTCACTTTTCGTTGCGTTGCCAGCTTTCCAAGCAGTGGTCACTGGAACAACTTTGACAGATGTATTCACTGGATCAGGCATATGGACAAGTTATTGGCAAAGCATTTTTCTCTCATACGGTCTAGGAGCAGTGGTCACAGTTTTAGGAATAATACTTGGTATACCCATGGCGATATTGATTTCAAGAAGAACGTTTGGCAAGCTTCCTTCAGACATTTTGGATTCACTCATAAATATTCCAATAATTGTGCCTTCAATTGCATTGGGCGTCTCACTGCGGTTCTTCTGGCAAGGCATCCCTGGCATACCTGATTTTCTGCTGTTGGTGTTTGCACATTTGGCAATTACTTATCCGTACTTTGTCAGGTCTATGTCGGCGGCACTTGAGCGAATAAACATAGACATGGAAGAAGCAGCAAAAACTCTGGGCGCTAAACCCTTCACTGTTTTCAAAACAATTGTGCTTCCACTTAGCAAATACTCGATTCTTTCAGGTGCCATCATCGTCTTCACAAGAAGTGTAAGTGAAACAGGTGCAACATTAGCGGTGACTCCCACCTTGCAAACGGCTCCTGTGCTGGTAGTTAACTGGGTTAATTCCTTGCGCGGTGTCATCGCACCCATCGAAGGCGTTAATGCGCTTACGGTAGGTTTAGCTTGTGGCATCTTGATACTGCTGAGCTTCATTATTCTTTTAGTTTTGAGGCTCTTTACTAGAAAAGGACAGGTTTAGGATGAAAAGTAATAAAAACATCAAAAATCACTCACAAAAGAGAGAGAAGTCATGCCTGAAGTAAAAGTCGTAAACGTAACCAAAAAATATGGAAAAATCTACGCATTAGACAACGTAAGTTTAACCATTCGCGATCAAGAATACTTCTCGCTGCTGGGGCCTAGTGGTTGCGGCAAAACAACACTGCTTCGGCTAATCGCTGGGCTAATTGAGCCTGATAGTGGTGAAATTTACATAAATGGTCGAAGAGTGGATAAGGACCCACCTGAAGACCGCGACATTGGTTTTGTTTTTCAAACGTTCGCGTTATTTCCCCACATGAATGCTTGGAGCAACGTTCTCTATGGACCTAAGGTAAAGAATTATGATGAAAAACAAGCTGAAACAATTGGGCATGAAGTGCTTGAACTCGTTAAACTTAACGAACGTTTAGATGCCTATCCAAGCGAACTTAGTGGGGGTATGATGCAAAGAATTGCTGTGGCTCGTGCATTGGCTGCTGGCGCCAAGATTCTGCTTTTGGATGAACCTCTGGGGCAATTAGACGCTAAGGTACGCAACGAAATTAGGTATGATATTCGTAGAATGGCTAAAGACCTCAAGTTGACCGCAATTCATGTTACACATGACCAAGCAGAGGCAATGTCAATTTCTGATAGAATTGCAGTTATGAAGAAAGGCAAAATCGTCCAGATTGGGTCACCACAGGAACTCTATATGCACCCTAACAGTTTGTTTGTTGCTCACTTTATTGGTGAATCAAACTTTTTGGAAGGCTACATAACCAAAGCGAACGGCAAGTTCTCAGAAATAGAGTTGCGCGAGGGGTTAAAGATAATGGCTGTAAACCCAGGCATCAAGCAAGAGGAACGAGTTGTCTTGGCGATAAGACCTGAAACCTGTGATATAAAAAAAGGGCACATAAAATCAGAAAACGGCTTGTTTGGCAAAGTCACAAAAACCACATTTGAGGGAACTGTTATTCGCTATGAAATCAGGCTAGAAAACGGCGACCACTTCATCATCAACAGACCATCGCTAACCGAGACGTGGATTAACATCGGAGAAGAGGTTACAATTACATACCCTCTAGAAAAAGCGCATTTGTTCGCTTATCCTGAAGCGGGTCTAACTGAAGAAACGGCCGTCTAATGTTCAGCTTTTATCGTTTCTTCTCTATGTTTTTCATGGTTAAATTATGTATTTTTTCAATTAACTTTTTAAGCATTGTATGTTAATCCAACATTATGGGACAACCTGATTCGCTTATCGCATATAATATTTTGAAGAAGAAGATTATCGATTCTGGATTTTGCACACAATGTGGCGCTTGTGAAGCAGCATGCCCTGTTAGCGCGTTACATGTCGAAGGTGAGAGCGTAAAGCATGTGTATGATTGCTCTAAAGACATGGATTTATGTCCTATTTGCTATGAAATTTGCCCGCATTCAGAGGCTCTTTTGCTAAGAAGCCTGAGTTTTGTTTCAAAGACACCAGTTAAGAATGAGGCGTTAGGTTATTACCGTAAGGTGTTGCTGGTTCAGGCGGTTGACCCTAAAATAAGGGAATTAAGCAATGGCGGCGGAGTCGTTACTTCACTGCTTAAATATGGTATTGAAAACAAAATTTTTGATAGCGCGATTGTTTCTCAGGTTGAGCCTGAAAACCCTGCTAAACCGAGGGCTTCAGTCGCTACAGTTCCTGATGACATTCTTTCAGCGATAGGGAGCAAATTTTTCCCCTCTTCGGTTGCCAAGGCATATGGCAGTGCAGTTTATGGCTACGGAAAATCTAACATTGCCTTCGTTGGGGTTCCTTGTCATATACTAGCGCTTCGTAAACTAGAAGCATGGCAACATAAAATCAGCGGGAATCTTAAAATAAGAATCGGTTTGTTCTGTTTTGGAACGTTATCGCTCAATACGTTAGTTAATTACTTAAAAAAGAAGTATAATATCGAACCTTCAGATATCAAGCTTATACGTTTATCATCCAACTTTGTTGTGCAAACAAGTAAGGGCGAAATCCGACTTCCCATGTCTGAAGTTTCGAAGCATATATTGCCGAGTTGCCGTAAATGCACTGATTTCACTTCTGAGTTAGCTGATATATCCATTGGAAGCGCTTACCCCCTTAAGGATTGGTCAACGGTAATTATTCGCACTAAAGCTGGTGAAGATTTCTTCTACAAGGCAGTTGAAGATGGCGTAATTAACACTTGGGTCATGGAAGAAGAGCCTGTCGTCTTAGAACGAGTGATTGTTGCTGCTATGCAGAAACGAAAGGCAGGGCTTGAGAACGCTGCTGAAATGGAGAAAACTACCGGTTATCTTCCACCGCTTTTGCTCAGGGAAACGGGTGAACTTGCTCGAATAAAGATTGCCGATATAATGGGTACTAATGTGCGGACTGTGCCAGAAAACATAACTGTGAGCCAATTCTTAGGTTTGGTAGCTAAATATCACCACATAGGGTATCCCTTGGTGAATGAAAAACAAGAACCGATAGGCTGGATAACCATAGAGGAAGCTTCAAGTGTTGACAAGTCTAAGAGAAATACAACATTAGTGGGTCAAATAGCCAAGCATAAACTTGTTAGGGCATATCCAGATGAAACTGCTTTGGATATCTTCAAACGAATGAGTGAAAACGAGACAGGCAGAGTGATAGTATTCGACAGGGCTAACCCGAATAAAATTGTCGGCGTTGTAACCAAAACTGATTTGATGCATGCTTTGGCAGCTCAATCTTGATTATTGGTTATATTTATTAGGTAAACGCTCTAATAGTAACTAGAAATTTCGGTTGCTTAATTGCATGACTGAATGTAGTGTACCTGCTAAAAAATCATCTAGCCGTTTAACTATTGAATTAATACTTGTAGTAGTAGTTTGCGCAATTTTTGGGGTTCTTATTACACCATTTAGCAAGTTGTTTATTCCAAGCCTAGAAAGTGTCATCGATACCTTGCTAACGATAACTACCGATTTAATTTACCTTGTAGGCGGCGGCATACTTCTCTTTGGTGTTCTAGTAGTAACCATACGATTCATACAATGCAAACTCCAAGACCCTTACAAACCATCCTGCGTAACGCGCTTTCTTTCAGGATACTTAACCTTGGCACTAGAATTTTTTATTGGAGCAGAAATCATAAAAACCGTTGTTGTTAGAACTTATGAAGAATTCACACTGCTGATCTTGGTTATCATCAGCCGAGGCCTCTTCAGCTTGATACTTTACTTGGAAAGAAGATGGCACGGGGCAGCAGAAACAGAGTAACGCTTTTCCAAGTTACTCTTTAATTTACTTGTTATGAGGATTTTCACTTTTTTAGTTATTAATATTTAAATTCAAGTGCCATATTTTATAGAGAACCAGCTCGGGGTAGTATGGGAGATAATAGTGTAATACGTGAGGGCATTGTCGCCGATGAAAATGGCTTCGTCGGTTTGTTGCAAGACAATTATTTAGCATTTATAGGAAATGATGGGCTTTTGTACAGTTTTACTGTAGATAAGCTTAAATGCGTTCATAACATCGCTTTTAGCTATGACAAATGTAAATTTGGCAACTCAGCTAAAATATCCATACAACCAAATGGAGAAGAAAACGCATGATTGAAGAAGCCGCCATTGCGTTCATACTGATATTCATATCAACGTTCGCAATTTACATTTTAGGTAAGCGGTCAGCACCCAAAACCGTTATAAACGAAAACGAGCAAGCATCGTACGCGTGTGGCGAAAAAGTGTCGTTTAGTGGACTTAAAGTAAACGTTTCGCTGTACAAGTACCTGATTTACTTTGTAATCTTCGATTCTTCAGTGCTGTTGCTGGCATTTGCTTCTTTCTCGATAGCGAGTGCAAATCCGCTTCTATTAGTTCTCTACCTTGGCATACTTTTAGCTGCTGGGTTAGTTCTCTTAGAAGGAGGAAAAGAAAAATGACTAGCACTGTAACGTGGGCACGAGTAAAATCGCCTTGGGTGTTACACTTTAACTCAGGAGCCTGCAACGGATGCGACATAGAAATCGTGGCGCTACTCACTCCAAAATATGACGTTGAACGCTTCGGCGTAAAACTTGAGCCCTCACCGAGACATGCAGATGTTTTGCTGGTCACTGGCGGTGTCACAAAACAATGTGCAGAAAGACTCAAACGAATCTACGACCAAATGCCGCAACCAAAATTTGTCGTAGCCATCGGAGCCTGCGCCTGCAGCGGCGGAGTCTTCGCTGGATGCTACAACGTACTCGGAGGAGTAGACAAAGTCATACCAGTTACCGCTTACATACCTGGATGCCCACCGCGTCCAGAAGCAATCATGGATGGCGTAGTTAAGCTTCTAAACGCTCTGAACCCGCCTAAACCAAAGAAACAGCCAAAGACGGAAAAACAAGTTGAACAGCCAAAAAAAGCGGAGAAGCCACAAGAAGAAAAACTAAAAGTTGAGGAGACCCAGACAAGTGTCAAGCAGTAACATAGACATACTCAGTGTAGTTCAATCTAAACTTAAAAAGAAAGTACAGATTGAAGCAGGGCTACTCAGCACAGGCACAATAATTGCCAACAACGGCTTGCACCGAGACGTTATGCAAGCAATGGTTGACGCAGATGAAAAAACAGCTATAACAGCAATAACTGGCCTAGACCTAGGCGCGAACCTAGGCATCTACTACCACATACGCACCACAAACGCTTTTGTAACAGTAAAAGCCGAAGTGCCTAAAGAAAAACCCAACATTCAAACCGTAACTGACATACTTCTAGGTGCAGTTTTTCATGAAATGGAAGTGTCTGACTTATTGGGGGCGGTTTTCGAGGGGCATCCCTGCCCTGGACGGCTAGTCTTGACAGATAATTGGCCAAAAGGTGTTTACCCGCTGAGAAAGGATGTTGATGCTGGTGCAGTACAGTTAGACCCGTCGCCTCCAGAAGAGGTTAAGCTGGAAGAGGGCGAAAAACTTGTCAAGATCATTATCGGTCCACAGCACCCTGCCCTTTTGGAGCCAGAAAAATTCGCCGTAACCGTTGACGGAGAAACAGTGACTAAAGTTGAGCCAAGAATTGGTTACGTGCACCGTGGCATAGAGAAAGCCTCTGAATCACGCACTTACCTGCAAGATGTGTACTTGGTCGAGCGCATTTGCGGTATCTGCAACAGTATCCATGCTTGCAGCTTCGTTGAAACAGTTGAAAAAATACTAAAAACTGAAGTCCCGCCAAGAGCCAAGTATCTTCGCGTGATTGCTTTGGAACTCAACAGGCTACACAGCCACTTGCTAACCTTGGGGCACGCAGGTTTAGAAATCGGTTACGAAACGCTCTTCCAGTATTTCTGGCGTGACCGCGAACCAATCATGGACTTAATCGAGTTAACCAGCGGCAACCGTGTTTACTCCTCACTTATGACTGTAGGCGGTGTAAGACGAGACTTGAAAGAAAGCGATATCCCAAAAATCAAGGCAACCTTAGCTGATTTGAGAAAGAAAGTGCCGTTTTACAGGCAAGTTTACGAGGATGAGCCGTCAATTAAGATGCGTATGCAAAACGTTGGTGTCCTCAAACGGGAAGACGCAATAAAGCTCTCGGTTGTGGGTCCAGTGGCACGAGGTTCAGGGTATGATATTGATGTGCGTAAGGATGAGCCTTACGAGGCGTATGGTGAAATTCCGTTTAAAGAAATAGTTTACACTGCTGGCGATACGTGGGCAAGAATGAATGTCCGCATGGATGAGGTTGAAGAAAGCATCAACATCATCGAGTACGCAATTGACAATTTGCCCGCTGGTCCCTTCCGTGTTAAAGCGCCCCGTGTTGTGCCTCCTGGCGAAGCGGTGAACCGTGTTGAAGCTCCAAGAGGCGAACTCTTCTATTACGTTAAAAGTAACGGTACAGCCATGCCTGAACGTGTTAAAGTTCGCACGCCAACGTTCGCTAACATTCCAGCATTCCTTAAAACAGCTATAGGTGAGAGCATAGCTGATGTTCCAGCGAACTTTGTCAGCTTAGACCCATGCTTCTCATGCACAGACAGGTGACCTATGAGTGATTGACTTTATGCTTATCTTCCGCATTCTGGTCTTTCCCGGCTTTAGCTTCATACTGCTCTTAACGCTTTTCGCTGATTGGGTTGAGAGAAAAATAGAAGCCCGCATACAAAACCGTGTTGGGCCAATGGTTGCGGGTCCTCATGGCATCCTTCAGCCGCTTGCCGACTTCATCAAGCTGTTGACGAAAGAGGATATTGAGCCAAGAGACGCTAAAAAGTACATTTTCAGGTTTGCGCCTTTAGTGGCTTTCACGATTATGGTTTTTGCAATGTGCTTTTTGCCTATTGATGGCGCAAGCGTGCTCTCTGTAAGCGGTTTCCCCGGCGATTTGGTTGTGATTTTAGCATTTGTTACCATTGCAAACTTTTTGTTGTTCCTCTCTGGATGGGCATCGTCTAACCCTTACGGCGCTATCGGCTCAGCGAGAGTGTTGACCCAGTTTCTTGGATACGATATTCCGCTTTTCTTGTTAGCCTTGACACCCGCTTTCATCGCTGGCAGTTTAAGCATTGCGCAGATAGCTGCAGTTCAAGCAACTCAGTTGCTTCCTTTCATTATTTTAGCACCGTGGGCTTTCGTATTATTTGTAATCACTTTGCAGGCTGAATTGGAAAAAGACCCGTTTGACATCCCGCATGCTGAAAGCGAGGTAGTCGGCGGATTAGAAACTGAATACACTGGCGGCAAATTAGCCTTCCTGCACCTGACACGGGATGTGCAGATTGTTTTTGGCGCGGCTTTGGTGACTCAATTGTTCTTGGGTGGTCCTTACGGTCCTGTGTTCTTTGGTGCTCCTTGGTTCTGGTATACACTTTGGTTTGTGCTCAAGGTTTTGGCAGTGATAGTGATTAGCGAGTATATCACATGTGTTTTTGCACGTTTACGCATTGACCAAGTTTTGTCTGCCAACTGGAAGTTTCTTTTACCAGCGGCGGTGTTGTCGCTATTATTAACGGTTGCAATGGTTAAATGGGTTTATCCTATGGTGGTGTAAAAGATGGCGAAAAAATCACATATCTCTCCGATGCTTAAAAGGGCTGTATCACACATCTTTACTAAGCCAGCGACAACTAAGTACCCGTTCGAGAAGCCTACCTTGCCTGATGACTTTCGAGGGCAACAGGTATTTGACATAACTCTTTGCGTTAGTTGCGGTCTGTGTAGTCGCGATTGTCCCGCTAAAGCCATAGAGATGGTTGAGGTTAACGGAAAAAGGCGACCTCAATTCAAGCTTGACCAATGTATCTTCTGCTATCAGTGCGCAGAAAGTTGCCCGAGAAACGCAATTAAGAGCTCTGTTTTTTATGAGTTAGCCACAACTGATAAATCTTCATTAGTCATAAAGCCTCAAGCAAGCATGCAAAAGAGTGAAGGACAATGATATTGGAGATACTTGCAGTAGGCATGATTGTTTCCGCTTGTCTTGCCCTGTTTCTCGATGAGGCCGTTTACTCCGTTGCCGCTCTAGCTGGAACATTCTTCTGCGTAGCTTTTGTTTACCTCTTAAACGGGGCTATTTATGTCGCCATTTTCCAGTTTGCTGTAGGCGTGGGAACATTAGCCATCTTGTTCTTGTCAGGTGAAATGTTGAGTGATAAGCCTACAAAGAAAACCTCGCCTAAAAGTTTCGCAGCATTAATAGGTGCAAGTATTGTTTTATCTTTGCCCGCCATTTTCTTTTCAGTTTCCAGTCCCAGCACGGCAACAACTGCTGGTGTTTCTTTTGGTGAAGCACTGTGGAATCTGAGAGCTTTTGATGTTGCTCTGCAAGGTTTAGTCATTTTGATTGTGGCATCAGGCATAGCCATTGTCCTGTATGAAAAGAAGGGGAAGAAATAATGGATTTCGTCATTGTTTCACTTATCATGCTATTCATTGGAATTTACGGTTTGCTTACGAAGCGGCACCTGCTGAAAGTATTCATATCAGTGGAGCTAATAGCCACAGGTGCCACGTTGAATTTTATTACACTTGCTTCCGCTATGGGCAAGGAACTGGGTGAAGCGTTTTTGATTTTAGCGTTTTCAACTGACACTGCCATAAGTGCAGTCATTTTAGGATTGCTTGTTATCGTATCTAAAAGGTTCGGAACAAGCGATATCAGTGAAATACTGAGCAAGCAAGATGAAAGTGAAAGCGAGGTTGAAATTTAATGCTGCTTGACGATATCGCTTCATGGCTTGTTTGGGTTCTACCGCTCGTTTCTTGCCTATTTGTACCTTTAATTGCAAAGATTAGCGATAAAGCGAGAGACTACTTTGTAGTTGCAGTTTCAACTATAACTGTAGGCTTGGCCTTGTCACTGGTGCCTGGCGTGTTTTCCGGCGGCGGTGTCGCCACAGGCACGTCAGTGACTTGGTTTGAAAGCATTAGTGCAGGCGTATTTATTGATCCTCTGAGTGTGTTATTTACAACTCTGGTTGCTTTCTTTGGGTTAATAATCACTATCTACTCCTTAGGCTACATGAAGGGCGAGGAAGGCTTAACACGGTACTACTTCTTAATGTTACTTTTCATTGGCTCCATGATTGGTCTGGTTATTTCAGACAACATGCTTCAGATGTTTATTTTCTGGGAAATGGTCGGCTTATGCTCTTTCTCTCTAATCTCTTTCTGGTACAAACGGCCTGAATCTATCCGAGCAGGCGTCAAAGTTTTCATAATGACTCGCATTGGCGATGTCGCTCTATTGGGCGCAATAGCGCTTTTCTATGCAAGCTTAGGCACGTTTAGCTTTAGAGAAATAATTGCAAACATAGGAAATGTGCCGATTCCCACTTTGACAATTATTGCATTCTTAACTCTTGGCGGTGCAATAGCAAAATCAGCCCAGCTCCCTATGCATACTTGGCTCTACAGCGCTATGGAGGCACCCACTTCAGTTAGCGCGCTCTTGCATGCGGCTACAATGGTTAAGGCAGGTGTCTACCTTATTGCACGATTCATCCTAATCATTGGTCCGTTAGCTGTTTTGCTTCCTTACTGGTTGCCTACGGTAGCTTGGATAGGCGTTTTAACAGCGGTTGTAGGTGCCACATTAGCGTTGCATACTACTGACATAAAGGGAGTTCTCGCTTACTCCACAATCAGCCAACTTGGCTTCATGATGGCGGCGCTGGGCACTGCAACATCAGCCGAAGCGACAGGCTGGTTTGGAAGTCTATTCCACATGATAAGCCACGCTTTCTTTGAAGGTTTAGGATTCTTGCTTGCAGGAGGCATCATACACGCGCTGGGTACTCGTGACATGCGTTTGATGGGTGGCTTAAAGAAAGCTATGCCAATCACTTTTGGTTTATCTGTGCTTATGGTTATTACAACCAGTGGTTTGCCTCCTTTCGCGGCTTTCTTTAGTAAAGGCTTAATCATTGAAAGTGTAATGACTTCAGGTAGCCTACTACAAACTATTCTGATATTTGCAACAACAGCAATTACGTTTGCTTACAGTCTCAGGTTCCTTAGTTTAGTGTTTATGGGAAAAGAATCTGAGTATCTAACCAAGCAACATCCTCATGAAGCGCCAAAAATTATGCTGTACCCAGCCATGATTCTAGGTGTCTTATGTGTGATTTGGGGTTTAGCTGAGCCGCTAGTTGCCAGCTTTATGCATTTTGAGCTGGAAACTACTCTTGTAGGTGCTTTTTTGAATTTGGAGACGCTGATTTTCTTTGCACTTTTAGTGCCAACTGGCTTAATTATATATTTAACTTACTTTAAGAATAATCAAACTATGAGGGGCATAGGCAGCAGCAAAAATCCAATATCGTCACTTCTAAGCCATGGCTACTTCTTCGACGACTTCTACGGTGCAGTAGCAAGGGGTATATCCAAATTCTCAAGTGCTCTCGGGCGCTTTGAAGATACTATCAACCTCTTCCCACAAAACTTAGCCAGTGGCGTAATGCGCTTTGCAGGCGGAGTCCACACTTACTTTGATGTGCTGGTTGATCAATTCTTAAATGTCGTAGCAAACAGGTCCCTGAAAGGTGCAACAGGAATCCAGAAATTCGACGTTTTACTGGATAAATTCTTAAGCGCACTGGGAAATAAAACGCTCAGCGGCGCCAAACAAATAAAGAAAACCCCCTCTACATCGCTTCAGCACTACATTGCTGCGGCAGTGATAGGTTTCATCTTAATCGTGATATTGATAATATTAACCTTAGGAGTGTAAAAAAAATGCCATTCGCTCTACTTGCAATATTCGCTATCCCCACGCTGAGTGTACCATTCGTTTACTTAGCTGGAAAAAAATCCCCTAAAGCCGCGGCGCTTTTTGTTGCAGCAATAGCGCTGGTTAATTTAGCCCTAATTTTATCCACTGTTCCCACGGTTCTCAACGACCCAACGCATCATTACATCGAAACCTACGCATGGATTCCCATTATTAACGCTTCATTTACGTTATTTGTTGACGGAATCAGTGCTTCTATAGCTATCATAAGCCTTGCGTTAATATTCGCAGCTTCGATTTTCTCAATAAATTATATGGCTGGAAAAAAGAATCTGCCTGCTTATTATGCTCTGTTATGCTTGCTGTCTGTTGGTCTTGTCGGAGTCTTCATTACATCTGACCTTTTGCTGTTTTATTTCTGTTGGGAGCTAATGCTTGTTCCAGCTTACTTCATCGTGGGCAGTTGGGGCTATAGAGACTCGTACAAGGCGGCCTTCAAGCTGTTCATATTCACACATGCTGGAGCCGTGTTCGTACTGTTAGGCATAGGCGCAATGTACATGGTTACAGGCTACACTGACATGTTCCAAGTTCAAGCAGCATTGATGAATGCCAGCACAGATATTGTACGTTGGATTCTCATAGCATTAACCGCTGGGTTCGCAGTAAAAATGGCAATTGTTCCTGTTCACATGTGGCTACCTGACGCGCACTCGGAAGCACCCGCCACCATGTCTGCGCTCCTTAGTGGAGTTATCATTAGCGCTGGAGCTTATGCAATTTTGCGTTTATCTTTAGGCGTGGTTTTCCCTTCAGTAGGTGAAGCGTTTGGCGTTAACTTCCTGCATGGTTTAGCAGTCTTTGGCATAATCTCTGCGTTCTTCGGCTCCTTGATAGCACTGGTGGAAACTGATATCAAACGGTTAATTGCTTACTCAAGCATTGCCCATATGGGTTACATAATGTTTGGGCTCTCGCTGTTTCCAACATCTATATTGGCGGGGTCAGCGGTAATTTTAGCATCAGCAACAGCGATAACGGGAACAGTGCTTCACATTATCAGTCATGCGGTTAGCAAAGGGTTGTTCTTCCTTTCGGCAGGAGCGGTTATGCACCAGACTGAAAAACGAGACATTCGCGAGATGGGTGGATTAGCGGGTAAAATGCCGTTTACAGCTGTCTCGGGTATAACTGCTGCTTTGAGTATTGCTGGAGCGCCTCCCTTTGCGTGCTTCATCAGTGAGTTCCTGATATTCGTTGGTGCATTTGAGATAATTAGCGTTGATAGTTTTTACCTGTTCCCAACCGCCTTTATGCTTATAGCAACGGTGTTCTCGTTGGCTTACACGTTGCGGTTCAGTTCAAAAGTTTTCTTAGGTCAATATAAGGACCAGAACGGCGGAGAAAAGGAGCATAAACTTGTGGATGTTCCAAACTACATGAAATTCGCCTTAGGTGTACTTGTAATCTTAGTGATTCTGGTTGGGGTGTACCCGACATTCTTCATTCAATTGATTCAGACGGTGCAATTTGGAGTATTCGGTTAGATAAACGGTGAAAGGCTAATGGTTGAGGTTCAAATTATCGATGCAGTATTACCGATTATTGCTTTAGTTATTTCAGCAATACTGACTATTCCAGCCTTTAAAGTAATTAGAAAAGCTAAGCATCAAACTGCCTTGACATTGGGCTGGTTCATTGCGGTTTTTACCGCTGCTGGTTTAGCTGTAACCAACTTGGTGATAACGTACTATAGTACTTCTCCGCCTCCTGTTGTAAATTTATCGTTGACTAATAGTGCGCTTTCAGTTTTCTCGAGTGCGCTTATGATTGACGCAATTTCTATTTACATGACAGTAATCATAATTGCACTAAGCGCCGTCATCACGCTCTACACCGTATTGTTTGTTAATTCAAGTGCTCGACCATCTGAGCGGTATTTCGCGATTATGCTTCTGCTCACTGCCTCTTTAATGGGCGCTGTCCTCTCAGGCGATTTGCTAACGCTCTTCATTTTCTGGGAAGCTGCCGCTGCAGGCGCAGGATTTATGATGCTCTACAAAAAGAGCGCGCTAACATTGAACTCCACCTTAAAATATTTAGTTATGATAATAATCGCTTCTGCCTTCGTGGTTTTCGGGCTTTCACTTGTTTATGGCATAACGGGCAGTCTTAACTTTGTGGCTGTACAGCAAGCACTGATGACTTTAAGTGATAAAACCCTCCTAGTCATTGCTTTCATATTCATTGCCACTGGCTACGCAATAGAGTCAGCAATCGTACCCTTCCACTTCTGGCTTCCTGACGCTTACACTGCTGCGCCATCAACATCCGCCGCCTTTCTCTCAGCACTTGTTGACCAAGGTAGCTACTACATCTTGATTCGAGTGCTCGTGTTTATTATAACGCCTACTGGAGCGTTGAACTGGACTTTCATGCTAGCCATAATGGCTGCACTGACCATGATTGTTGGCAACCTGTTTGCTCTAATTCAGGACAACGTGAAACGGTTAATTGCTAACATATGTGTCGCTGATGTCGGCTACAACTTGGTGGCAATCACAAGTTTCACTTCGCTGGGCATCATTGGTAATATGTACTTCTTCCTTATTGGAGGCATAACTACAGCGCTTGCGTTCATGGTAGTAGGCATCATTAACAGGCATGGGTTCCACACGCTTGAAGACTTCTCAGGGTTAGGCTGGAAAATGCCAATGGTCTGCTTAGCTTTAGTGATGGCTGGGATGTCGTTTGCTGGCGTTCCGCCCTTTGGAGGGTTCTTGGCTAAGTACTTAGTATTCACAGCAGCCATCGAGGCTAACCTGAGTTGGCTGGCAGTCATAGGTGTTTTAACAAGTGTATTGCAAACTGCGTACATATTTAGACTCGTCAATTACATGTATGCAAAAAAACCAAAAGATGAAACAAAAATTAAAGAGCCCAAACGGTTGCTTGTGCCAATCTTCATGCTGGTTGCCGCAATCATAGTGTTAGGCTTGTACCCAGACATCGTCTTCCATCTAGTAGATCCGGTAGTAGACCAGTTGCCCTTCATTACACTAACACTCTAACAACAAGTACGCGCTTGCAAGTGACTGGAACACCAAGCTAACCCCTAACACGTGCACTAAAAGTTAGCAAGCAATCAATGGCTGCTCAAAATTCGCAGTTTCACGATAAACAAATTTTAAGAGTATAAATATGGGGGTATAGAAAAAAATTGCAACTATTTCCTAATTTGTCCACTGCCCAAAACAACATACTTCGTCGTTGTCAAGTGCTGAACACTCATGGGTCCTCTTGCATGAAGCTTCTGCGTGCTGATGCCGATTTCTGCGCCTAAACCAAACTGGTTCCCATCCGTAAACCGCGTGGATGCATTCCAGTAAACTGCAGCTGAATCAACCTCTTTTAGGAACTTCATGGCTTTATCAAAGTCGCTTGTGACAATGCTGTCTGAATGATGCGTACCATACTTGTTGATATGCGCTATTGCTTCGTCCAAGCTATTGACGACTTTAACGCCTATTATTAGGTCCAAGTATTCAGTGTACCAATCCTCTTCAGTTGCCGCTTTCACGTCAGACACGATTTTGCGTGTTTCCTCATCGCCTCGAACTTCCACGCCGTTCTTGCGCAACTCAGCAATAATAACAGGCAAGTACTTACCAGCAATTTTACGGTGCACAATCAGCTTTTCTGCGGCATTGCAGACTCCAGGACGCTGAACTTTAGCGTTAATAACAATCGGAGTTGCCTTCTCTAAATCAGCATCTTCCTCAACGTAAATATGGCAGTTACCAGTTCCTGTCTCGATGACTGGGATGCGCGATTTCTCAACGACTGTTTTTATTAAGTCAGCTCCTCCGCGAGGAACAAGAACATCGATGTATCGCCGCATGCCCATCATCTCCTCTGCAACTTTGCGGTCAGGAGAATTAACAATCTGTATGGCATCAACAGGCACGTTTGTCCCCGATAGTGCATCCCGTAAAACCTCCCCGATGGCAACGTTAGAATTCAACGCGTCAGAACCACCGCGCAAAATCACAGCGTTCCCTGATTTGATGCAGATTCCCGCAGAATCAGAAGTAACATTAGGACGCGATTCGTAAATTACGCCAACTACACCCATGGGCACACGCACTTGACTGATTATCAAACCGTTCTCTCTTGTCCAAGTACTCAAAATTGAGCCAATAGGATCAGGCAAAGCAGAAACTTCCCTGAGCTCTTTCGCCATATTTTGAATTTTCTTTTGATCCAGTGACAAACGGTCAAGTAACGATGCCTTAAGACCTCTGGCTTTTGCGGCTTCCACGTCCAGCTTGTTTGCGGCTAAAATTTTCTCTACATTGGCTTCTAGAGCATTTGCCATTCTGCAGAGCGCAACGTTTTTTGCTTCTGTTGTGAGCTTTGCCATTTCAAACGAAGCAACTTTTGCTTTTTTGCATATTTCAAGCATCATTTTTTTCTTCCCCAATTAAGTGTATGTTTCTATGTTCGATGACTTCTTTAGGCTTATCGGAACCTAACTTTTTCTTAACATCAGAGACTTTTAACCCTTTAATCAGATTCAACTGGGTACTGTTGTAATTGGGGTTACCCCTAGCAAACTCAATGTTGTTCTCGTCTTCAAGGCTAACGACGTCTCCAACATCAAAAATGCCTTTAACCTTTGTGACCCCTACAGGCAAAAGGCTTGAGCCTTTTAAAATCGCTTTTTTCGCGCCTTCGTTAACCTGAATTGTGCCTTTTACTGCTGCACCATAAGCTATCCAACGCTTAACTGCAGGCATACGACTCTGAGGCTTAAAGTAAGTCCCCACGTCTTTCCCAGCTAAAATGTCCAAAACAACATTTTCCCGTCTACTGTTAGCTATAACCACGGGAATGCCGCAGGAAGTTGCGATTTCCGCTGCTTTAATTTTGCTTTGAATGCCTCCTCTGCCAAGCTTGCTTTTGCCGTTAAGCGAAGTTTTGAGTTCAGCAGTAATTTCATCGACTGTTTTTATCAGTTTTGCACCAACTTGAGAAGGGTCAGCAGTGTAGAGCCCATCCACATCAGAAAGTATAATGACTAAGTCGGCGCAGAGTGCTCCAGCAACCAGAACTGATAAGATGTCGTTATCGCTGAAATTAACCTTGTAACCTTCAGTTCGCATGAGTTCATCAACGGATGTCACGTCATTCTCGTTAATTATTGGAACAACACCAATTTTTAGAAGCAAGCCCAACACGTCACAGGTATGCACGTAGGATGCTCTGTTTGAAAGGTCCTCAGCTGTAAGTAGAATTTGGGCAACTTTTAAGTCATGTTTTTTGAAGAGTTCTCGGTATTTTGCCATGAGAACGCTCTGTCCAGTCGCTGCGGCTGCTTGCTGGAAAGCTACGTCTTTGGGTTTAGGGGGAATTCCCAACTCTGCTATGCCTGCTGCCACTGCGCCTGAAGTTACAAGAACAATTTTGTCGCCTTGTTTGGTGGCTGTGGCGATTTGGCTAGTCAGCTTTATCATTTCACGCTCGTCTAGTTTCCCATCACTTGTGGTTATGCCGCTTGTTCCAACCTTTACGACTACTAATCTTTGAGGCATAGCTTTATCACTTGAACTGTGCAGACTATTTGTGATATGTTCATCTTGCTTTTAAATGCAACCAAAGCATAATTTTTTGAAATATACAGCTTTTCGAAACAACGTTTATAATCATACCAAAGCGTCGTGTGTGTGCTTCGAGGAGTAATGTTGCAACAGAGAAAGGCTTCCAGCCAGCAGTCTATAACTGCTAAACAAAGAGTTTCCTTAGGATTTGCTGGCGTTCTCGTGGGCAAACTGCCTTTCTTGATTGCTTTCGCAGTTATATACGGCTTAGTGTTTATCAATTACATCGATATCGCGTCATCGGGGTTAAACTATGGCTACCACCTGTGGCTGGTTTTGATGTATTTCTTGCCGTTTGCAAGCCTTTCTATGCTCAGCCTAAAAAACTGGACGCTCACAACTGGGTTGGGACTTTTAGCATCGCTTATGAACGATGTATTCTACGGCTCTGTAAAATATCTGACAACAGGTTTAACGTATGACCTAAATCGCTACTATAGCCTTTGGCTTATACCTCAAAACAACCGCTTATTCACCTTAAACTTAGGTTTCACACAACTCCATGTATATTCGTGGATGATGGCACTATCAATATACTTAAGAATCGCATGCGTAATTGGGTTGTTTTGGTATTGGAAGAAACACGTAGAAAAAGCACCAGCAAAATAATCAACCAACCGAAGAAAAAGAGTAATTATAATTTGTCATAGTACATTTTTATCTATCTAGCAATAACAACTACTGCGGGACACAAGAAATTGAAAATAATAGAAAAAAATCTGAGGCAAGGCTTCCTTAAGGTTGTGCCTGATTCGCCTGATGACCTCTGGCACCTATACAATGTTGTATACAAGGGCGATGAGGTTTACGCTTACAGTTCCCGAGCCGTAAAAAACGATACGGAAGCGTCACGCCCCAAAAGCGCTGAACGCGTTTCAGCATTCATGGGCGTAAAAGTGGAATCCGTTAGCTGGGACAAGTTCCTTGGCAAACTTCGTGTTCACGGGCTGATTTGTCATGCGCCAGACATAATGCCCACTGGTGCTCATCATACACTAAACATTTCGTTGCATCAGCCCATGACAATAGTGAAGAAAGAGTGGCCAAAACACCTGCTTGATCGCCTCGTAAAAGCAAGCGAAACCGAAAAACCGTTGCTGATAATCTCTATTGACGATGAAGGGTTTGCTATAGCTGAAACTAAGCAGTACGGCTATGAAACAAGAGTTGAGCAGCGCATGCGGTTGCCAGGCAAAAAGGAAGCTGATAAACGTGTCGAAGCTACTAAAGCATATTTCAAGCTTGCACTAAATAGCCTAAACAAATTGTGGGCTCAAAATCACAATCCTATCGTTATAATTGGCGCTGGCTACGTAAAAAACGACTTTGTAAGCTATCTTGGTGACGAGTCAAAAGAGATGTCAAAATCTGTTGTTGATGTTAAAAGCGTTAACAACGGTGGCACAGCAGGAATTGATGAAGCTTTACGTTCAGGCGTTTTATTAAAGGCAGCGCATCAACTGCGCATTGTTGAAGAAACAGAAACAATGGAAGAAGTCATGAAACGGCTAGGCAAGGGCGAAGGCACTGTTACTTATGGGTTGGATGCAGTAGAAAACGCCATCATGCTGGGCGCAGTGGAAAAGCTCATTGTTGCAGACACAACGCTCCGCGAGGCAGATGAAACACAACGCCTCAAACTTGAGGAGCTAATGCGTCAAGTAGAAAAACGTAATGCCGCTATAACTGTTGTAAGCACTGAACATGAAGCAGGTTCAAAACTTCTCTCACTGGGCGGAATTGCTGCGCTCTTACGTTTTCCTCAATACAGAGATACAGCGTCTTAAGCAGATCTCAACCAAACTTGTAGTGCTTTTTAATTTTGTCTTTAATTTCCCATCTGCACTTGAGCCCTTGAGGAAAAACAACATAATCTCCAGCGCCAAACTCCACGCTACCCTCAGGGCACTCAACAACAGCTTTGCCTTTCAGGATTAGGCAAGTTTCTTGCTCATCGTATTCCCATGGGAAAGCCGATTTTTCTTTTTCCCAAATTGGCCATTTTTCCGCCTCTTGTTTTTCTTTTTCGCTTGGCTTTCTAACTTGAGGTTTCATGATTCATCAACCCAACATCTACTTATTTGATACTTGTTAACCTTTTAAATAATTACAAGTTGGTAAATAGTTTTTCTTAATCATACTTATTATGTTCATGCAGACACATCTGCATTCTAAATCTCTAACCTATTTGCGCCCTATTAGAAACTCATTGCAGAAACCTAAGGAGGGTAGGGTGCTATCGCAGCTTTTTGGTTCAAAAGTATGTTTAAAATCCCGCCTTTATATAGGGGGATAGGGGTAGTTGCAGAGCAAAAGATGTTAACACAACACAAGGGACTCGCTTTCCCAATTGGCTACATGATTGCTGGTTTAGCGTGCTAAAATTTAACTTGTTGCATGTGAATACTCAAGTGTAAATAGTTTTGGCAATTAAACTGGAAACTTGGTTGAGGAGAGACCAGTGATAGTAAAAGAGGCAGATTCTGAAGATGAACTAATGGTTGCAATTGAACTCGAATTAAATGAGGTTGTAAGTAAAGAGGTATGTGACGCTGTCTACGAAAACGTAAGCGTTACGCAAAAGGAAGACCAAAAAGAATTAAACAGCGAATGCCAGCAACGGAAAAGCGTAATAATGAATATTATCGCTAACTCAGTTAGTTTGCAACGACTATATTTCATTGTCCGCTCATCAATTATGGGTGGAATCACTGGATTACTCACTTTTATTATAATCAGTATTTTAAGGGTGACCGACTTCCCTATCTTAGTTTTAATTGGCATTGTCGTGTTCTTTGTTTCGTTAGCCCTGTCAAGGATTGCTGATAAACCGATAGTTAAAATCAGCCAAAAAATTGTTCAGTTGCTGAAAAAACACAGCCGCATTAGAAGCATCATCCTAAGGCGGTTATGACCCTGTGTTGTAGGTTTGCGGCAGTCACATACCAATATATCGCACAGAAGAGCCGTAAATAAAATAAGGTGGGTAAATAGTGATGCAACTAGTATTTAGATGCCCATTTTGCAAAGCACCAGCGTTCAGGACACGCTACATGCTTTGGAGGCACATGCATGAATGCATGCGGAAAAGGAAACAAGACGACCCAACGGTCGCTCTAAACCAAAACAATTTGGCTGTTGTCAGCATCGCAAACAGTTAATAAAATTTCTTTTCTCGTAATTAAAACCATTTTTAAATCAAAAAGGGGAAATTGAGAACTAAATTAAATCATCGTCAAGGTTAATGTTGCCTTAATACTGCTAAGGCTCCTTATCCGCTTCCAAATAATTTCTCGTACGTGATCAAAGGATTCTCCACTAACTTTAGCTACAATATCATAAGCACCTCTGGCAAGGTACACTTCTTCTACTTCATCAATCAGCTCCAAATCATGAAGGGCCACTTGGCTTGCCTCTGATTCAGCGGTGATAAAAACAAAAGCGCTCCTCTTAGGTTTCTCAAGAATAGCATCTGCCACAGAGGACGTTGTTATGACCGCGTGGGACTCTTCAAAAACATTTTCCATACTTTTTACCTCAACTGACTTAAGTGTGCTTAAAATCACTATTAAAGCTGAGTTGCTGTCAGGTTGCAACAACAAAGCATTATAAAATTCCGTTTATACACTTTTTAGTGGCAGCTGTAAAAAGCTGGGGCTTGGCGAAAACTGGCTTTTGCTTCGAAAGCGCAAGGAAAAGCTATGTGCCCATTCATTGACGTTTTTCGCCATCGGGGAGGAAGGAAGTAGGAGTAGGAATGGATGCTTGCCTTGTGCTTTCTATCCGCCAAGCCTAAATTTAAGTTGGGTTTACCCGTTTGGAGTTTTTAGCTCGATTAGTGAGTATATGTCATATTTGTTGCCGAGTGCTTTTCTTCCATTCAGATAGCCTAACTCGATGAGGAAGCCGATGCCGACTACTTTGCCGCCTAATTTTTCAACCAAATCAATATTGGCTTTTACTGTTCCGCCCGTAGCTAGCAAGTCATCAATGAGCAAAACGTTCTGCCCTTTCTCGATGGCGTCTTGATGAATTTCAATCGTGTCGCATTCATACTCTTTTTTGTAAGTTAAATCTATGCATTTGTAGGGCAGTTTGCCTTTTTTACGCACAGGCACAAAACCAACCCCTAATTCGTAAGCTAAAGCGGCGCCGACGATGAAGCCTCTTGCCTCGTTAGAAACAATTACGTCGATGGGTTTGCCTCGGTAGTGGTCTGCCAGTTGTTTGATGGTTTGTTTGAAGCATTCTTTATCTTTTAAAAGTGGGGTTATATCCCAGAAAACCACGCCTTTGAACTCAGGGATTCTTCGAACTTTGCTTTTTAAATCGATTTGTTTGTCAGTTTTGTTCATTTCAGTTTTTCTCCTGTTACACGAAAGCGCCTGTTAATGCGCTATTACATTTACAGCTGAATTCGCTGGGTGTTTTTGCGATGGTTTCAGCGATTATGCGCTTTAACTTCTCAATGTTGGTTCTCATTGTAGTTACAATATCATCTACGCATACCGCATGTTCCTTCCAGCAGTCATAATCTGTGACTGTTGAAATGTTTGCATAGCAGATTTCGGCTTCACGCGCCAACACGACTTCGGGGACCATTGTCATGCCGACAATGTCTGCGCCCCATTGGCGGTACATTTTTGATTCGGCTTTGGTTGAGAAGCGTGGGCCTTCGATGCAGACGTATGTGCCTGTTTGATGCATTTTGATTTTCAGGTCTTTGGCTACGTCGATTAGTGTTTTACGTAGTTGTGGGCACATGGGTTCTGCGACGGAGATGTGGCACACTTTAGCTTCTGTTATTGTATAGAAGGATTGTTCACGGCGTGTTGTTCGGTCGATGAATTGGTCTGTGAAAACTATGTCGCCGGGTGCGTAGTCTTCGCGTAGTGAGCCTACGGTTGAAGCCGCTAATATGCGTTTTACTCCGAGTCGTTTTAGGGCGAATATGTTGGCTCTTACATTGATGTCAGTTGGGCGTATGGTGTGTAGTTTTCCGTGTCGTGCTAAAAACGCTACTGATTTGCCGCTTAATTCGCCGATGGTTATGGCGTCTGAGGCTTTACCGTATGGCGTGTCTATCGTTATTTCTTGGACGTTTTTTAGAAGTTTGGGGTCGTAGAGTCCTGTTCCGCCGATTACTCCAAATTCTGCTTGCATGATTCTTTACTGTAAGCGTTTGGCTTATAAAAATAGCGTAACGGTGTTTGGCTTGTTTGTTTTTTCTTTAGTTGTTGTATGTGAGCCCCATCCACTCTTACAACATCAAGCAGCGGATTGTTTGAATTGGAGTGTTTTGGTTTTTGGGTTTATTTTGGGTTGCTTGCTGGTTGTGTAATGGTTACAAGCAGTTGAACAAAATAAAAGCGTTAGGCACGAGGATTTGAAAAGAGTAAATAGTTCTTGAAGGCGTGGACTGTCGCGTTTGCGTGCTTTTATTTGACTAACTGGCGTAATTCACTATGCTTTTCCTATGGTTACTTGAACCGTTTGTGTTTGTCCATCTCTGATGACAGTGAAATTCATTGTTTGACCTGGCAGTGCGTTTCGTTCAAGGTATGATAGTAAGTCATCGCCGTTAGTAATCCTCTGGCCGTTTATTGCGGTGATGATGTCTCCGCCGATGATTACGCGTGAGCCCATGATTGATTTTTGTGTGTCGCCGCCTTTGAGTCCGTTTTGTGTGGAGACACTTTCAACTAGCCAGCCGTAAGTTACTGGAGCGTTCATTGCTTGGGCGATTTGGTAGTTCATGTCTGTTCCCTGAGCGTTTATGGAGGGGTGCTGGTCGTAGGAGCCAGTAGTTACCAGCGAGTTTATTTCGCGGATGATTGTGCTTGATGGCACCGCAAAGCCTAAGCCTTCTGAGTTGCTGACAGCCGCGGTGGTTATACCTACCACTTCGCCTGCATAGTTGATTAGTGGTCCTCCTGAGTTGCCTGAGTTTATGGCAGTGCTTGTTTGAATCATATCAGGAATTGTTTGACTGTTTGTGCCTGAATCTGACACGGTTATTGTTCTGCCTAAAGCACTGATTACACCTGTGGTCAACGTGCCTGACAAGCCATATGGCGAACCAACTGCTACCACTGGGTCACCAACTTGTAACGTTGCAGAACTCACAAGCGTCAAAGCAACCGCATAGCTTGGCATCGAAGAAACAGAGAGGATTGCAAGGTCAGCTTTAGAGTCTGAGCCTAGTACTGTGGCGGGTAAGCTGTCGCCGTTTGCAAATGTTACGGTCACGTTTATGGAATCTTCAATCACATGGTTATTTGTCACCACAACGAGTTGGTTGTTAACCTTTACTACGAAGCCTGACCCCTGCTGTATGCTGTATCCCATAAGACCGCCGAAGAAACCGTATTGGGGAATAAGGTCTTTGATGACAACAACTGAATTTTTAACCTGCGCATAAAGATTAGCAAGCGACACGTTCGCATTATCACTCAACAAACATGTATTTGTTGAACTGCCGCTGGTAGAGCTTTGATAGTGCCCCATTTGACTCTGCAAACTGTTGAGTTTAGCATTGAAGTCCGCGTAAGTTACTGCATAACCAATGAAACCACCGCACAAGAGCCCGATTAGTACAAGGGCAAGAACAACACGAATCGTGAACCGCCGCCTTTTAGGGGGTGGTGGAGGAATTACAGGAGATAATTGTGGTTCTACATTTGGTTCCATATTGTTTTTCCCTTCTTAGTTTAAGTTGAGAATAAATCTTCATTTGAATATAGTTCTTTTTGGCAGTTTGGGCAAACATCATCAGTTATTTTGATGATACCTCCGCATTGTGGGCACTTACTTCTTTTCTTAGCTAAATGTAGTCCTTCCTTTTCTTTGCTGATTTTTCCATCTTTGAGCAGAAGCATTCGTTCAGTATGATGCGCCGCTTGACTATCATGTGTAACCATGATTATGGTGGTGCCTTGCGTTATGTTAAGGCTTGCCAGAAGTTTGATTATTTCTTGCTTGTTTTGTGTATCTAAATTGCCAGTCGGCTCATCAGCTAAAATGATAGCTGGATTATTAGCCAAGGCACGGGCAATAGCGACCCGTTGCTGTTCTCCTGCGCTTAGACGCTGTGGACGATGCGCCTCACGCCCTGATAACCCCACTGTTGCTAAAAGTTCGCTTGCACGTTTCTTCCTCTCGCTCTTTGATTTAATTCTGCCTTCCATCGGCAACTCAACGTTTTCTCTAGCGTTTAAGTACGGTAGCAGATTGAACGTTTGGAAGATAAAGCCCATCTTGTCGCGTCTAATTTTGTAGAGTTGGCTCTCTGGCATGTCGCCAACATTTATGCCGTCTAAGATTACTTGTCCGCTAGTGGGTTTGTCGATGCATCCGATAACGTTAAGCAGTGTGGTTTTGCCTGAACCTGATGGACCCATGATTGCAATAAACTCGCCAGCATTCACTTCAAGGTTTAAGTTTGTTAAGGCGGCAAAGGGTCGTTTTCCAAGCATGTAGATCTTGTTTAGGTTTTCAATCTGAAGTACAGGTTTACTCATATCTCATTGCCTCCGCAGGTCTGATTTTTGCTGCTCTCCAAGCAGGATACAAACTGCCCAATGCCCCAAGCACCACGGCTGCTCCGAAAGCTAACAAAATCAGCTCCAGATTAATGGAAACCGCCGCCGCTTGCACTGCGGCAGTTCTCGCTAATCCGCCCGAAGTGCCAAATAGGTTTACGCTTGGAAGCAGAAGAGACGAAAGCGTTGGTGCAGCAACAACGCCTATTGCAATGCCGACTGCACCAGCTATTAGGCTCAACAGAACGCCTTCAAGCATGAATTGCCCCATCACGTTTGCGTTGCTAAATCCAATTGCTTTGAGTGTACCAATCTCTTTGGTGCGCTCCTTAACAGTGTAGAGCATTACGAACAGCACTATGAGGCTTGTTGCTGCCACAACAACAATAATTTCTTGGGTCGCTGTAGCTTGAGTTTGAGCAAGTGATGCTTCCGCATTAGCCAAAGCAGTTTCATAGGTTGCTTGTGTGGTCTGCAACCTCTCTAGTGTATCTTGAGCAGTACTGACAGTGAGTTCCGAATGTAATGTCCTGATGTCGCTGGCAACTTGCGAAACAATGGCGCTGTCAGCTGCAAAAACTCTTAGGCTCGTAATGTATCCAGTGTTGTTAGTTACCGTTTGTGCATCAGATAAATTCATGTATAATGTGTTTATGTTTGAAATGCCTGACGTGCCATGAATGCCTACTACCGTAAAAGATTCGCCTAAAATTGTTATTGTATCGCCTACTCCAGCGCCAAAACAGATAGTGTTATTTTCGCTTAACACGACGACGCCGCTGTCGCCTGCTTGCAGGTTTCTGCCTGCCGTAATGTTTGTCGGAAGAATGTTGTAATTAATAAGCTCTGATGTTAAGGGAATACCTTCAATAACATAGTCTTCTTCAATAACTGAAAAGGTTCTGCCCATGAATTCCCTTGTAACATTATCACCCTGCGTCGCAATCAAAATAGGTGCAACAGCAACAACACCGTTGATTTCGGAAATATCCACATAAAGACTTTCATTCATTGGATTCGCTTGTCCACCACCAAACGAGCCACCGCCAAACCGCCCCGGCATGGTGCCACCGCCAAATTGACTAGGATCAAAGCCGCCACCACCTTGTGGAACGCTCCCCATATTAGGTGATTGTTGCTGAGTAGAGCCCGTCCTATTGGGCGCTTGAAAACCAAAGCCTGCAAATTCTGACGCCAAACTGCAGTCTATTTGAGTTAATGTTTCATTGATTGATTGCTCAGTTTGGCTTATAGTATTGCTCAATTCCGAAGCCAATCTATTTGCGCTTTCCTGATTGGCCAAAACTCCCGCTGGAATTG
The DNA here is from genome assembly GCA_026014725.1 of Candidatus Bathyarchaeota archaeon. Lineage (NCBI taxonomy): Archaea > Thermoproteati > Candidatus Bathyarchaeota > Candidatus Bathyarchaeota archaeon. The sequence goes on along the minus strand of JAOZHV010000026.1, from coordinate 274,224 downwards.
AAATCATAATTGACATGGAAAATCCTAACGCAATAATAACCAGTAACGCACGAATTTTTCTCCTTGAAATATTCCTTATAGCTCTATTAATTATTCCCATTTATTACACCTTGGCAGATAAAAATAGGCAACCAAAAAGGAGCCAAACAAAAGGGGTGTTCTAATTTGGACAGTTTTTGGGCATTTGGGCTTATACTCATTTTCAAACTCCTTTTTGGTTACCTTGTCCTGCCTATCGATGATAGGTTATTAAACGATTTTTCAAAATCTTACCCAAATTCAACCCCAATTAGGTTTGTCTGGTCAAATTTTTGTCAAGTTTCAAAAGGTCACCTTTATAACTTGATTTAAAATAACAGAGTGACGTAGAATCCCTCATTCACGGAGCGGTAACTCATGTCGATAAACGCGCGTTCACTAAAGTACCTTCTTGGCTGGCTAATCACAGGTACCAGAGGTGGACCGACCCGCGCGAAAATAATTGAGGCGTTAAAAGAAACTCCGCTCAATGCGAACCAACTGGCAACACTGCTGAAGATGGATTATAAAACGATGCGGCATCACCTTGACGTTTTGGAGAAAAACAAAATCATCACCTCTATCGGTGACAGGTACGGCGCAACATATTTTCTGTCGCAAACAATGGAAGAGAACTATGCTCTGTTTGAGGAGATTGCGGGTAAAATCGGGAAAAAGTAGAAAAAGGAGATAAAACTAAGATGGAAAAAGAAATGAAAAGCGAAAATCGATTAAAATTCGGCTTAGTGGCTTCAATATTAATAGCGGTTGCTTTTCTGGCAGCCTACTGGGTAACAGTAAAACTTGAAAATACGACATTTCCACTTCGTCCCCTTCCACCGGGAAGCTACGTACCTGGCGACCTAGAATTCTTCTACTTTACATCAACAATCATTTCGACAATAAACATAGCTATGCTCATAATGTTACTAGTAACGTACCTCAACATTTACATGAAAACCCGCTCCCCCTTCACAATTGGATTAATCATTTTTGCAGCAGCATTCTTGATGAAAGATGTAGCAGCCAGCCCATTTGTAACGGGACTCTTCAACTTTAGAGCATTCGGACTTGGGCCATTTGTTTTCCTTCCAGGCATGTTCGAGCTTGCTGCATTATCTGTCTTACTGTACTTGAGCATAAAGTACTAAGCAAATCAACACCGGGCGTAATTCTGTTTTCGCTCGTTCAGGTTGCGTTTGGGTTCGATTTGGAAATAGCTATTTATATAAACAGTTTCTAAACGTAAAACAAAACGGATGAAGGATATGACACAAGAACCAATAGCTAAAAAAAGGAACAAAACGGTCATAGCCTTAGCGATAATTTGCATAATCCTTGCCGCTAGTTTAATCGGTGTAATCGCAGTTTATCAACCAACTATTCTGCAGGAAGAATTAGCTGAGAAGGATGCCCTCATCAGTTCCTTACAGGCGCAGATTGGGTCGCTTCAATATCAGCTTGCGCAAGCACCTAACGCAACAACATACCAAGCACAAATTACAAGCCTAAATCAACAAATTACAATACTGAATGATACATTGACGAGTGCATATGCGAGTATTGTTTCTATGCAACGTGCCTTGAATTTGGAGCTAACTGCACTTTTATTCGATGACTCTTTTACCCAAAACGCTAATACAACCACAGAAGTGTGGACTAATATAGTAGAGACTGCTGGCTACATTACAATCGCAGCACAAGCAACCGCAAACACAACCTACGCAGAAATACTATTCGTTATGGGCGAAACCAACTTTAACTATAACCAAACAATAGGCACCAGCGGAACCGCCATATTCCCAGTACTGCCCGGAACAGTGCAAATCAAAATCGGCAACATAAACCAAGCAGAGTCTAACAGTGTTAACGCAACCATCAGATACTACTACTAACCCTTTTTCTTCTTAGTGAACAAACATTCAAGATATTAAAAAGAAGCGCCGGGAATGGGATTCGAACCCATGCGGACCAGAAGGTCCACGGGCTCTCAAGGCCCGCGCGTTAACCACTCTGCCATCCCGGCTCTTTTGAGTGTAATTGGGGTTCTTGTTTATTTCTGTTTTTGCACAAGTCAAGGTTTGGTAAAGGTAATAAGGTGCTTTGAACATTGCGGATGCCTATGGCGAACAATATTACAGTTTCCATGAGCGCTGAACTGCTTGAGGCAATCTTTGAAGGCGCAAGGCACCTTTACCCAAAAGAAACCATTCTGTTGCTACGTGGCAAAAAGAAAAAAGACACCATCCGCATAGTTGACCTTGTGATTCCTCCCCTAGCAACTTATGGGCATGGCTTTGCCAACTACCCTCTGCATCTTTTGCCGATGGATTTCTCGCTGGTCGGCACAGTGCACTCGCATCCGTCAGGTAACAAAACGCCGTCAGACGTGGATTTTAACCATTTCTTCGGCAGAATCATGATGATAGTCGGCTACCCCTACGCTACCCCACAGGATGTTGTGGCTTACAATGCACGTGGAGAAAAAATTCCAATAGAAATCACTGATAAATAAACTATTTGCATGCAGCTTTGTAGGCTTCGATGTACTCCATGGCGAATTGGTTAGCGTTTTTCTCCGTGCCCCTGTGCATCTTATCCACCGATTTACACCGTAAGTGATGATAGAATTCGTGGATTATGACGAAAGGATTAATGAGCGCATCGCTGTTTAAAACAGAGATGGTCTCGTTTTTTGCTGTGTAACAGCCGAATGCTTTTATCTTGTGCTTTTTAGGTAAGCCAACTTTTAATTTCGGTGCTCTTACCTTATAATTGTTTGACAACAAAGTCAGTGCTTCTTCTGTTCGTCCACTAAGTATAAGCCATACAACTGCTTGTTTGAATTTATCCTGAGCCATTAAACCAAGAGAAAAGATTTACTAGCATTTATAGAAATCTATCTTCCTTTTGGTTCAGCGATTAAGTGCGGTTGCACTTCTCGCAAACTAATCTGTCTACCATGCACAACCCACGTATAACCGTAAGTCCGTAGAATACTCTTTATATTTTCCAGTTCTTCTGCAAAGGTTTTAGCTGCTTTGCCTGTTGCTTTATGCACTTCTATGATTAGGCGTGGTCTATTTTTTGAATGGTGCCTTTAGCGCCCTCAAGTATGGGTGTTTCATACCCTTCCGTATCGATTTTTATTATGCCTATGTCAGGGATGGCTAGGCTATCCAGCGAACGCACAGCTATATCGATGGTTCCCCCTTTATGGAGCCCCTTAAGTTCTGCATCCATGGAACCGCTTAAAGAGAAAGCTGCTAACCCCAGTCGCCCTACCCTGTCTTTGTCGCCTAAAGCGTAAGGGTAAGCATGAACATTCGGGTACGCCTGTGTTCTGCTTTTCAAGATAGCATACGCTTTGGGGCTTGGTTCAAAACAGTAAACCTGCCGCCCCTGCTTTGCAACGTATATTGTCCACAAGCCGATACTTGCTCCAACGTCAACAAGGCATTTCCCCGCTTCAGGAACCATGTACTTGGTGAGAAAACTTTCATCACCAAAATCATCTTCTTTTATTTCGTCTGACTTTGTGAAATGCTCATATACTGCTGTAGGCATCGGAAAACCTCTGCGGTAAATCACGTTTAAAACAATCGTTGCAGTTTTTCGGAGGCTCTTCTGCCAAATAATATCTTCCATTTGTATTCTGATTTTATCGTAGACTCGAGTTGCCGTGGTCAACATTTCGGGTACGGAGCTTGATATATTCGTTGAATATAAAATCCTTTGGGGCAAATTTTTTGTGGCTACGTGCCATATGTTCCTGTTCTGATTTTCTCAACTAGCAGATGGATGAATTCTATCGGCCAAACGTCATCGCAAACGTCGTCTGTTAGAATTTTGCGTTGATGGTACATGGGGATTAAATCGTTCTTGAGCAATAGTATTAGCAGAAATTTGTGCCCGTACGTACGTTTGAAGAGGGAGTATTTTTTTGCTTGCCTTTTAGTCATTTCAAAATGTGGCTCTAGAATAATTTTTCTACCTTGAACAGTTTTTTCCAAAATGAAGTCGGGTGTGTAAACTTCGTTAGCGTTTGGAAGCGGAAAACTGATGGTTTCGTATCCATATGGGATGTGCATTTTAAGAAGTGTGAGGGCGGTTTTTTTCTCCCATCCGCTTTTGTAGCGGCTCATTTTCTGATAGTAGGCTTGAGATTGACCTGTGATTTTTTGCATTCGGTCCAGAAAATCCAACGCCGTTTTTAGCGTGTAGCGGTTTAGAGTCTTTTGTTTTAGCCATCTACCTAAGAGGAAGAATGGGTAGTCTACTTTTGCGGGGTCTTGGGGAAAGAGGTGTTTGGCGAAGTCGGTTAATTTTTGTCTGGCTTCGGTTGCTGTTTTATCGTCTTTCCAGAGGGAAAGTGATGCAGTGTTTATTATGCCTAGGCTTGTGGCGACGTTGGCGTTTTCTCTTGTTAGAGGTACTTGGAGGTCTTCAGGGAGAAGGTGGTCGTAGATTTGTAGGTCAGGTTGCGGTCTAACCATCCAGCGCATGTAAATCCACGTTCTGTCCTTGTGCGGTCCATCAAGTGCCGGAATGTTTTGTGCTATGTCTTCGATGAAATTGCTTGGTTTAGTGAACTTTTGGGCGTATTTAAGAAGGTTTCTTTCTGCTTTCATTCTGACAAACATGTTGACTGATGCTAGGATTTCGGATGCTGCTTGCTTGTTTGGACCAAGGTCATGGTAGAAGTCGGATTTTACAATTTCTTCCTCAAAAATATGTGGTTTTTTTATTTCAAAGAGGCTGTTACCAAAGGCAGTGTGAAGGTAGGCGATTAGCATGCGGGCGTTCTCTGGGTAGCCGACTATGTTATCATCGAGTATGGATGCGGCGAGCAAAAAGTAGTGGGCGATTATTTTTCTGTCTTCATACTTGTCTGAGTAGGGATTAAAGAGCAATCGTGGGCTCATGCGCCTGTCCCATTGGATATCAGGTACGTTTGAATTTTTATTGATGAATTCTACTAATAGGGACATCACTTCATCAGTTGCATCCATGACCTCTTACCCAGATGGTATAATGTGTATTATGTGCCTTAAAACTGCTGTTGTAGCAAGCTAGCATTTAGGAAATGGTTTAATAGTTGCAGAAAAATCAAATAAAGCAACGCATCACAGACGAAGCGCCTATATAGGAAAACAACATAAAAAAGATGCGCGAACACGTGGGCCGGTCGTCTAGCCTGGTTAGGACATCTGCTTGACGTGCAGAAGGTCGCCGGTCCGAATCCGGTCCGGCCCACCACGTAATCATTTTTTAATAAAACGTTGATCTGGTTTAATGGGTTTAGCGGACAAATCGGAAATCTTTATAATAATTTCTAACATAGTTGGCTGTTTAGAGAGGGATAAAATTGGCTAAGCTTGAGGAATCAGCAGCAAGTGTCGACGATGTTGCGGTAAGCCGTGATATTGACGAGTTTGGCAAGAAGGTGTATGCGGATTCTGCTTTGTTGCTTCGTCAGGTGGGGGTGCGCGTGGCTTTTTCTGTTTTTGGCGCTGTTTTGCTTTGGTTTGTTGGTCGTTTGATTTTTATTCCGATTGCTGAAGGGGTTTCTGTGCTTATTTTTGGTTATCCGTTGACTACGGTTGTTAGTGCGCTTATTGCTGTAGCTTTGGCAATTATAACCGTCGCTGTGTTTATTGATGTTCACAGGTTAAGCGGTGGCTTGGCTGGGATTGCTGCGTACCATTTTGGGAAAGCTACTGGTGAGTTAAGGGCAGAGGAGATTAGCAATTACAGGACTGCTTTAGATGGGGTTTTGTATGTGATTCTCGTGTCTTTGACGTATTTGTTATTCTTTGATTATTTAGCCTATATTCACTCAGAAATTCCCGCAGTGTTGCTAGTGCTTATCGTGGTTTGGGCGATCTATGCGCTTTGGCAGAGCACACGTGCAATTGCTAACGTCATTGATAGGTATACCTCGAAGATAGCTGATATGCTTGATGAGAAGGCTGCTAAAAAGAGGCAAGTGCCTTCTTGAAAAATTTAAAAGCATCTAAGTAAAAAGCATGTAAAGGGTGGATATGACATAACTGAAAAAAATGATATCGTGGAATTAAAGGAAAGTTTGAAGAGTTTCGCCAGCACGACGCATTTGGTTCTTTTTGTTTTTTTAGTTTGGCTTTTTGCTAACTTGGTGTTTATTCCAATTGCGTCTTCAGTGAATTGGCAGACACGTGTGATTGTTACCTTCATTATGTTTGGTACTTTCACTGTTTTGATTTTGCGGATGTATCCTAATGTGAAACGGTTGCTTGATGCCTTTTCGATTGTTCCAGCGCGCAAGTTCTTCATGAAGAAGGGTCTTGATTACTCTGAATCTTTAGTTGTTTCAAGGCAACTTCTCTACGTTGTTTCGCTGGTAGTTCTGTATTTGCTGTATTTGCCTTTCTTGCTTAATTTTCATCCAGCATTTGGTGGCATCGTTTTGGTCTTGGTGCTTGTTTTATGTTTCTTTTGTGTACTCAGGATTGTGAGGGTTACCTCAAAGAAAGCGGTTGACTGGTTAGCAACATAAGTTGCTGGTGCTCACAGGCTGTATCGGTCTAAGTCCGTTCCTGAACCCGTGTTGGGAGTAACAAAATAGAATACCATGCCACAAGCTAGGCAGCGGACTTCCTGATTTTTCTGCCGCTCTACTCTTGGCGAACCACATTTTGGACAACGCAATATTGGCACCGTTTACATGTGTGGGGTCTGTCAATTGTCGAATTCTTCATCTTTCCCGATCAGACTGGGACGGCGACATCATCCCCCGATGAAAAATGCATCGTCCCCGACTAAAAAGCCTTGGGTTTAAAGAAGAAAAAATGGAAATTTAATGGGGAAGAACTTGGCAAGAAGAATTGGCGCTAATATCATAAGTAGCGATTATTAAATGAGTTCTATTGCTTCTTGTCTTGGTATTGCCACAAGAGTTTCTGTGATAACCCACTCCGAGATATTAATTGACATTTTCATTGCATCTTTCTCACTTGCGGCCTCAAAAACAACTACTGTATCGTAGCGTCCCAGCGTCCAATACCAGCTTAGTATGTTGATGCCCTTTGTCTTCCAATCCGCTACAATCTTGGCTGTGTCACCAATTTCTCTCTTGTCAGGTGTCTTACGGAATTTTCCTAGATTAACAAAAATCAAGCAACATCCACCTCCTCAAGGAAATAAACAAGTAATTGCTGTTCTGTGTCAATAAAAATAGTTGTGACTGCTCAATAACTGCTACATATTCACATACTGGGGTTCTCTTGAATGCTTCTGATACCTCAATTTCAGGCGTGGTCAACTCTAACCCCAACTACCACTCCAGCAACATCAGAATGACCGTAGGTTGCATAGATGTCGAAACGGAACCCGCCGTAACGGGCGAAGTCGTCAGTTTGTACAAGAAGTGACAACGGCTCAGAACCTTTCAAAACAAAAACAATCTTCTCTAAATCTCCTTTTCCTTTTTTTAGCATGGCTGGTCCTGCGATTTTTGCAAGTTCTCCCTTCTCGTTGAACATGTAAAATCCTGACAATTCAGAGCCTTTTTCGTCCAGATATAGCCATCTGCCTTTCAGCTGCTCCTTTAATTCTTGGTTCTGGTCTATTTTGTTAAGTGCTTCTTGAGTTGTTAGTGCCCTAAAGCCGTTCTGTTGTAGTAACTGCATTGAGTTTTCTTGATTGGCTTGTGTGTGAGCCATGAATACTCCAGTAGTGCCTACCTCTCTAAACTCTACTTGCAACGTTTCTTTTATCATTAAAAACCACGTATAAATTTCGAGCATAGTTGCTATTATAGGTTATCTTTGGGTTGAGTTATTAAAAGAAATTCAAGTAAATCAAGACCCAAATAATATTATGGGTTTATTTGTGTGTAACAAGCGGTGTGTCGAAAGTTAATTAAACGTATCAACTAATAGTAGATTGGTGGATTCTTTGAAGACACCGCAAAAACCAAGAAAAAGCAAATTATCACGCGAGGTTGACATCACTTTTAAGCAGTACAAACGCAGCGCATCACGTTTCCGAACAGCGTCAGATTTGATGAGTAAAAACGTTGTCATAATAGCGCCAGAGGCTTCCCTGCAGGAGGTTGCGCAATTGATGGGTGAGAAGCATATTGGAAGCCTAATCGTAATGAAGTACGCAACACCTCTGGGAATAATTACAGAAGGTGATTTGATAAACAGAGTCTTGGTGCCTGGGCAGTTCCAAAAAGAAGAGACAGTTGAAAAAAACATGACCTGCCCGCTACCATCTGTTTCTGTTTCGGCTAAGGTAAAAGAAGTTGCACAAGTGATGATTACTATGAAGAGTAGTAGACTTGGAGTATTTGACGGCGGAACACTTGCGGGAATCATAACAGCTTCGGATTTGGTCAAGACTTTGCCCGATGTCAGCGAGACTAAGGCGCGTGTTGATGAATTCATGACTAAAGCGGTCGTTTTGGCGGATGAAGAAATGCACGTGAACGCTATAGCTGAAATGTTGAAGCGGAATCGTATCGGAAGTGTCATCATTGCTCGCAAGGGGGAACCGTTTGGAATTTTTACTGAACGAGATCTAATCGCAGGTTTCTTGGCTGTTGGCAGAAAGATGTTTACTAAAGTGGGGCCTGAGTGTTCATCGCCGCTGGTTACTATTCCCGCTGGTATAAGTGTTCACAGAGCAGCTGCGGTAATGGCGTTGAAGCACATTAGGCGATTACCTGTTGTTAGAGGCAAAAAAGTTGTAGGCATAATTACAGCGCGCGATCTCATCGGAGCTTACGCAAAATAAACATTCATTTTTACGTACTTTTGTGCCTGAAAATCAAAAAAGTTGCATGGTGCCTTGCTTTGTGTATTCTATCAGTCGTTGCAGTTGCCAGTTACGTTCATTAACTAAGCCATCATCAAGATTTCCCGAGTAAGCAGCGGCGGCTTTGATAGCGTACACTGCAGCGCCAATCGAGTGAGTGGGAACATGAGCTGTTGCCACCGCTTGACCCGCTGAACGCGCAGCATAACGCGCTGCAGCATCTTGTGCTTCTCGGGCAGCCGCATGGGCGTTAAGTGAAGCCCCACGTATGACAGCCATTTTGAACTCGCCTGTAGCTACCCAAGTTCGACAAACTTCTATGGCTTTTCGAGGTCTACCATCATTGGGATATTTTTCCTCGAAATACGAAAGTACGTGTTCAGCGCAGTCTGTAGCCCAAAGCGCCAGTAGCTTGTGGTGACTCTTGAAAGCTTGATGCCCCTCAAGTTCAGAAGCAGGTCTGCTTAAGACTTCTACAACTGACTTCCGTACCACAGAAACCAATGTAGGCAATTTCAATTTTTCACAGGCATCTTTGTTTATACGCGAAGTGTTCACGTTACCCCTCATTTTAAATAATAATTATACCTTCAAGAGACATATAACAAGTTGATAAATCTAAATATTAGGAAACACAAATAACTGACTTTGACGATTGCTTTTTAGATTTACATGAAGTCTAATTGTCAGGTTTGCGGTGCAACCTTCAAAGGCATCCCGCTCATCACGGTTAAGGATGGTAAGCAGGTTGAGGCTTGCCCAGTATGCTTCAAAAAGCTAGATGAGGAGTACAAGAAGAATAGTTGCATCGCTTGCGTGTTCTTTAATATGGGTTCCTGTGAACTCTTCGGCACCGACCTAGAAGAGCCCTACGTGCAAAACAAGAACTGCGATTACTTCAGCACAGACCCTGACCCGACGAGCATGGCAAAGGCGCGGATCAAAAAATTCGAGTTAACAGGACGCTTTGACAAAGCGGCTGAGGAATACGAGAAACTGGGCATGAAGGAGAAAGCGGAGGAAGCCCGAAAGAAAGTTAGGGATAAGCCTGTTCGCCAAAGTAGCGTTGACGAAGCTATTAGCCAGTTGGCTGAGAGGGGGCAGTCACTGACATATTTTTGTTGCCACTGCGGAGCAGCGCTCAAAGTCGGTGCAAACCACCCAATCCAAAAAACCTGCCCCAACTGCAAATACGACCTAACAGTCATCGACATGGCACGCTTGATTAGCCAGCACATGTAAACCCCCAAACAGAAACCCTGTGCATTCTAATATTTCAATCAATGCAGAAAACATAGAGAGGGAGGGACCTGTTACCGTTGATTTACTACGTGCGTCCAAATGCTGCTTGTTACTGCGTACAACCAAGACCCTTAATGTACGTGGTAAACCTGCCGCAAGCCATGTACGTAGTAAAACAAGTGCTCACCAACATATTTGCCGCCTATTAGAAACTCATTGCAGAAACCTATAGGGGGTAGGTCACCATTAGCGCTTTTTCAGCCAAAAACATAATGTAAAAAGTTAAGCCCAAACGTGGTTGCCAAGCGTTAAATACCCCTAATGCGCAAGCAATGCCTATGGACGTTAAAGAATTAATCAGGTACAATCACGAGGTTCGCAGACTCTACTTTGAAGCAATTAGCAAGTTGCCTTGGGCGGTTGTTGTTAAACCAAAGGGCTTGAGTTTTGATTCGATACGCAACGTGTTTTTGCATTTAACCCTCGTTGAGGACAGATGGGTAAACTACATCATCCCAGGCTGTTTTAGTCGGTGGGTTGACCCAGACTTTAACATGTTTAAAGATTTGGATTCATTGAAGAAATATGTGCGCGATGTGGAGAGCAGAACCCTTCACTATTTGGAGAAGCTTTCGTTGGAAGAGTTAAACCGTGAAATAGTTGTTCCTTGGGGCGACAAGCCCGACACGCGCGTCAGAATTGAGAAGGTGTTAACACACATGGTTTTCGAAGACATGATTCACTATGGCGAATTATCAGCGGCACTCTGGCAGATGGATTTAGAAGCACCCTACAAGGCTTTTTGGCGTTACCAACAGCAAACATAAAGCATCGATTAATTTTCTTCCACTGTACGTTTTCTCTGGCGCGATATAAGCAGTGACCCTACTGTGGCCACAATAGCCGTTGTCACGATGACCACTACTGCTATTGAAACGAATAAATCAGAATATTCAAGGCCGTATTGAGCAGGCAAAGTTGCCAGAACCGCTGCTGCCAACCCTCTGGTCAAAAGAACAGTCATTATTTCTCGTTCTTTTTTGAGGGTACTTTTCAGGGTTACTAGCCAAACGCCACCCAGCCGAGTTAGAATAAGGATGCATGAAACCGCAATTCCCCCAATTAAGAACATAATACTCGAGCACGTGAAAATAATGCCTAAAAAAACAAAGAAGAATGTTCTAATTAAGAATGCAACTTCAGCCTCAAACCTTTTCAAACCCTTACTTACCGATAAACAAACCTTTCCATTAGGCTGGTATGAAATGTTATTCTGCTTAAGCAAGTTTCGGATGTCTCTTTCGTTACCCAAAATCAAGCCAAAAATCAAAGCGCTTAAGGCACCGCTTCCGCCTACACTTTCGGATACAGCATAACCTAGCAGCACGATTCCAATGGTTAGCATGTAAGAGAAAGGCACCAAGGCTACTTTGCGCAGGGCAAATAACCATGTGAAACCTAAAAGTAAACCTATCAGCGTGCCTATTAGGAATTTACCTGCGATGCCTAAAGCGATTGTACTAACGTTGGCTTGTCCAGTGATAATGATATCAATTAATGATAAGCTAATTACTATGCAGAAGATGTCGGTAAGTGCAGACTCCAAAATTAATACGATGGCGCCTTTTTCATTCATCTTAATTTTAGAAGCAAGAGAAACCACTATAACTGAACTACTGCCGCCAAGCATGCTGCCAAACAGCAAGCCATAGATTATAGGCATTTGAAAAACAATTGTCATGAATAATCCAACGCCCAAGACGCTAAAGATGAACGTTAAGAAAGCAAGCAGGACAGCTCTCGGGCTGTTAATTAGGACTCGCTTGATGTTCAAGCCCATGCCGCCATCAAACAATATATAGGCTAATGCCAAAGCGGCAATGAAAGGAGCAAAACTTTTGATTGCTTCTGGGTCAAATACTCCAAATATTGGACCAAAAATTGCGCCCAAAAAAATGAGAATCAGCATGTCTGGCACGCCTGTTCGGTCAAAGAGGATGTTGGCTAAAAAACCTATCAAGACTATTAATGCACTTATAATCAAAGCTATCGAAACGGAGTCAACCAAGCGCCATCAGAAAAAGATATGATTCAGCGGGCCTTTTTATAATTTGCCAGAAAATTTTCTTATGCGCACTAACTTTACCAAGAGTACAAACTCAAAATGTAGTAAATGGTTATTTTTGTAGATAGACTGTTTTTGTTGGGAATGCAAATTCTATGCCTTCTTTTTCGAATGCTTCTTTAATTGCAAAGTTTATTTTTTCTTGTGTTTCTAAGTATTTGGTGTAATCAGCTACTTTTACGTAATAGATTATCGTGAATCGGAGGCTGAACTCTCCGAATTCAGTGAAGCGAACTAAAAATAACTCGGCTAGTTCAATGTTTTCGATAATGTTAGTGATTATCTGGGGAATTTTCTTGAGTTTATCGACAGGTGTGTTGTATCTGACTCCGATGGTGAATGTTATGCGCCTTCTTTTTAATTTTTTAAAGTTCCTAACATTAGTAGAAGTAAGCTCTTTGTTTGGGACCACAAGTTCTTCACCCTGCAAGAGTTGGATTCTTGTTGATTTTATGCCGATGTTCGTCACGGTTCCGCTGTGGTCTCCGACGACAATGAAATCGCCAATCTCGAATGGTCGGTCAAAGTATATGGAGAAAGCGCTAAAGAAGTCACTTAGCGTGCTTTGGAGTGCGAATGCTATGGCAATACCGCCGACACCTAAGCCAACAACAACGCCAGATAAATCAATGCCTAAAACCCACAATATAATCAAAAAAGCCAGTATGTAAACGATTAATTGGACAATTTTCTTCAAAAGAAAAAGGATGTGGTTGTTATTTACGTTTTTTCGAGAAATGCGGCTTCCATACCAGTTAATGAGGATGCTTGCTATTTTGGTTACCATAAAAGCGCCTATCAAAATTCCTAAAACGCTGAAAATTTTTGATAACTGAACCGTGTAAGGTTGCAGGCTAGACAGAGAGCTTAGGGAATAATAGAACCCTGCGATCAATACAATAAGGATTGTTATCGGTTTGACATTTTTTAGTATGTCATCATCGAGTGTCGATTTTGTTTTTCCTGCCCATGCAACTAAGTATCTGCTAAAAACGAAATATACTGTCCAACCAACAACTGCTATGATGGAAAAAATTATGGCTGAAGCTATAATTTCGCTTGTCAGCTGGTCTGTTTGCAATATGCTCTGTATTATTTCAGTTATGTTTGCCATCTTGCTTTTATAACTCCAGTTTGCCAATAGCTGGATTAAATAATGGCACACCAATAATATCGAATACTTATAAATATTATTTCAGGGTTCTTTTAAGGGAGTGAAGTATTTGGATATTGAACAGGGAAGAATAAGCAGAATACATGACTTTTCGATTAATTTTGATACCTTAAAGGCGCGAATGAAAGAAACAAGCTCAAAGTTTCCTTCAGGTATAATAATTCCAGTAATGGGTGATGACCTTGAAAACCCCGAGATGCACAAAATCATTAGCGGTCTAAACGAATGTGACTACTTAAAAAAAGTATACCTTGCTCTTTCCACAGTAACTGATGCTGATTACGAAAAAGCGCTCAAGATTTCTTCCAAAATAGAAATTCCATGCGATGTCATATGGTGCAATAAACCAGAAGTAAACAACATTCTGAACACGTTGAAGCATAAGGGGCTTGATGTTACAGGGTTGTCGGGGAAAGGTAAAGACCTGTGGATTTCGATAGGTATTGCTTCTCTTGAAATCTATGCAATGTGTATACATGACGCGGACATAGTGGGGTATTCGGGTTTGTTGCCTACTAAACTGCTTTATTCCGTAGTTGAGCCAAGGTTAGATTTTTGGTTCTCAAAAGGTTACTACGCACGTGTTAATCTTGAAAAGAAAAAGATGTACGGCAGAATATACCGATTATTCATAAACCCAGTTCTGGCTGCCCTGCAGAAGAAGCTAGCGCATACATCCACATTCATTCGCTACTTACAATCTTTCAGATATACGCTTTCTGGTGAAATGGCGATTTACAGTGATTTAGCACTTAACCTGCGACTTCCCAGCAACTGGGGCTTAGAGATGGGAATTCTTGCAGAGCTTTACCGAAATGTCTCAAACAAACGCATATGCGAAGTGGACCTAGGATTTTTTGACCACAAACACAAAGAAATGAAGTTAGATTCACTTCTAAAAACCGCGGAGGAAAGTTTCATAACATTACTACGAACATTAACAGAAACGGAGGGAATCGATGTGTCTGACGCCTTCCTTTTGAGCTTGCAAGTAACATATCGACGATTCGCGCAAGACAGAGTCAGGCAATATAATGCTGATGCTCTCTGCAACGGGTTAGATTACGATAGGCATGAAGAAGAAACAAGTGTAGATACCTTATCAGAAGTAATTATCCATGCTGGAAAACGATACCTAAGTAAACCTACGAGTGCGCAGATGCCCGATTGGTTGCGAACCATCTCTGCGATGTCTGATGCTAGAGAGAAATTAAGAGATGCGTCAATTGAACGGTAAAGCAACCAAAAAAGTGGTTTTTAGCGACATTGACGGAACGCTCATAGATGAGAAGTATTGCTACAAGCATTCACAACCCATAGTTCAAAGACTCATCGACTTAAACGCTAAGTTAGTCTTGTGTAGTAGCAAGACTAGAGCAGAAATCCAATATTATAGAGAAAAACTAGGAATCCACGACCCTTTTGCGTCGGAAAACGGGGCGGCAATTTTTATTCCAAAAGGCTACTTCACACTTAGTCATAATTATAAAATACAAAAGGGCAATTTTGATGTTATCGAGTTAGGCGTGCCTTACAATGAAATTAGGCGTAAACTTAAACGCATAAGAAAAAAGAGTGCCCTTAGCATCGTTGGTTTCGGTGACATGACCGTGAAAGAAATAGCAAAAGACAGCGGGTTACCGATAGAGCTTGCTTTACTGGCTAAGCAAAGGGAATACAGTGAACCATTCATCTTAAAACATGGAGACGAAAAGACACTCCACAGATATATCGAAAAGGAAAACTTGAGTTACACCAAAGGCGGAAGGTACTACCATTTAATGGGGAAACATGACAAAGGAAAAGCAGTCGCAATATTGAAAGAGTATTTTATTGAAGAGTTTGGTTCATTGCAAGCTTTCGGGGTAGGTGATGGCCCAAACGATTTGTCCATGCTAAGTCTAGTGGATAAACCCTTTTTTGTTAAAGATGTTGCAAACCTGCAGAATGTATGGAATACAATCATATCTGCCGTTAAAACACAATAAAAATTGGTTATTGAAACAGTTCACAAGGACTTTGAGGTCAACCTTTTTGGTTCCTTTTGCTCACATGCTCAATCAAAGTGCACTTACGGTTGTAACCACGAATAGGATATACATAAACAAGAAGATTACGCCTTCTTTCCAGCTTAGTTCCCTTCTTGATATGAAATACCAGAAAAAGAGGTTTATAATGATTGAGAAGACAACCAAGTTTTGGAAAACGCTCATGTTAAGGGTTATTGGGCTCCCTACAAGTACAGGTACAAAAAAAGTTATTCCTAAAATTAAAGTAGTGTTAAAGAAGCTAGCGCCTATTATGTTGCCCAATGCAAGATTCGGATGACCCTTAAGAATGGATTTTACTCCTATGGTCATCTCTGGCAAACTAGTGCCAAAGGCAATGATTGTAGCACCGATTACTTGCTGGGAAACCCCTGCTGATGTCGCTATATTAATCGCCGAATCTACGAGAAAGTTTGCAGAAATTACAATACCCAACGCACCTGCTATGGTGTAAATTACATATCGTTTTAGTTTGGATTTGTCGTATGTTACGGCGTCTTCTTCTTCATCATCAGATATTCTCATCTTTGATAGTTTATACATGTAGGCAAAAAATATCACTAACAGGATTAAACCTACCAACCAAGCCGCTCCTGTGGAAACATAGATTAAAATTAACGGAATAATCGAGGACACGAAAAGACCGAATTCTAAACTGCTAAGCTGTGACTTAGGAAATGAAATTATGTTAGTTCCATTTACATTATTATTTCTCTTAATAATTTTCGTTAAAGCAAGAAGAACAACGCCTAAACCGATAACTACGCTAATATTGAAAATATTTGAACCTAACACGTTTCCAACAGAAAGGGCGACTCCACCACTTAATGCCGCAATAAAAGCAACTGTCAACTCAGGCAGAGTGGTTGAAAGAGAAATTAACGTGAAACCAACAGATGTTTTGCCAAGTTTGCTTATCGCGGATACTTTAAGCGCATTAGAAATTACAATATTGCTTGTCCAATTTAAGAACACAAAGGAGACAGCAATAACTATTATGTCAACGATGAATTGAGTGAATACTGCTTCGGACATTTGCTATCTCCTCCTTGATTTCGCCAACTATCACCAAACGAACAAATAAAATCTTCGGTTCTCAAATGCAACTATTGAGAACCAAACATCTAATTCGCAGTAAACCAAACAATAACCAAAGTAAAAAAAGTTTCCCAAACCCTTTTTGTTTTCAAATCTGTCATGGCTAAAAATTGTTTATAGTTTTTCAACATTAATCCACACCTCAATAGGTATAATGGAACCAAGAGATGAAATTAGCAACAAAAATTACCTCTAGAGCTACGGGCTTTAACACATATTAAAGCACTTAATGCTCGACTGCACTTTGCTGTTCACCTTTCCCGTTTGCTGTTCAGTGCCGAAAACGCAACAGGCGCCACGCAATCCCTGTCTTGTGGTGCGTTTTTTGCGAACATATTAGGATGCAAATATCAGTGGCATGCACAAACCTGTAGGGGGTAGGTAGCGGCGCGGCAAAACAGTGCGACAAACGCAATCAATGGCACGCGCCAAAAATTCTCTAAGAGGGGTCTATCGTATTGGCGCAAAAACACTCCAAAAGCATGTTAAAAATCCCTTGCTTTTTATAGGGGGATAGGGTCTACCGCAGAGCAACAGAATTCGCAGCACATCGTTAAACCGCCTATAAAGGGGCATAAGAAAAAACGCAGCTAAAGTTTAGCTTATGACTGTCCCGACATTTTCGCCCCGAACAGCTGCCAACATGTTCTCAGGCACAAACCCGCTAACAACAACCGTTTTTACACGATTACGTTTGAGAACTTTAATCGCCTCAGGATCAATCACCTGATGAATACCAGCTTTATGCTCATTCTGCTCAAAAACACCCGCCAACTCCTCAAACGACAAACGATCAAGCTTAACAGCGTCAGGATGCTTTCTTGGATCTTTATTATAAATGCCATCTTGATCGGTGCCCTTGAGCAACAAATCTGCACCAACCCGCTCAGCTAACAATGTCGCAACCGTGTCGGTGGTAATTCCAGGCTTTAACCCACCCATAACCACAACTTTGCCTCTATCAAGGCATTCTGCCGCATCATCAAGAGTAACAGCAACCTTCTCACAAGCTACATCGCCGAGTTTTTTGAGGAAAAGCTGAGCAAACAGGCGGGAACAAGAAATCGCAACCTCATCTTGCGCATCCATATCCAACCCCAAATTTTTAGCGATACCGATGAATTCTCTTGCCAACGCGCCTCCACCTAAAACAACTGCAACCTCGTGTCGCTGTTCTCTGATGGCTCTGATGATTTTGGCGTACTTTCCAAGTAACTCGGTATTGATTGGTGAAGCGACAACTGAACCGCCAATTCGCACAACAATGCGCATGTTCTTGCCTCTCAGTGCCTTGTTATGTCTTCAAAGGTTAAAAATCTTTAATCACTAAAAAACGAAAACAGTGCTTTAGTTACGCTGGTGCCTATGGTCTTCTGGTTAGCTTGTTAAGCGTTTCTTCATCAAGTTAATGCTCAAAATAAAGAAGAAAACAGTGACTATAACTAACCATGCTATGCTTATGGGCAGAAGCATCTGAGGGCTCAAACCTAAAATCGGCTCCAAATTAGTAGAAACTGCAACTCGAACAACATTAACAACATGCGTAAGAGGCAAAACAGCCAAAGCAATACCTTGAGCAGCAGAAGGCAAAGAGGTCAACGGGAAGAAAGTTCCGCTCAAGAAGAACATCGGTGTCAAAAACAGAAAAGAAGGATAATTAAAAAAGTCAATTGTAGGCGCAACGGCGGTGAAGCACATGGCTATAGCCGCAAACATTAACCCGCCGAAAAAAGCTATTAAAGGCACCAACAAAAACAGTGGGCTTGAGATTAACCCGAAAACCGCAATCACACCTAAAACGATGGTGGCATTGATGGTTGAGCGTGTTGCACCCCACAAAAGTTCTCCAGCAACAACTTCTTCAACGCTCACAGGTGTAGCAACAATGGCGTCGAAGGTTTTTTGGAAGTACATGCGCACGAACGAGGCAAAGGTGCATTCAAAAAAGGACCCATTCATGATGGCAATCGCTACCAACGCAGGCGCAATAAAGTTTACATATGGTTGACCGTTGATGTTTTGGACAAACCCTCCAAGTCCAAAGCCGAAAGCCAACAAGTAAAGCACAGGCTCCAAAAGCGAAGGCAAAAAGTTAACTTTAATAGTTTTCAAGAATACATCTGTGTTTCGACGCCAAACCTTCCAAACCCTATAACTAAGGCGAGGAATTGAGAAACGTGCTGGCGACTTACGAAGATTCGGTTGAGTCATTCCCCTCTTAATCCCCGCCCTGTAAGTTTAAGAAAAACATCCTCAAGATTGGCATTACGTATAGTCACGTTTTTGATTTGATATTCTTTTAAGAAGCCTTCAAAGACTCCATGAGGTTTGTCAGTGAAGATTTGCACGCGGTCGCCGATTTTTTCAATTCGTGCATCAGGAAAGATTTTTTTGATAGTTGACAACATATTCTCATCATAATCTAGCTCTAACACTTCTTCGCCAACATGCTTCTTGATAAGTTCAAGCGGATTGCCATCTTCGATTATTTTGCCTTTATCCACTATTAGAATTCGGTCGCATAGAATTTGAGCTTCATCCATATAATGAGTTGTTAAAATTATGGTAACTTGCTTTTTCTTTAGGTGGCGCACTTCATCCCAAACAAGGTGCCTTGCCTGTGGATCTAAACCTGTTGTAGGTTCATCTAAGAGGAGAATTTGTGGCTTGTTTATGAGCGCTCTTGCAAAAATAAGTCGGCGTTTCATGCCTGTTGACAACGCCATTATTTGTACATCTTTCTTTTCTTCTAGTTGAAAGAATTTTAGTTGCTCGTTAGCTCGTTTGAGGGCTTCTTCTTTTGGGATGTCAAAATATCGTGCGTAAACAGTTAGGTTCTTTAAGACGGTGAAGTCAGGGTCTAAATTGTCCTCTTGCGGAGCTACGCCAACTAAAGATTTTATTTCTCTGCATTGCGTGTGTACGCTGAATCCTGCAACTTTGAGTTCTCCCGAGGTTGGAGGTAGAAAGCAGTATATCATTCGAACAGTAGTTGTTTTTCCAGCACCGTTTGGACCCAAAAAGCCTACACATTCACCCTTGTAAACTTGGAAGTCAATGTGATCAACGGCGGTTAAACCGTCAAATTTCTTTGTTAGCTCTTGTGCTTCAATGAGAACTTCTTTAGAACCCATAAATGGTCAAACCTAGATTTTAATCCGGGAACTTAAAACTACCCATTTACTGCTTTCCTGAAATGTACATGCAGTAACCAAAACTTATTGGTCCTTCTTTGGTGGTTTCACAGGGAAAATCTTTGCATTCAAAGCATAATTTAACTCCTTTATTGAAGGCGCAGTTACAAATCTTGCAAAACTTGTTCTCGCGTGCCACGCATCCAACATTACCATTTGGGCAAGTGCCTTTCTGCATTTTTGGGCATTTCTCGCAAGCGATGCCGCAAACACCTATCCGCATGTTGTCACACTTCTGGTATTTTTAATTTATAGTCACGTTATTTAAAAGCATACTGTAGGTTCACACACAAGTTACTTTGCACAATCCAATTCCTTTTTCATGCGATATTAAACCTTATTTTTTAATTCAAATTTTTTAAAATTTTGTTAATTTTGATATAGATTTTAGCTTCATAAGTACTATTAAGTGTAGCCACTAAATCTTTGGTCGTTAAAGTGTTGGTGTCTATGCAAGAGAATGCTGGCAACGAAGCAGTAGTGCAAAATAAGTATGCCATCTATTTAAAAGGCATTCAAAGCCCTGTGATGGTGATCGATAAAGACTTTAACATTGTATATATGAACCAGTTTGGCAGAAAATTAGTCGGTGAAAAGAAAAGCACCATTAAAGGCAAAAAATGTTATGACCTTTTCAAAACAGGAGATTGCAGAACTGACAAGTGTGCCTGCTCCAAAATGTTTGATTCATCAAAACCTGAGACAGGACAAACGGTTGCAAGCTTAGTTGGCGGTGATTTGCCGATTCAGTATACTTGTTCGCCTTTGTATGATGAACAAAGAACGTCCATAATCGGTGCAATCAACGTTATCACCGATATAACGCAACTCAAGCAAACTATGGATGAAATGGATAAAATAATCAAGTCTGCTACACTCGTGTCAGAGCAAGTTGAAACCTTATCCAACAACATTTTGATGACATCACGAAACGTTGGCGAAATGGGAATTCAAGCGGTGGAGACCTGCGAAAAACTCCAAAGTAACATGAGCCAATTAGAAATTGCCAGCCAGAATGTTTCCAAAGGTGCTCAAAGCCTCTCAGAGCTTTCTCAGACAACCGCTAAAACCGTTGATAATCTGGTTGCCTTAATGGACGCTGTTAATAAGAACACGGATGAAGTAAACGCTCTGGTTAATGACTCAAATAAGTTAGCAGTGAAACTTCAAGAAGACGGAAAAATAACGCTTAATGCATTTGGCAATATCGGTAATTCGTTGGGAAAAGCTGACAATACAATCACTGACGTAAACACTTCAATTAAGAATGTAGCAGGGTTAGCTGGTGACATCTCGGAAATTGCAGGACAAGTTAACATGTTGGCGTTGAACGCGGCCATAGAAGCAGCACGTGCTGGTCAAGCAGGAAGAGGTTTTGCAGTTGTTGCGGACGCAGTTAAACAACTCGCAGGGAGAACCCGCGCTTCAGCTGAAACGGCAGTGAAAACAATAGATGAAATTACCAAGTCAGGAAATAAAGCTATGCAGATGACCCAGTCTGCAGAGAAAGCGGCAAAAGAAGGCAGTACACTTGTAAACAAAGCCGTTGAAAGTTCTCATCAAGTAGCAGGCTCGATGGGTTCAATATTGACAATAACTGGTACGTTAAGAGAAAACTTGCAGAAAAGCATGCAGTCACTAAACCAAGTAAACGATGCTATCCAGCAAGTTGCCAGCGTCTCTCAAGAATCCGCGTCTGCCTCAGAAGAATCCGCTGTAACTGTTACTGAACAAGCTCAAGGTGCTCAACAAGTAACTGAGGTTTTCAAAAAAGTTGAGGCTGAAAGCGAGAAAGCAATAGCTTTGGCAGAAGAAATTGCTGTAGCGGTTAAAAAACTCAAAGAAGAACTTTCTAAAGCTAAACAAACAAATCAATCTGCAGTATAGAGCATTTTGCGTTCTCGTTGAGTTCTGTACAACTTTTAAGGCAGCTACGCCTATTCTTAGAATGGCGCTTGCGCATGAAAATAGCTTTCTGGCTGCTGGATATTAATCCCAAGATTGATAAAGACACAATTGAGCTGTGGCTCTGGGGAATCAACAAAGCTGGCAGTCGAGTGCTTGTTATTGACAGGACTTTTACTGCCTACTTTTACGCTGTGCTCAACGAAGGCTTTGACCCAGCGAAAACTGTTAAACAAATCAAGAATGTTTACGCTGACTCAATTGTGGAAGTAGAAGTTGTTCAACGCCGCTTTTTCGGCAAGCCTGTGCAAGCAATAAAAATCTACTGCAAAAACGCAACCGAAACAGGCAAGCTTGCCATGAAACTTCGAAGTCTCGAAGAGGTAAAAGACTGCCTCGAAGATGACATTCGCGCTGCCATGCGCTACCTAATCGATAACGACATAGTTCCGTGTGGATGGCATGAGGCTGAGGCAACAGAAGAAGAGAACATCGGAGGTGCTAGAGCTGACAAAGTTTATGCTCTAATGTCCCCGCCCAAACAATTGGAAGATGCCTCAGTGCCACCGCTAAGACTTTTGAGTTTTTCGATGATTTGTTATAGCCGTGAGGGGTCTCCAAAACCTGATAGAAATCCTGTTTTGATGTTGTCAACGGTAGCCAGCAATGGTGAAGAAAAGCAGTTTGTTGCAGGCGAGGATAAAGATGATAAGTCCGTAATTGAGAGCTTCATTAATTATGTTTGTGAATTTGACCCTGACATCATACTAAGTTACGGCGCCAACACCGTCGATTGGACTTATCTTAAAAGCAGAAGCCGCCAGCTTGGATTCAAATTAAACTTAGATAGAGCACATCTTGAACCGCACACTAGTGTTTATGGTCATGTTTCAACTACGGGAATTGCTAACATCGACATGCTTGACTTTTTAGATATCTTTCCAGAAGTTAAAGTTAAAACGCTTTGGAATTTCGCTGATCACTTGGGAGTAACAAACAAGCAAAAGAGCATTGACGACGTATTTTTTGCGGATTACTGGGATGAAAAACAAAAACGCGCTGAGCTATTACGATTTGGGTTAGATAACGCCCACAGAGTTTATGACACGGCACAGTTGCTTTTAGATTTAGCCCTACAACTCGCAAGCCTAACAAGCCTGCCTTTAGACCATGTAATGACCGCGGCTGTAGGCTTCCGTGTAGAGTGGTTTTTAATAAAAAGAGCCCAGAAAATAGGCGAACTTGTTCCTAAACGCATCGAGCAACCTTACTTGCCTTATGCTGGGGGGCTTGTTCTTTCACCTAAAGCGGGCTTACATGAAAACATCGCCGTCTTGGATTTCAAGTCAATGTACCCAAACATAATGTTGACCTACAATCTCTCACCCGACACCTACATCGCACCAGATGCACCAGAACCAGCCGACGGAGTCTACATTGCACCCGAAGTGAAGCATCGCTTTCGTAAAGCACCACCTGGATTCTACAAAGAAGCACTAACATACCTAATTGAAGTACGAAACGCTATACGTAACCAAATGAAAAATCTAAGCGCAAGCACTGTTGAATATCGAGTGTTAGATGCAAGGCAAAAAGCAGTCAAAATCATAACGAACGCTGCTTATGGTTACGCTGGCTGGATTGGCGCAAGATGGTACATTAAGCCAGTCGCTGAATCAGCATCAGCGTGGGGTAGGCACATTATTTTGACAGCGACACAGATGGCTGAGAAAGCTGGGATAGGCGTAGTTTATGGTGATACTGATAGCTTGTTTGTAAATTATGATGAAACCAAAACACTACAGTTGCAACAGGACATTAAGCGAGAGCTCAAGCTTGATGTGGAAATCGACGAGGTGTATAAACGCATTTTTTTCACTGAAGCCAAAAAACGCTACGCAGGCTTACGGCAAGATGGTAGCATAGACATTGTGGGCTTAGAAGTGATTCGTGGAGACTGGGCAGAAGTTGCCAAAGAAGTACAGGAGCGCGTGCTTGAGATAATTCTCAGGGAGCAGTCACCTAAGAGAGCAATCGAATACGTGCACGCCACCATTAAAGCGCTCAAGCAAAGAAAGGTGCCATTACGCGACCTCATCATCTGGAAAACTCTAACGAAACCACCCGAACAGTACGCCGTAAGAGCGCCGCATGTGGAAGCGTCTAAAATACTCAAGGAAAAGGGCTGGAGATTAACAGGCGGCGACAAAGTAGGCTATGTAATTTTAACGGGCAAGGGGCGGCTCTACAACCGCGTAAAACCTTACGTTTTTGCAAAATACGAAGAAGTGGACGTTGAATATTATGTTACTAATCAGGTTTTGCCAGCGGCAGCGCGAGTTCTTGCATTCTTTAATGTAACCGTGGCAGAACTGCTTAGCGGAACGAAAGAAAAAGAAGAAACTAAAAGCTTAACAGATTACTTTTAGGTTTGACCGATAGCGTCACGGAAAGTTACCAATTCAACATTCAACACAGGTTTAACCGCTTCCGAAACGCGTGAGGCAACTATGCGCCTGATGTTCTTTTCGCCTGCGATATCAACAATTCTTTGTGTGATGATGCCGTCGAAAACTACTGTGTCAACGCCTGCTGTTTGCTGAAGTTTTTCTGCAAGTTGGCTAACCGGTAACTTTTCGATTAGTTCAAGTTTATCATTGAATAGGACAGCTTCAAGCGTTCCAACCAAAGCCTTTGCTGCTTGGCTCAGTGGTTCTGGTACTTCAACTTTGCGTTCAGGTGGCGGTGCCTTCTTGGCTGCTGGCGGATGTTTGCCTATGAGTTCGCTGACTGGGACTTTGCCTTCTAAGGCTTCAGCGATTTCCTTGCAGCTGCATTCTTCGATTTCTTTGCCTCGGGGTGCACGTCCAACGTACTTTACGTTTGTTACCTGCAATAGCTCTTTGAGGATTAAGTCGCCGCCTCTGTCGCCGTCAAGTAATGCTGTGGCAGGTTTCTCTTTTGTTAACTTCTTAATGGATTCAGGAACTTTTGCGCCCTCAAGTGCAACAGTATTGAAAATTCCACAGCGCATCAGATTAATAACATCTGCGCGACCTTCAACAACAATAATCTCCTTGGAAGTTTCCAGTGTTGGTCCTGCTGGTAAATCTTCTGGTCCATACTTTTCAACCTTGCCGACCTTCATAGTTTCAGAGATTTCTTTGTAAACCTCATCAACGCTCGGCATTGACTCAACGTTCCATTTATGGAGAATTTCTTTTGCGCGGTCAATGATAACTTTGCGGCGTGCTTCGCGGATATCTTCGATTTTATCAAGGGTTACTTTTGCTGAGCATGGACCGACCCGATTGATGCTTTCTATGCTTGCAGCAATAAGTGCTGTAGAAACACGGTCAAGGCTTGTGGGTATAGTTATTGAACCTGATGTTCTATCATTCTTAGAATGTAAATCAATTTCTATTCTGCCGATGCGCCCCGTTTTTTGGAGCTCTCGCAGATCAAGCTCTGGTCCAAAAAGACCTTCAGTTTGACCGAAAACTGCTCCAATAACATCAGGTTTCTCAACTACACCTTCGATTTCAAATCTAGCGTGTACAACGTACTTTATCGTAAATGTTTGGGATGTTCCCGTAAGCGTGCAACTCCTATGTGAGTTATATTTTATTTGATTATGTTTATATTATGTTAATCACATAAAGCGAGACATTCTCGCAATGATGAGATTTTAATTTATCACTAAAGTAGGTAACGTGCAGTCTAATAATATTTGTGGTGTTATCTTCCACTACAAAGTAACGGAAAAGATAACCGAAAAGGAGGTTTAGCGGAGCAACAAGCTTTGATCGCCATGCGGAACTAAAAAGTAAATTCAGGAGAGAGAGGGGAATCCAACCGCATTTTGATCAATCGTTGTTCCGCCAAACGATGCTACGCGGGTTTCACACGCACATTAATTGTACCAAAGAAAAAATAAAAGAATATGTGACTGTGCTATGAAGCCAACAGTCTACAAAATAGGTTATCATGAGGTGATGATTACCTCTTAACTTAAATAATAATAATCACAAAAAAGGAAGCGGTGTAAATGAGCCTTCGCTTAAACCCTCTATATGAAAAACTGCTTCCGCAAATGTCTGAACAAGAATTCAACGAACTCAAGGCATCCATACAGTCAGAGGGCCAGCATTACCCTATAATTGTCAATGAAGACCTAGAAGTACTAGATGGTCACCACAGATTTCGAGCTTGCATTGAACTTGGAATCGAGCCAGATTTTGAAGTACGCAAATTTGAAGATAAACTACTCGAAAAAAAATTTGTTATAGAAGCAAACCTGAGACGCCGCCACTTAAATAACTTCCAACTCGTAGAACTAGCAGTTCCATTGCTCGAAATTGAAAAAGCGCTCGCGAAAAAGCGCCAATCCGCAGGTGGCAAGAGCGGACGAAACTTGCAATTGGGGTTAGCGCCAGATGACGCTGAGCCTGCCCCAGCGGTTAAGGCAAAAGCAACCGAAATTGTGGCAAAAAAAGCTGGGCTTTCAACTCGAACGTTTGAGCGGGGCAAGAAAATCATTGAAAAGGCAAGTGAGACAGATAAGCAAAAGTTACGGGAAGGAAAAGTCAGTATTGCTAAAGTCTACCAAGAAATCGTAGATAGCCAAAAACCAATCCAAAAAGTCGCTGAGACCCAAGTTATAAAGCAAGAGTCTCCACGTGAACTGCAGAACAAAGCAGAATTGTTAGCGTTGTTGGAGCGACTGAAAAACAATGAGTTATTTTGTCCATCCTGTGGGAACTCCATGTTTGAATGTAGCAAATGCTACAAAACTCTCCAGACGCTACTGGAAGCCAAGGGTTCAGGGGAAGAAAGCAAATAAATCTTAAACAATAAGTCAGCTTACTGCTCGATTATTTGGGTGATTAGCCGTTGTTCAGCTTTTCTTAAATGCTCTACCACAGTGGAATCCACCAGTCCAAGCTTTTGCGCTAACTCTTCAGTAGTTATTTTCCGTGGGATGTCATAATACCCCAGCTTGTATGCTTTAATTAGAACTTCCCGCTGTTTCTCAGTTAGTTGACTGAGGGGCGAAATGGGTGAAAAGTTCACATCTGCCAAGAGCACCACTTTATAGTGGATACCTATGGCATCAATTTTTTCCATGAACTCTTTAACTTGCATTTCGTTGCCTATAAAGGAGATTTTAATTTTTCCATCACCTATTCCTATTGGTGGAAACAAGTAGCCGCCTTGAACGCCTATACCGCTTACGACTGAGGACACGATTGGTCCGCCCCGTATGAATACTATGTACGACCCATTTTTTGCCCTTTCAAGTACCTGTGCTTCAACTAAGAATCCGCCTGAGAGGAGTTCTTGGATTTTTGTGGTTGAATCTTTGAACTCCACTTGGGATATTGCAGCGAACTCTTCTTGGTCTTGTCTTAGAAAGTAGAGGAGTTCAAGCGATTTGATTTTGCTGAATTGGGGTAGTTTGATTCCGATTTTAAGCAGTTCCTTCTCGGAAACCTCAAGGATTAGTCGTCTCATAAACAAACGTGCGCTGATGTGCATATATGTTTTTTGAGAGCCGAGTATACTCGGTAGAATCTTAATCCGATGCCAAGTTACCCTTAATGGATTCACAAAAATGCATAAACCATGAATTAACGAGGGAGTCATCAAAGGTGGCGCAAGGAAAAGTTAACGTGTTCGGAAAACTTGGGAGATTAATCACAAAACGCAAGTTTTCCATGATTGCCGTTTGGATGCTATTGCTAGCAATTGTTCTGCCTATAGTTTTGACTGCTTCAGGAGTGAACTCGCTACAGCTGGGTTCTTCAACAGAAAGCAACCTTGAATCAGTCAAAGCAAGCGACATAATTACAGCGCAGTTCCAGAAGACAGTGTCCAACAATTCACTCATCATCATAATATCAACGGACAACGCTTCCTCGATTAAAACTCAACAGTTCATTGATGAATTGATTACCCAAATTAAAGAAGACCCCCGCATAAGCGGTCTTGAAAACGTAACCAGCGTCTACTCAATTCTAATTCCAGCTCTCAACCAGACAAACGAGGGCGTCTATCTCGCTTATAAAAACGGAAACTTAACGTATAATTTACTCTACAGCGTTCCAACAATATATTCAAACGTCTGGTTTGCTGCTTACAATGAAACCAAAAATGGAAATTTAGTATCAGGGTTGAACCAAATAAATCAGGCTATTTATGCCGTTTTTGATAACGCAAACATGACTTACAACTTGCTCTACAGTGTACCCGCGATTTATCTTAACGTGTGGGGACAAGCGTACCAGCAGACTATGAACGTAGGCATGTCAAATCAAATAGCCTACCAACAAACTGCTACAATACTAACTCAAGCTGACCCCACAGCATATGCACAATATACATCACACTTGCTTGACGCATTCAACGCTACATGGTGCCTAAGCTTTCTAGACCCATCAACACAAACGTTAACTCCCACTGAGCGTGCATCACTTGCCGCTAACATAACGAACCAGCAGTATATCAACAATTTTTTAGGCTCAAATGCCACAGCAAAAGCTTTCGCAACTGCGTTGACAAGCACTTTTTCGCTGGAGGCTTTCTTAACTAATACTCAAGAGCAGAATAATGCACAACTGCGAGACTTTTCTATTCGGTACATTGCCGACTCGTCTGGTTCATCCATCGCGTTTGTTACGGCGGTTTACAATTTAGGAAAGACCCCGTCTACCAGTTCGCTCGCAGCTTTGGCTGATGATGTTATTTGGTACTCAACAAATTACAACATGACTAAATTTATTCCCTTGTTCAATGAAATCTCATACAACCAGACCAAAAGCATCCTCAAAGACGCTGACGAATCCTCATACGTCAACTATACGTCGCATCTGTTGGATTTCTTTAATGCTTCATGGAGCCAAAGAGTCCCAAGTCAACCAACACAAAACTGGATAAACCAAACCGCCTCGGCAGCCGCGAAAGTTGCGAACGCTCAATTCATCGCTGCCTACCTAAATGACAGCAAAGACTTCGCCGACGCCGTAGCCTCAACGTTTACTTTGCAGGATTTTTTGGAGGCAAACACAACAGAAACAAACAGCAAACTCAGAGAGTTAACGATAAATTATGTTTCTAACTCATCAGGATTATCAAAAGAATTAATCACTGCAATTTTTGACATGGGCGAAAATGCAACATCAAACGCCCTGCAAACTTTGGCATCAAACATCGCTTGGAACCCAGATGCCTATAATATCGGAGAGCAGTTTAATTCATTAATAACCTCATTCGTTTCGTCCTCTAAAGATGTAACTCTTGTATCAGTAACCTTCACTGAGTCAAATGATGATAATCTTGTTGCAATTCGAGATATCATAAAGTTCAAACTAGCTCAAAACCTTGCAGGCATTCATTCAGTGCAAGTGACTGGTTCTGATGCTCTAAACTACGATTTTAGCCAGTCAACCAATGAGGATTTAGAATTGATTCTTCCTTTTACGATTGCCTTGTTGGTAATAGCGACAGCCTTGTTCTTCAGGTCAATTGTCACACCGATTGTCACTTTGGGAACAATAGGCGTTGGTTTGGGCGTTTCACAAATCTTTCCATATTTAGTGGGCACATACATCAACCAAGTTGACTACATAGTTACCTCAGTGTTGCTAACTGTGCTCATTGGAGTCGGAACGGACTATACCATATTCATTTTGGCGCGTCACCGTGAAGAAAGAATAAACGGCTTACCGCTCCACGAAGCAATATTAAAATCAATCACTTGGGCAGGCGAAAGCATAGTAACCAGCGGCGCCACCACCATAATCTCCTTCATAGCGCTTGCAGCCACATCGCTGGTCATGCTTCAAACTATGGGTTTAGTCGTAGGTTTAGGAGTTATTGTTACTTTGCTTGCTTCCCTAACTTTCGCCCCTGCCTTAGCCACTATACTTGGCGACAGGATTTTCTGGCCTGATACAGGGGAACGTTTCAAACGGTACTCAGAAGCAATCGCAGAGAAAACAAAACGTGGGGCGGGGTATTTCGCTAGAAGCAGTGCATTCTCAGTGAAGCATGGAAAAGCAATAATCATCATAGCCATTCTCATCACTGTACCATTATTCTACGTTTATGCCACAGCAGATGTAACTTACGATTTTCTAGGCGGTGCATCAGCGCACTTGGAATCAATAGCTGGCTCACGTACCCTCACTGACTCCTTTGGTGGCGGTCGACTAATGCCAACTTATGTGGTCGTAACATTTTCGCAGTCAATCATAGCTAGCGGTAGCTTTAACATGGGCGAAATGTCGACGCTTGAGAACATCTCCTCTATGATTGCCATTCATGAAGGTGTCCAGGAAGTTTCTGGACCTACCATGTCTTTTGGTGAACCAGTAGATTATCAGACCATTACCAATGACACTGATTCAACTATCTACAATGCGATGTTAGATGCTATAGGCGCAGATAACCAATCAGCACTAATAACTGTGAAGTTCAAAGTTGACCCGTACTCAAATGAAGCCATGGCCTACACACAAGAGATTCGGAACACTATCCATGACAACTTTGACGATGTAGCTAACGTGACTGGAATTTACGTGGGTGGAACAACAGGGGCAATACTGGACACAAAAAACACTTTCCAAGACCAATTTAATGTGATTCTTCCAATAGTTGCAATCTCCGTTGGTGCAGTGCTGTTCATAGTTTTAGGTTCGCTGATTTTGCCATTTTTCGCTCTGCTCTCAATATTTATGAGCATTGTGTGGTCGCTGGCTGCGACGGCATTGGTGTTCCAATCCGCTTTTAACTACGGCTTGCTTTTCATCACGCCGCTTGTTTTGTTTGTTCTATTACTAGGATTAGGCATGGACTATAACATCTTCATCCTCACACGAATCCGTGAAGAAGCCACCAAAGACAAAAAACTCAACGAAGCCATTATCCACGGCACCTCACAAACAGGAGGCATAATCACAGCCGCTGCCATAATCCTCGCTGGCTCACTTGGCACCCTCATGCTATCAAACAACCTGTTACTAAAGGAAATGGGATTTGCTTTCTGCATCTCCATACTCATAGACGCGCTCATCGTTCGAACCTACTTGGTGCCCGCCGTAATGTCCGTCTTCGGAAAATGGAATTGGTACAACCCCATAAAACGCTTAAGACGACTAAACACCGATGACAAAAAACACGCTGAGACATCAGAAAACTCACAACCCTGAACTTTCTTTTTTAATTTCTCGCATTAGCAATGTCTAAAAGCGGAAATCATACCTACACTTTTACTCTGTTACTGAATGATACCAACTTATAATGTACTCAGGCAGGTTAAGACCCCTCTGCGCCAACCGCTCCGCCAACTTAACAGGCAACGGACTTAAAACAAACGCCGCCCGAGTGTAGAACCGTCTGGGCGCGCCTGGTTTAACATCTTCAGGAATGATTATTTGTAAATCAGATTTCTTAGCTAACGTTGAATTTCTCGAGCCTGTAATTGCAAGAACCGAACCATTAAACTTCTTTACAGCGTCGCACCAAGCAATGAGTTGCCTAGACTCTCCAGAATACGAAATTAGGATTTCAATATCACCTGCACGCGGATGAGGCGTATTGACCCCACGAGCCATAAACACGTTATCACCTAAGAAACTCTTGATGTGGAAAAGCCTGATTCCGGTCATTGTGGCGATTTCCTTAGCCGTTCCCTTACCGCCCAAAAAAACGTTTGTTCCTTTCTCAAGCATATCGATAAGTTGAACATAAGTTTCTGAACCGACATTAGCATCGATTAAATCGCCAATTATTTCAAATTCTTCTTCACATAACTTAAAAACATCGTCGACGTCGAGGTTTCTGTAAATCGCCTCAATCATCATATTCAATAATTCCAGTGTGCCGAGTTCAAAAATATCGCCCATCATACCCGTTTCATTATAAGCATCAGAGGGTTTAGCTTTGCCCCGTCCCTTAACTTGAACAACATTTCCATACCTGCTCGCAACTTGAGCTAAGGGCGACTCAACACTAGACGTGAGCAAGCCCATGCTAAATTTCTTCGACTTTTTATCTTCAATATAGTTGGCTAAATCCTGCGCCATAACCAACGGGTCATTTGAGCGCCCGCTACCAGAATTCATAAGTAAAAGGGTCTTTTTATAGCGCCTTTCAAAATATGATGCAGCGTCATACATGTTTTTCCCTGGAAATCCAGGGTCGTCAGGGGTAAAGACAGCTTTGTTTCTCCATCCTACTTCGCTTAAAGCCACCAGACTCATAGCAGCGTTGAGTGAGTAGAGCGAACGACCTGAACCACTACATATGACGCAGTCAGCCGCCTTCAGTTCTTCATAAAATGGTTCAAGACTGGTTTTCTTTATCGAGAGAATGTTGTCTCGAATTTTGTTAGCGAACCCTATGTTGCTGATTTTGCTCTTCAAGCCAGTGATACCCCTTAAGCGCCCTAAACCGCATTTATGTCAACCAACGAAGCATAGTTCCTTAAAAGTTTTGTTTTGCTAAATACTATATTGTCGTATTTTAAGCGTAAAACATTAAGCTAACATAAGCAAGATGAACTATCATGGCAGGGTCATACTCAAGACTACTGGGGGTAGTCGGAAAGCCCAACACTGGAAAATCCACCTTCTTTAGCGCTGCAACTTTAGCTGCGGCTGAAATAGCAAACTACCCTTTCACAACCATTAAGCCAAACCGTGGCGTAGGTTACGTGCGAACACCCTGTGTCCATGAAGAATTTAAAGTTAAAGATAACCCTAGAAACTCGCTTTGCCTCGACGGCGTAAGACTTGTTCCAGTTGAACTGATTGATATTGCTGGGATTGTGCCTGGGGCTTGGGAAGGGCGCGGTTTAGGCAATCAGTTTCTTGACGAAATACGCCGTGCAGACGCGCTCATACATATCGTTGACGCTTCCGGCGGAACTGACTGTGAAGGAAGAACATGCAAACTAGGCGAACATGACCCTTTAGAAGACGTAAAGTTTCTTGAACGAGAAATCACTATGTGGATGGTTACCCTGCTCAAAAAGGATTGGCCTAAAATCGCAAGGACTGCTGAAGCCGACAAAAAGGGCATTTCCATTCCTCTTGAAGAACGCTTGACAGGGTTGGGTATAAAACGCAGTCAAATCAACGAAGCCATAAGGAGAGCAAACCTAAACGTTGACAAACCTGCCACGTGGTCAGAGGATGACTTTTACTGCTTCATCGATACGTTAAGGCGCATATCAAAACCGATGCTTATCGTCGCCAACAAGATTGATTTGCCAAGCGCAAAAGAAAATGTTGAACGGATGAAAAAGCTCGATTACACTGTTATTCCATGCTCGGCTGAAGCTGAATTGGCGCTGAGACGTGCAGCTGAGAAACAATTAATCAGTTATAAGCCGGGAGACAAAGAGTTCAAAATAGCTCAACCTGAAAAATTATCAGCTGGGCAAATTAGGGCGCTGGAATCAATCAAAGAGAAGATTCTCTCAACAAACGGTACAACAGGCGTTCAAGAAGCCATGAACACTGCCTACTTTAAACTGTTAGACATGATAGCAGTTTACCCAGTTGAAGACATCGAGCACCTGTCAGACCACAATGGACGGGTTCTGCCTGACACGTACCTTGTTCCTAAAGGCACAACAGCCCACCAGTTTGCTTACATCATCCACACGGAACTTGGCGAGAGCTTCCTTTATGCTGTTGATGCGAGGGATAAAAGAAGAATCGGCGAAGATGCAGTTTTGAAAGACCGAGATGTTATCTCGATTGTGAGCTCTAAGAAGCGTGCTTGAATGGGTTTATGAGCCGTAGCGGCGTTTGCGTTTCTGGAAGGTTCTGATGCTACGTAGCAAGTCGATGAGGCGGAAGTCAGGCCAATAAACGTCTAAAAATGAGAGTTCACTGTATGCGGATTGCCAGAGCAGAAAACCGCTCAGTCGTTCTTCGCCTGAAGTTCTGATGATTAAGTCGGGTTCTTGCTTTTCCATGTGGGCGGTGTAGAGGTATTTTTCGAAAGTGTTCTCATGAATATCTTCAGGCTCTAACTCGCCTGCTTTTACTTTTTCTGCAATTACTCGGGCGGCATCAACAATTTCTGCTCTGCCTCCATATGCGAAAGCAAAATTCAAAAACTGATTATCATAATGAGCTGTAGATTTCTCCACGTTGCCGATGAGTTGCTGGAGGCTCTCGGGCAGCATGTTGGTTCTGCCGATGACTTTTACATGAACCTTGTTTTTGTGGATACGTTCGTCAGTTAAGAGTTTGCGGAATTTTTCCTCGGCGATTTTCATTATTTGTTCAATCTCGTTTGGCGGTCGCTTAAAATTCTCAGTTGAGAATGTGTAGAGTGTTACGTATTTCACGTTCAGTTTGAGGCACCAGTCTAAGAGTTGCTCCACTGTTTCCGCTCCTTTCTTGTGCCCCAGCCAAGGATTAAGTTCGTTCTCGGAAGCCCACCGCCTGTTTCCATCCAAGATTATGGCGATATGCTCAACAGGCTCTCCGTTCTTTACTTGTTGCCAAAGCCAGCGTTCGTAAAGCTTGTATACCCCTAAAAAGGACAAAATACCTTTAAGCACTATGTGAGCCTCGCATCGTAAACGTGTTGTCTCTTATATGGCACAAAAGGATAAATCCCTGATAGTTTCAATTAAAGCTTACTGTAAATACAGCAAGAAAAAATCAGGTCAACGTGCTTTCTTAGAGTTCTGAGATTTCTTGCTCTTCTTGGTTCTTCTTAAAGAAGCCCCTAGTTGACCTGTTAATTATGTAAATTACCAGAATAGAGGCGATGCCGATGAGTATCCCCACAATAATCGTAAATAGGAAAGCTTGGAAGAAAGGCTCGTTTAACCCGATTGCCGAGGATGGTTTTTGATAGTAATGATAAATCAAGTTTGCTGTTCCCTCTATAATCCACCAACACCAACCCACAGTAATGATTAATGCAATATTGCGAAGCAGTTTCGAATCTCTTTCTATATATAATCTGATACTTCTACCCAACAAAACAATGACTAAACCAATGATTAACAACGTTTGGACACCTCTGAGGAAGTATGAAACGATTGCTGGAGCGATACCCAACCAAGCGTTTGGATCAGAGGGGAATACAACACTGCCGTTAACGCTTGCGATACCAAGGTAAACACTCACTGCAACACAAAGTATCCCTGCAATTATAGTATAGTTTGAAATTTGAACTGGAAGCGGCGGTGGGGAATATTCTTTTGCCCACTTGTAAAAGTCTTTGGTTGCTTTGTCCACGCCGAATCCTTTGAGAAGCAAGAAACCGCCTACAATAATAACGATGGCAATACCATACCACAAAATAGCGCCAGGAATGAAATAGTTAATACCCCAAAGCACACCAAAAATGAAAACCAAAAGACCTGGCAACCCCAATGCTACACGGGCATATTTGGGGTTATCGATTAAAAGACGGATGTACTTTGTGAATACAGCGGCTGTTTCTTCGATTGATTCACTGTGTTTAATCACTATACGTCGCACGGAAGAAACGGGCACTCTTGATTCCACCAGCGGCAAAACTGCCTCATCAGAATAACCGTCAGAAACCAGAATAACTTCGTTGGCGTTGAAAGATTCCAGCAGATTGTTGAGTTCTGAAACCAGTTTTCTGTCCGCGCTAACGCCGCCTAACTCTGAGCCAGAAATGGTGGCTACTTCGAAGATTTCGTCGAGCGTTTTCTCGTTTTGTAACCTGTCATAGAGGCGGACTGCTTCAAACATTGCGTTAGCGTCTGGCTCTTCGGGGTCTTTGAGGGCTAGGGAAACTGCACTGTCAAGATTGGCGGTTCTTCCTAGAAGCGGCGTCTTTATGCCTGCTTTCATTTCTAAATCGCCATCTCTATCGACACATAAAATGAGAATACGTTTTTGCGTTTGTTGGTGCGTTTCCTGTTTAACCATTCAAATCGTCTATTCCTTTAATACATTATCTACTTAACTTTAATCTTGCGTTTCTGAATCATTTTCTTCATCGCCCATAAGCAGTTGGAACTCGTCCCAGCTGACTTTCTCTCCACGTTGCAGTTTCTCTCTAGCTTCAGAACCAATCTTCTCCTTTAATTCCTGCTCTTTAGCTGCCCGTTGGGCTTTTTCTTCTTTTCTTTTAGCTTCTTCCTCTGCTTTCTTAGCTTGATTTTCTGTCCTGATTGTGACCTTAAGACCCATTGATTGACTCATTAATTGTTTAATCTGCTCATACAAAAGATTGTTCTTTTGCTTTGCATTAACGAATGCTTGATGCAAGCTGTCGGCTTCCGCTTTGTCTTTTTTAGTGGAGTTTACTTTTTCCATCATTATGGCGTGCAACTTTTGGCTTTTCTCGGCTAATTCACTTAATTCCTTATGATACACTTCCGCTTGTGCATCAAATGTTTTGCGGTGTTCCAACAGTTCCCTGATTTTTTGGTAATTAGCATCGATTTTCTTGTAACCGCTGAGTTGTATTTCAAGTTGTTTCACATTTTCTATGAGTTCTTTTTCCTCTTGCAAGTCCAGAGAAGTCGTCTGTATCTTCCATTCGATAGCATCAAGCTCTGCTTGCAATCTTTTCTGACTATCACGCGGCAATTTCTTTTTAAGTTCACTGATTTTCTCTTTAAGAACCTTTATTTCGTCCATGATTGGACCAGTTTGCACCCTAACTGCGTCTCTTTGTTCTTTAAGTAGCTTTACCTTCTGGTTTAAGTCATCGCGTTCAGCCTTTAGTTGGTTAATTTCTTGCCTTGTGTTTCTGATTTTCTCATGCAACTTGTCTCTTTTTTCAACGATTTTTTTGATTTCAGCATTAGCTTCGCTGATTTGCTCTCTTAATTTTTTTATCTGCTGGTTAATATTTGCTATCTGATTGGTTTTCTGTTGCTCGGTCACGAGTCTACCTCAATTGAGTCAGTTAATGTTATGGTTGTTGTCTTTCGAATTTATATTGATTTACCATAAAAATGGCAATCATATTAATTCTGTTTTTTCTGTAATAATTTTAAATATATGCTACTACCATGTTTGGGTGAGTTGAAACAATGACGTTTAACTATGATGAATTACTCAAGCGTGCCTGTGCTCAGATGCCTGAGGTTTCTGAGAAACGTGAGCGGTTAGAACTCCCACGATTGCTTGTAAATACTGTCGGCATGCGAACTATAATTTCAAACTTTAAGGAACTAGCTGACGCCTTAGACCGTGATCCACAACATGTTTTAAAGTTTTTGACCAGAGAAATGGCTACCGCCGCTACATTTCAGGATTCACGAGCCATTTTTCAAGGCAAGTTCCAGCGGGAAAGTTTTGAGAGGTTACTACAGCGATATTTAGAGAGTTATGTTACTTGTCCTGTTTGCAAGCGTCCCGATACGCGTGTAGTTAAAGAAAAACGCTTGTCTTTCTTGGTATGCAACGCTTGTGGGGCAAAATCAGCTATAAAACAATTGTGAGAGCGTCGGTGTTGGAAGTTTACCTTAATCTCAAAAAAATCGGTGAAAACGTGGTCTTAGCGATTTGCGACTGCGACCTGTTGGGTAAAACATTGCGGGAAGGCAAGATTGTCTTCCATATAAAAGACGAGTTCTATAAGGGTAGAAAAGCAAGCGTTGAAGAAGCTGTTGGGCTCATCGGCAATTCAACCATAGTTAACCTTGTCGGCAAGAACTGTGTTGAAAAAGCAATGAAAGAAGGATACGTGCACCCTGAGGCAGTTCTAAAGATAGAAGGCATTCCGCACGCTCAAATAGTCAAACTCTAATCAGATAATGCTGAGTTGCTTCAAATCATTCTAAACATAAAGCGGCTTCATAGAGCAGTTTGCGAACGGGCAAATGCTGGGGGCAGATTGCTTCGCATTGACCGCAATGTAGACAGTTGCTTGCCCTCTTTTCGGGTGGTACATTCTTAGCGTATTCTTGCTTTATTTTACTTTGCGCTTGCGTCTCGCTCCGTTTAGTCGAATACACGTTTAGGAATGCTAAAGTTAATGGAATGTCTATGCTTTGAGGGCATTGGATACAGTAGTAGCATTTTGTACAACCGATGTATCCTTGTTTGAGGTAAAGCTTCCGCGACTTGGACAGTAGTGCAATTTCGTTTTGGTTTAATGTGTTTGGACCCGAGTGGCATGCGCTCTGCAGGTTTTCTTTAACATGTTGCATCGTATTCATACCGCTTAATGCTACTGAGACTTCTGGGTGATTCCAAACCCATTGCAAAGCCCAATCAGGTGCAGACCGTTTTACGTCAGCTTTTTGCCATTCTTCTTGGATTTCAACTGGTGGATTAACAGCCAACAAGCCTCCAGCAAGAGGCTCCATTACCACGACAGCCAAGCCCTTTGACGCAGCGTATTTCAAGCCTCTTCTTCCTGCTTGATAGTTCTCGTCTAAGTAGTTGTACTGTATCTGAGACAAAGTCCAATTATCATAACTATCAACTATTTCTTTGAAAACTTCCAACTCATCATGGAAGCTGAATCCTAAATAGCCAAGTCTGCCTTTTTTCACTTGCTGCTCTGCCCACTCGAGCATTTCCAACTTGAGCACTTTACTCCATAAAGTTTTCGTTAGGCTGTGGAATAGGTAAAAATCGATGAAATCAGTGTTCAGTCGCTTCATCTGCAGGTTTAAAATTCTGTCCAAATCCTCTCTGCGATTAACTGAAAACACAGGTATTTTGGTTGCAATTTTCGCTTTGCCTCTATATTTGCCTGCCAATGCCTTACCGATGACTATTTCACTGTTACCGTCGTGGTAAGTGAAAGCTGAATCAACATAATTTACACCTTCATCAACAGCATACCTGATTAAGGCTATAGCTTCTGCTTCGTTGACATTGGCTTGGTTATTACCAATTATTGGCAAGCGCATAGTACCAAAGCCCAGTGCGGAAACTTTCCAGTCAAGTTTCCCAAAAGAACGGTACTGCACTAAAACACCAAAACTAAAAGCCATGGATAGAATTAAAACCTTTAGTGTAGACAAAAAACGACAAAGGGTCACCAGCAAACACTTTCGTTACAATCTACAAAACTAAAATCCATATCACGTAAAAGTTGCAACAATAATTGGTCAGGATATTTGTTTCCTGTTAGGGTTCTATGTTGAATCCTGCAGTAGGTTACGTGAGCATATTTAGAGCCTATTCGTGGTTCTATGTTGAAACTATAGAGGGGTAGGTTGCCTATTTGCCGCCTATTAGAAACTCATTGCAGAAACCTATAGGGGGTAGGTGCTATTGGCGCTTTTTCAAGCCATTAGCATGTTGATTTACTGCGACCATCCGTTACTACGACCATTGCGGTTGCTGTTGCTCTCATGGGTTGGTCGTAGTAAAACTCCCAAGTACCGCGATAGTTAGCTCCTTGATGGTCGTAGTAAAACCGCCACAACCACCCACCGCACGAACCGCTTTATATAGGGGGTAGGTCTGCGGCAGAGCAACAAAGCTGCGTATATACAGCGCCTACCCAACTGACCCTTCACACACGTAGCACCAATTATTAGTATTTATAAGGGGCTATAGAAAAAAATCGCGTTATCAACAGACTATTGATAAGAAAAAAAGCGTTTTATTCTTCCTTAATCTCGCACTGCAACTTCTTAATAATCTCGTCAGCTCTCAAAGGCTCAATCTTGAGCGTGTAGAGGTGGCTTGGTGTGCGAAGCTTTAGCTTAACAGTGTCTTTTAGCCGTTTTACTTGGCATCTTTTTGCTTTGGCACTCATCGCCACAAACTTTTCAACATCAGTAATTTCAGATGGCATATTTGTTATCCTTCTGTTTGGTTCGCTGTGATGGATGCGAAACCAAGTTTTTATCTGTTTTGGTACAAAAACCCCAACAACACAAAACACGCAACATAGAACAATTAATATTCACTCAAACCCACTATTTGACATAAAAAAAGGGAGCAAAAAAGCGCACCATCTAACAGGAGAGCATAAAAACAAATGAAACGGGCACGCATCTTAACATTAACACTAGTTATCATCATACTTGCAGCATCAACCTCCCTGCTCGTTTCATACACAAGCAACAACCCACAACAAAGCGACCCAGTATACGTAGGAGTTGCATACGGAGGCAACAGCACAACTCAAGCCAAACTCATCATCGACAAAACAAAAGCATACACCAACCTCTTTATTCTAGATTCAGGCGTGAACCGCATCAGCCTAAACGAAACCGCGTCTCGAGAACTCTGCGACTACGCAGTAGACGCAGGGTTAAACATTATAGTGAACATGGGTTCATGGGACAGATTTGACTGGAGTAGGCGCATGCAATTCTTCAACTTCTGCAAGAGCGCTTACGGCGACAAGTTCTTAGGCGCATACTTTGATGACGAACCAGCAGGTATTCACACGGATTATAATTGGACAGAATTCTTTGAACAGAACAAGAACCACTTATCAGGTACCCTTAAAGAAATCTACAAAGAACTACAAAAAGAAAACAATACAAACCCACAAAACTACACACGAGAAGCCAAATGGTTTAACCATCTCGTAGAAAATAATCCTGGACATATCCAATTGAAAAATAACACGATAAGAACTTTCACTTCAGATTACGCACTCTTCTGGTATGACTATCTCGGAGGATACGACACTGTTCTTGCGCAAGTCGGGTGGAATCATAGCCTAGACCAAGACATCGCACAGATTCGCGGAGCAGCAACCATGCAAAACAAAGATTGGGGTGCAATCATAACTTGGAAGTATTATGAACCTCCATATTTAGACACAGGCGAAAACATCTACAACCAATTGAAAACGGTCTACAACGCAGGAGCAAAATACATACTAATCTTCGATTTAGCTTTCGATAACGCTACCGGCAACCCTTACGGCACCATGACACAAGAGCACTTTGATGCATTAGAAAAGTTCTGGACACAAGACATAACCCGCTCAACTCCGAACGCAGTTAAAGCGCAAGCAGTACTGGTCTTGCCTAAGGATTATGGTTGGGCAATGAGACATGAAGATGACAAGATTTGGGGTTTTTGGGGTCCAGACGAGAAATCAGCCTTAATATGGGAAAACCTAAACAAACTGCTGGAACAATACGGTTCACGTTTAGACATCATCTATGAAGACGCAACATTACCCATACAAGGCAAATATCCCAAAATTTACTATTGGAACCAAACAAGCTTCTAAAAAATCACCGAACTAAAGAAAAGAAAGCTTTGTATCACTGTTTAAGGCTTCTTAGACCGTATGCCAATCTTAAGGTTAACCTCAACAGTGTACTCCTCGCCTGTTTTTCCCACAGAAAAATTCCAATCCTTAACTTCTACTTCCATGTCCTTGAACTGATTAATAATTGCCTCTTTGTATTCCTGAGCAGTTTGACCCATCTGCTGGAGCTTCTCTGTTATATTAATTGATGTTTCTGGCACAAATTACACCTCCCTAAACCAAGTTGTTTCATGCTACAGCATGTTAAGGTTAACTGCTTTTAAGAATTTGTGACTGTACCGCAACAGCATCAAAAAATTCGCCTTGCCTTCTTGCTGAAAACAATAACAACACATTACAAACCTCAAAAGCACTTACTCCTCCAACCAAAAAACACGCAAAAAACTAAAAGTTAATAAAGGAAAGAACATCAGTAATGCTGGGTTTGCCGGTCAAAGGGCACGGGTTCCACCTGATCCCATTCCGAACTCAGAAGTTAAACCGTGCTCCGTTTCCAGCTGTAGTGTGGTCTTAGGCCCCGCGAACCTGGGAAAGCTGGCAGCCTATTAATATTCACAATTCAAGAGATAGTTAGCATAGCCTTATAAATGACCATTAATAGTTTTGAAAAAGAAGTGGTGTTTAAAAGTGAGCCTTATCCCAGGAAGCGACTCAATAACGCAGATGCTAAGCTTAGTCATGTACCTATTCTTCATAGTATTCATCTTCTACGGTCAAAGAATCCAAATGTGGGTTATGGTTCGAGAAGTAGAAAATTCCCTGCACAAACTACGATTTATCAAGGATGAAGGCAGA
Organism: Candidatus Bathyarchaeota archaeon; assembly: GCA_026014725.1. NCBI lineage: Archaea > Thermoproteati > Candidatus Bathyarchaeota > Candidatus Bathyarchaeota archaeon. Next base: position 232,602 of record JAOZHV010000026.1, on the reverse strand, counting down.
AAAATCACTATAGAAGCCATAAAAGAAATAGGTAAACCAACCACTGACCCATCAGCACGAGTTGACCGCTACCTGGACTATTTCACAATTAGTCCACAAAGCATGGATCCCTCAGGAATCGTTTACAAACTTGACCACATCCTAGACGTTAGAGATGAACGACTAAAAGATGAAGTCAAACTCATGGCACCTGCAAGCGACCCAGTTCAAATAAACAATCTGGAAAATACGCTTGAAGCAGCTATGGCGCTTCACTTCATCTACAAGGTTGTTCGCCACTATTATATACAAGGCAAAAAAACCCTCAGCCTCTACGTCATCATGCAACTACAAATGATCCTCCCCCTGGTAATGAAAGAAGCTGAAGCATACGCAAGTGCACTCAAAGCATTCGCATATGGGCAACCAATCGGCGACGGTGTCGGACCACTTGTAGCCTCAAAACTTATGCACGGGTATGAAATACGCGCACTCCCTAAAGACTGCGTTATGGCGACTGTTCCAATCGAAGGGCGAACAGCCATTGTCATAAAAGCTGAAGGCCCAGGCGGGAACGTTGGCAAACCAGGAGACGCTGTTGAAGCAGTCATTGAAGAAAACGAGGGAAAAATCGCAAACGTCATAATGATTGACGCTGGTTTGAAACTGGAAGGCGAGACCGTCGGTGAAGTCTCTGAAGGCATCGGCGCAGCAATTGGGGGACCTGGCGTGGACCAGTATAAAATAGAAGAAAAGTTAACAAAATATCATATTCCAATTAACGCTGTCATAGTTAAAGAAGACATTGGTGACGCGGTTTCACCGATGCGCAAAGAAATCAATGATGCAGCCGATAAAGTCATTGACCGTGTTAAATCTGTTATACTGGAACGTACCAAAGAGGGAGACAAAGTCATAATCGTTGGCGTAGGCAACTCTATAGGAGTGGGGCAGTGATGAGGCGAAATATCATGGCGCAAAAGGAAAACCAAACTTCACCTCAAACCGCAAAAATCTCAAACATGGTGACGCTAATAGTAATCGTCGTCATAGGTCTCTCTATAGCAGCACTGCTCCTCGCAAGCAACGCCTACCTCACAGGCGATATCTTCGCCGCAGCCATACTCTCTGCCATCGGCTTAATTGCCATAGTCATGTCCGTACTCACGTTCTATCAATCAAAAAGGCAGGCTTCCGAAATGAAAATCGAGATTCCTAAAGTCATGACTACAATTGAATGTAAAAAGTGCGGTACAAAAAATGTCCGTGAATTCCAACGCGGCGACTACGTCTTTAAAGAGTTGGAACCATGCCAGAAGTGCCCAGAAACAAAGCAGATGATTACTGCCATCTACAAAGAAGTTAAAGAAAAAGAAAAAACCTATTCTTTTTAGGTCAGCACTTCACACCCATCATCCTTTATCAATATTGTGTGTTCAGCTTGTGCCACAGGCTTTTTGCTAACCTCAACAAAAACAGGATAGCTCATAACTGATTTTGAAGCAAGCAATTCCTTAAACGCCGCTTTATGCAACTCTTGGGGCACAACGCCAACGAGCCAGCGCTCAGCAAAGGGCAATGTTCTAAAGTTAGTTTCAATGTGTTTGAGTAGTTTTTTTGCAGACAAACTCTTAGTTGATTTAGCTTTAACCAAGCGGTAAATGGTTGTTACTGGGCTGTCATCAACATGCGCGACGGCGTCTGGCAGGGTGACGAAGGGTTCTATGGCATAGATTTCACCTGTATGAACTTTGGTAAGGGATACTTGTGACACATTTGGGATGGATGTGCCCGCGTGAATGAGGTACCTGCCAACTGAGTGCCCTGTTAAGTTATTTATGGGTTTGTAACCGCGGTTTCTAACAGCATTCTCGATTAAACCGCCGATTTTACCCAGCGTCATACCGCCATGAATGTTATCAATTGCAGTTTGCAATGCATACTCAGCGGTTGTTGCCATGGCTCTGCCTTCAGCGTTAAAGCTAACCGTGAATGCCGTATCTGTCACGTAGCCATCGATGTGAACTCCTAAATCCACTTTAACAGTGGAGCCTTCAGGAATCCGCAAAGTGTCATCGGGCGGTGAAGTATAATGCGCCGCAACCTCATTGATGCTGACGTTGACGGGAAACGCTGGTTTGCCACCTTTTTTGCGGATAAGCCCTTCTATTTTTTCGCAAATGTCTATGGCAAGCATGTTTTCCTCGACGATGCATCTCATTTCTTCGCGTGTTTCCCGCAGGATTTTGCCTGATTGGCGGAATTTTTCGAGTGCTTCCCTGTCATACGGCATGTTAAATCACTAATGTTATGGGTTTGCTTAATGCACTGCATCCTTAAATGCCTAACCTAAAAATGTTAATCAAAAAGGTGGGTAAAATTTAGTGGTGCGGTCGCCGAGATTTGAACCCGGGTCGTCAGCGTGGCAGGCTGATGTCCTAGACCAAACTAGACTACGACCGCCTTTCCATGGTTTCCTATTGGACTACGACCACCATTTGGGTGATGCGCACCCCTGATGATGAGTCGCCGTTTTGATAGACTGCGCTGATATTTATGTGCTTTTTGGTTATACTTAGTCATGTACTATTGTTGACGCTGAGCATACTTGCTTTATATTAGAGGTATCGGTGGTTTTTTGCGCGTTAAGTTCTTCCTCACAAGTGCTTCAAAACTTGTAGTTTTTCAAGCAATTATTAGGTGCTCTGCTCTTTTCCATAGGGTCTCAAAATGCTCTTCGAAAATAGCCACCAAATTCGAGTGGTTGGTCCATAGAGTCACTGCCTCGTTTAAGGGTCTTCCGGGAGAGTAGTTGAAAGCTACCTCTCTCTTATCAAACACTGCAAAGTTCTTTCCAGATATAGTTCTGACCATTCTCAATTCCAAATTGGTTCGCTGTTGCAGCGCAGGTATATTATCCAAATCATTATTACCATTATCATTTGTTTCTAATAACCCGCGCCAAATAACTCCCCTTTCTAGCGATTTTTTAATATTATCTTGGCAATTTTCATAAATCAGTAGCCATCTTTTCATAGGAGACACAAAAACGACTGTGCTCAAAGCATTATCCATACTGTATTTCAATACACTAAGCAATTTCTGTTTGCCTTTACTTACTGTGATTTTAGGTTGAATTGCATCTTGCTTTTTTTCGATTTTTTCATAACTAGCTAAGAACTTATCTAATTCTCGTAGATTCCGCTGATATTCGTCATACTTCCTTATCAGAAGTGATTCTGTCCCTGATCTTATCGGTGTAGCTGCATAAAGGTAGGGAACAGCCAAATGCTTCTCAACTAAGCCTGTCTCTTCTAACTCGTCAAGTATTCTATACGTCTCAGTTCGTGGAATCTTTGTCTGCCGCGAAATTGTAAGAGCGTCTGCGCTCCCTATTCTACCAAGTGTTAGATATACATGTGCTTGAGCGCGCGTCAACCCAATCCTTTCTAATAAGTTAACATCCGCATCTTTAGGCAAGATGTTGCCCCCCTCTCGCCAAGGTTATTATCTACGTTTACAAATTTAGCGTTTTCTGTATTATTACAAGGTTAAGACAAGATTATATTAGCGCTATCTTAGGAACAAAGAGCGTCTATATTGTTATAGACTAAAGAAGATGAAATAAATGAATAAAAAAACCAAACTTTCAAAAACTATTGCTTTAATTCTGCTGTTGACATTGTTTGCAACAACTATTCTTGCCACTCAAATTAACGTCGCACAGGCAATTGATATGCCAACCTTCTTATTTGTAACCGCTTCACCTAACCCCGTAGGCGTTGGCCAAACCGTTTATGTCGGCATCACTTTCAGTAAACCCCCACCCACAAGTTCGGGTGCCACAGGCGATCTCTATGAAGACGTAACCCTCGAAATAATAGACCCAGACGGACATAAAACCACTCATGGACCATACCTTGCAAGCCAAGCTGCAGGTGTAACCTTTACCTTTACACCCGATAAAGTCGGCAATTACACTCTGCAAGCCTTTTACCCTGGGCAAGTATTAACAGGAACTAATCCACTTAATCCCACCACCATCGGAACCAATAACCGACAACTGATTGGCAGTAAAATGTTGCCATCTGAAAGCAACATAAAGACTCTGACAGTAAAGGAAGAGGCAGTGGGACCAATATATCAGACTCCTCCTCTTCCAACTGAATTCTGGACGCGCCCAATATATGCAACTAACTGGAACTGGGGAGAAATAGGGTCTAACTGGTTTGGATTAGCCAGTCAAGGGGCATACGATGCTAGCGGAAACGTCAGGCCATTTGGTACAGCACCAAACTCTGCCCATATCGTGTGGACGAAAGCAACCCAATTCGGAGGCCAACCAGGATCACCCATCGAAAGCGATTCATCCACTGCGTACAGTTCGGTCTCACTAATTCAAACGTACTTCCACCCAATATGCATCCTCAACGGAATACTCTATCACAATGTATATGACGGCAGTCCAGGTTCTAACTTGTTAGGCTGGAGAGCCATAGACGTTCACACAGGAAAAGTACTGTGGGACAAACCTGCGGGTAAATCAGGCATCGAGACAATTGCATGGGGCCAAATAGTAAACTACAATAACTATCAGGAGTTCGGATCAAATGCATTCCTATATAGTTCGCCGGGAGCCGGCGGGGCCTTCTCCTCTGCAGCGAACTGGATGGGAATATACGATGCATATACTGGAAACTTTTTGGCAAACGTTACTAATACTATTAGTGCAAGCAGGGTAATTGATTATGATGCAAATCTTGGGGGAGCAGTAGTCGGCTACTACGTTTCTGGTGGTAATCTGTGCATGTACAACTACACCAACTTGATATCCACAGGCACATTCGTTCGCGTAAGCGGTAACATTAACGGCTCTGATCCCCGCATGACAACATGGAAAACGCCACTTCCAACCACATTCAACGGTGACACCATCAGTCTCAGCATTTCTGCAGTAACCCCTGAAGTAATACTTATGCGTCAAGTACCCAACGCGGTTTCGTGGCAAGGAACCACTATGGGCTATCAATACGTCGCAGGCTACGATGCAAAGACAGGCGCTAAACTGTGGGGACCATTAAACCAAACACTACCCGCATATGAAGACACAAGTGTACTATGCGCGCGCGAAGGCTACTATGTTATGCACAACAAGGACAGGAATTTAGCGTGGGGCTATAGTCTACAAACCGGTCAAATGAAATGGGGTCCAGTTCAACTGAAAGGAGGCGGCGACAGTGCTGTTTGGCGTGACGGTGAAATTGCTTACGGCAAAGTCTACGTCTTTGACCTCGGCGGCTACGTAAATGCCATCGACCTTGAAACAGGAAAGGTCGCGTGGACATTCTATGCTGGAGACGCTGGATATGACACTCCTTTTGAAAGCTATCCAATTTTCGGCTACAATCGACATACTATTACAGATGGAAAACTATTCCTCTCCGAAGGCATCATGTACACCCCACCATTACATCCAAGCTATCGACTTGCTATAAACTGCACTGATGGAAGTCTAGTATGGAAAATATTACAGTACAGCAGTACAACTTGTGCTCCTGTAGGCGACGGCTACTTGATTTCATGGAACAGCTTTGACAACCAGATATATAGCTTCGGCAAGGGACCAACCGTCACCAAAGTTTCAGTATCTCCGAAGGTAGCGGTACATGGCCACAGCGTACTCGTTGAGGGTACGGTCATGGACACATCTGGCGGCACGACACAGGACATTATCACAACACGCTTTCCAGAGGGCCTTCCAGCTGTATCTGAGGATAGCATGGAAGCATGGATGGAATACGCCTACATGCAGCAGATTAAGCCTACAAACGCGACAGGTGTTAAGGTTGTCATAACTGTGCTTGACCCGAACAACAACGTCTACGATGTTGGCACAACGACAAGCGATGCTAGCGGCTCTTACAAGTTGATGTTCACTCCTGAAGTTCCAGGTGCATACACTATAATTGCGACGTTCCAAGGCTCTGAGTCCTATTATGGTTCTTATGCGGTAACCCACATAGGAGTGGAAGATGCACCAACGCCTGCTCCTACAGCAATGCCGATAAAAGAATCGATGGCTGACTTGTACTTTTTACCTGCAACAGCTGGAATCATCATAGCGGTCGTAGTAATCGGACTAGCAATCATCATCCTAGTGCTCAGGAAACGCTAAACAAACCTGCAAAAACCAAAATCAACCTTCCTCTTTTCTTTGTTTTCATGATTCATACAACAAACAAGAATCCTGAAAACTGGTTTTTGAGTTTTAAGGAAATTAGGTTGTTTGGCTCACTTTTGAGATACCGTGGCTCGTTTTATCCCAATAGAACGGCTTTTTTATTAACTGGATTAGTCCCCTCCAGCTGGCAGCGCTCAAAAGAGCCCAATACAGCGGCATAAGCAATGCATATGGTACATACTGGTACTTCTTAAGTTTGAAACACGCTAAAATGTAGACTGCAATGTACGAGAGATTGCCCACTATAAGGTTAAAGAGACAAAGGGGTTGCAAATAGCTTGGAATAAGCCAGCCGAACGCAGAAGGTAAAACCACAGTAACGCCTAGCAACATCCACAGTATTGGGTTAATGATGGGGATGAAAATGCTTGTTCCGAAAGTAAGCTGGAATTTGAAGAATTTTGCAAAGCCTAAGTCATCAAAGAGTTGTTTGGGATTACGCATGTGCACAAGATAGGTTTGAACATGCCCCTTGAACCATCGGGACCTTTGGACAACCCAGCTTTTAACATTCACAGGGGCCTCTTCGTAAGTGTAAGTTTCAATCATTTCAGTCTTTAGCTTTCTTCTAGCTAGTCTGATGCCTATGTCGGCATCTTCAGTGACATTGTAGGGGTCCCATCTGCCCAGTTCGTCAAGCCCTTTTTTACGGAAATGATTACTTGTGCCACCCAACGGGATAGGTGCATCAATCCAATCTAGCCCTTGCAGGTAGAACTCATACCAACTGGCATATTCAATCGAGAACCATTTCGTTAGCAAATTTTCATCAGCATTGTAGAAGTTAAGCTTAGACTGGAGACACACAACATCTTCAGATGAACGCTGAAATGCTATTGCGGCTTTTTTAAGCTGGTCAGGGTCAGGGTTATCCTCGGCATCATAAATTACACAAAGTTCACCTTTTGCACGAAGTAACCCATAGTTGCATGCCCGAGGCTTAGTTGTTACCTGTGCTGTTGGGATAATTATGGGGTCAAACACCTTTAGAAATTCAGTGTACTCATCGCTTGGAATACCCTTTACCGTCTTTTTGGGCGAACCAAAGAGTCCCAAGAGCTTGGCTTCATGAATTGTTTCATCATCTTTTTCTTCCATGAGAATTTTTATGTCCAGTTTATCCCTCGGATAATTCAAGCGGTAAATATTGCGTAAGTTTTGAGCAAGCACGCTTGCCTCATGAAAAACAGGGATTAAAACTGTGTAAACTGGAAGACCTGAATCTGGAATTTGTAGCAAGTTAGCCTTGGAGATTGTTGCTGGTACTCTTGCTCCTCGAAAGCCTCTGATGGAAATGTAAATTTTTATCGGGTTAACTATAAAGTAAGCGACACTGATTGCTGACAACAGGACAATAGCGGTTATTGCCGAATTTAGAACTGCACAGACGGTAATTATTAATGCCACAGTCAAGACGAAAATTTTTTGGTTGGGATAAAGTACCTTATAGGCTGACTGACTGGGTGTTCGATTATACAAATCAAGCATTGCCGCTTGTTTGTGAATTTGACTGTAAATACTATCAATTGCCCAGTCGATAGCTTTAGAGGAGACCACACGAAGGTTAATTGTCCAAGAGCTAAACAGACATTTTATTGTAAACATGACGCGCTTGTCTAAAGGGTTGTCGACGGCTAAGTCAACAACTGTGCCGTTTACTTCTAGGGGGATGACTTTGTATTTGCTTATTACCGCGTAAGGTAAAACTGTGATCAGCTTTCTTCTATTCTCTTTTTGATATACTTTTTGCACATGAAAGTAATCTACAAAAAAGAACCCCAGCCTTGAAGCTAAATCCTTAAAGAAAGTTTCAGGTATCTTAACTTTGGCCTTCCTTAAAGTTGGGATGACATTTTCGATTGTGACGTTAGAGTTTTCAACAGAACTTGTTTTTACTCTGTGCATCTTGAGGAGGTTAAGTAAGCCTTCTTTATCGAGTGGCTCTTTCGTGGAAGTGTCTATAAAGATTCCATCGAACTTTTCTTCTTCAAGGCTTGACATTTAAAGTCTACAATGTTCAAATTAAGAATGAAAATTAATAAGACTTGTTTATTAACAATACGTGTTTATAATTTATTTTTAATTAGTTATAATTTAAACTAAATTGTTTCAATAGCGATTCATATGTCTTTTAATATTGTATTAATTAATTATGAAATGTATAAGTGTTTATTTTGACAAAAATTTAAGAGCTTAACCGCCATTCTTAACGAAACATAAACACGCCAAATTGAGCCAACATGATTAGTGAACATAAACTAAGAACATTGCTAAGCGAACACTACGCCCTAATAGGCATTCTAATCGGTGTTGCACTGGTCTCGTTTACGATTAGCCCATTTCGCAACGGTGACACTCGACTCGAATATGCTGCCGCTTCAGGTGTGGTAAATTGGGGTATGCCATATGCCTACAGTATCCCCAACATAATTGACGAACCGCCATTAGGTTTCTATATTTCAGGGTTGGTGTTCAAAATTTTCGGTTTATCAGTCGAAAATGGTGTTGCTTTGATAACTCTTTTCGGGCTCGGTTGCACAGTTCTCATTTACAAAATAGGCAAAGAAACATACGATAAAACAACAGGTTTGTTTGCGGCTGCACTCTTCGGTTTGGCACCATGGCACCTAATCCTCACCCGCAGTTTCCTCATTGATGCGCAATGCCTATTCTTTAGCCTGCTTGCCCTATACTTTGGAATCTTTGCCATCCGTAAAGATTCACTCAAACTGACAGCCATCGCAGGCATATTCTTCGCACTTGCACTCCTCACAAAACTATATGCCGTCTTCGTGTTGATTCCGCTGTTGCTCCTGTACCTTCACCACAGACCCAGAAACACAAAACAAATACTCACGCAATTGGGCATTTTCGCGTTCCCCGCTGTGTACTCTTCTTTTTTGTGGTACCAAATAACATTAGGCAAAGACCTTCTCTACATGGTGACACACGGCGACTTCACTTACCTAAATGCCCCAGAAATTGCTCCAACGCCCACGTTCGTTTGGGATTTTCTGGTTAATTATGGTTTAGGAATCTTTTTTGTTGCTGCAACACTTTTTTCTTTAAGCATCGGTTTGCTGTTTAGAAAGCACTTGCCTAAACAGACGCTTCTCTTAGACATCGCTTGCTTAATCACCGTAGTGTCTATTTTGAGTGTTAACGTGTATCTGGCTGTAGTATTGAACCTAAAAGTGCCCTACACTAGCGCGGTTAAGTACGATTACCAAGCCTTGCCCTACTTTAGTCTGCTGGCCGCATCACTGGCAAGCAAAAGTGTTTTCCTGTTTCGTACGGTTAAATCGCAAAATAGGCTGAGAAAGATTTTGTTTTTCTCCGTCGCTTTTGCTGGGTTGTTGCTGCTTGTAGCTCCAATAATTACTAACATGTATTATGCGCATCAACTTTCTTTGTCTGACTATTTGCTTTTTAGAGTTGAACCAGACAAGCTAATTGGCTATTCGTTTTTCAACTATTTCCCAACCAGTCCAGATAGTCCTTTAATGTATATGCAATATTTGGGGTTTGCATTTGTTTTGTCTGGGCTCTTGTGGGCAAGCAGGCACAAGCTTGAGGGTTCTTAAAAACTTAAGCGAGTTTAACCTTGCATCAAGTTTTTATTTCAAAACAATACACATTTGAATAGAGGTAATTCTAATGAGCGCTTTAGTTCTTAAAAGCCCTGCGTTCGAGCACAACAAAAGAATCCCCCAAAAATACACTTGCGATGGCGAAGGCATCAATCCACCATTAACCATTGAAGGCATTCCCGAGGGAACAAAAAGCCTTGCATTAATTTTTGAAGACCCTGATGCCGTGGAGGGCATGTTTGACCATTGGGTAGTCTGGAATATTCCACCATCAACAAACAAGATTGCTGAGGACTCAGTTCCAGGAACGGTAGGACTAAATACCGCCCGAGGACACGGTTATTATCCGCCGTGTCCACCTTCAGGCTCTCACCGATATACCTTTAGAGTGTACGCACTAGATACAATGCTTGGTATAAGCGCTAATTCAAAAAAGAAGGATTTAGAGAAGGCTATGCAAGGACACATTCTCGCTAAGGGCGAACTGATTGGCAGGTACCGCTAACACTGGTCGGCAACACTGTCAGGGTATCTTTGTGTTTTATAGTGTTAACCTTTTAATATGTTAGTTTTTGTTTATCTATGCAAGTGAGCCTGTTGAACCGTAAATTTGTTATCTTATTTGGCATTGTGCTTGTTGTGCTTGTTGTGGCGGCTCTTTTTTTTGCTGCTAATTTCTTGGGCTCACGCGCGTCACTTAGGGAGTTCTATGTGGGCGTAGAATATGCTTATGGTGACCATGGCAATGATGTTGCTGAAGTGAAGCTTTTGGTTGATAAGGTTAAGGATTACACTAACCTTTTTATCATTGGCTTGAGCGGTTTGACGTTTAACAAAACAGCGTTAGATGAGGCTTCTGACTACGTGGTTGCTGCCGATTTGAATCTTATTGTGCAGTTTACGAGCTTATACAGGTACGATTATAATACTTCAGTGTGGTTAGCGGAGGCAAGCATGAAGTATGGAGACAAGTTTTTGGGCGTTTATAGGTATGATGAACCAGGCGGTAACCAGCTTGACGACGAAACACGACTGATTAATAATACGGTGATAGCGCCGAGCTGGGGTTACAGCCAAATTGCTGAAGTTTACGTCGGTAATTTGTCGGTTTTTCCTGATTATTATCTTAATTTCGCGCCAAGAATTTTTACTGCCGATTACGCACTATACTGGTTTGATTACAAAGCCAAATACACCACAATTTTCGCCGAGTTTGTAGGCAACGAGAGCAGAGAGCGCCATATCGCCTTGTGCCGGGGCGCAGCACGAGCGTTTGATAAAGATTGGGGTGTTATTGTCACTTGGAAGTATGAGCAAGAGCCTTATCTTGAGAGCGGTGAGGAGCTTTATGCTGATTTGGCGTTGGCTTACAGTGCTGGAGCCAAGTACGCGATTGTTTTCAGTTACCCCCATGTCACAGATTACGGCACGTTAACTGATGACCACTTTGATGCCTTGGAGAGGTTTTGGAACACGATGCACACCAACCCTGAAAGTTTTGGCTCCCGCCACCCAGAAGTCGCCTACATCGTACCTAAGGATTACGGATTTGGCTTTCGTAGCCCCACCGACAACATTTGGGGCTTTTTCCCTGCTGATGAGTTATCGCCAAAAATCTACAACGACGTGGTAACTCTAACCGCAAAATTCGATTCAAAATTAGACATATTCTATGACGAACCCGAATATATCGAGGCATTGCTTGGAAACTATAGTAAAGTATACTACTGGAACCAAACAATAACATAACTGGTCATTACACTGGTCCCTATCTTAGTCAGTCGACAAGTGCTCACCAACCTATTTGTCGTCTATTAGAAACTCATTGCAGAAACCTATAGGGGGTAGGTCACTATTGGCGCTTTTTTCAGCTAAAAAGCATTTGAAAATCCCGCCTTTAAATAGGGGGATAGGTCTACCGCAGAGCAATAAAAGCTTTTTAGCACAAGTGCTAGCTGTTTTCTCAAGCAAAAGAAAAAGGTTGAGGCTTAAATATTAAAGAAGCCTGTTCCGATGGGTAACAAGCCTATACCGATTCCGATCAGCCATAGAATCAACGCTATCACAACGTAAATTACTGCCGCTACTATGGCAATTGCTAAGGCTTTGAGCCAGCCGCAGTCAAAGAAATGCTTCACCAAACCCAGAGTAATCACAAGCAGTATCAGCGAAGCAATGATTCCTTGAAAGAAATACCCGAAAATCGAGCTGATCACTGTGCCTAAAACAACAATCCACAGCGCATCCGTGAATTTTGCCTTTGCCTTGCCAACTAAGAGCCTGCCAGAAATCCACAGAACTGGCGAAATAAAAATGATGTTGACGATTATTGTCACAATCAAATTGATTAATGCAACATCTAAATTAACCATTCAATTAACCCCTTCGCTTAATTGCTAGTTTGTGTAGTTACGTTTAAAAGTTTTATGTTACTGCTCCCACGCTTGAAAGCACGCTGTATCAGAAGGAAAATTTGCTTTTCTTCCCCGCTTCAGAACCAAGCTCTTTAGCCAACTGCTCCACAAGCGCCCTCTGTTTGCTACTCAACTTCTTAGGGACCTCAACACCCACACGAACCAGCAAATCGCCTCTGCCGTAACCACGAAAACGAGGCATACCCTTACCCCTAAGAGTAATCACTTCGCCTGGTTGAGTTCCAGCGGGAATCTTAAGCGAAGTTTCGCCGTCTATGGTTGGCACAGAAATCTCCGCTCCTAACGCGGCTTGTGGATAAGTAATCATGGCAAGGTGCCAGAGGTCATCGCCTTCCCGAACAAACTGCGGATGCGGCAGAACATGCACTATAACGTATAAGTCGCCTGCTTCGCCGCCGTTTGGCGCCATTTCGCCTTCACCGCGAAGCCTAAGCTGGTAACCTTCATCAATGCCGGGTGGAACTTTAACGCTGATTTTTCGGCGCTTCTTAACCAGTCCAGACCCACGACAATTGGTGCAGGGTGTTTCTATCAGTTGCCCTTTTCCTTTGCAGGTTGGACAAGCTGACACCATACGCATGTACATGCCAAACGCGCTTTGGCTAACGTTTTCTACGTGTCCTGTTCCGTGACATTTGGGACACATTTTGGGGTTGGTGCCTGGTGCTGCGCCTGTGCCGTTGCAGACTTCGCATTTTTCGGTTCTTGGAATTTCAATTTCTTTTTCGGTGCCTTTGGCTGCTTCTTGCAGCGTTATCTTGAGTTCATATGCGATATCTTCTCCGCGGTTGCGTTGTTGGCGGTATTCGCCGAAGGGTGAACCGCCGAATATGGTGCGGAAGAGGTCTCCGAAGCCCATGTCGCGGAATATGCTGTCGAAGTCTGCTCCGCGGAAGATGTCTTCGCTTGTGTATCGTTGGTCAAATCCTGCGTGTCCGAGTGTGTCGTATTGTTGGCGTTTTTGGTCGTCAGATAGGACTGCGTATGCTTCGCTGATTTCTTTGAATTTGTCTTCTGCGCCTGGTTCTTTGTTGCGGTCTGGATGGTATTTTAGGGCTAGTTTTCGGTATGCGTCTTTGATTTGGTCTTTGGTTGCGTTTTTTTGTACGCCCAGGACTTCGTAGTAGTCTCGTTTTTCTGTCATGCAGCCTTACCGTGGGTTTGTTTTTTAGCTTTTATAGATAGTTTTGGTCTTGGATTTTTATGTTTTCCTTTGGTTGGCTTGTTTTTCTTTAGTAGTTGTTGTGTGTGACCCTTCCCCTTCACAACATCAACTTGTGGGTTGTGTGGTTGGTTGTTTTTTGGTTTTTGGGTTTGTTTTGGGTTTTGCGTTAGTTGTGAGGTTTGCACAAGCAGTGTGTTGGAAATGTGCGGTGATTTTCGGTTTTTTATGTGTTGGTGTTCGTAGGGTATAAAAATCGGTCATGCATTATCTACTGGGGAAGTATTAACGTTGGCTTTGCCTGTTGATATGTTGGTTATCGAGCACAAGCTGATTTTGCAAGCTGTTGAAAAAATCAAAAAAGAAATTGGGCAGATAGAGGCGGCAAAGGCAGCAAACCCAAATTATCTCGCCACTGCTGTGGATTTCTTCCGCACATACGCTGACAGGTTCCACCATGGCAAAGAAGAAGGCATCCTCTTTAGAGCTCTCTCTCAGCGGAACCTAAACGAGACAGACCAAAAAGTGATGATGGAGCTAATGATTGAGCATGGGGTTGCTAGGCGCACCGTAACTGCTCTCGACAATGCCAAGGGGGAATACATCGAGGGAAAACAAGAAGCCCTAACGCACATTCTTGACCTGCTAAACACTCTTGTGAAACTCTACCCAGCACACATCGAAAAGGAAGACGCACACTTCTTTTACCCCTCAATGGCATACTTCACTGAGAAAGAGCAAAACGAGATGCAAACAAGCTTTATCACGTTTAACCAGAACTTCACCGATAAAAAATATCAACAAGTAATCGACCAACTGCAATAGATAAAAATATATGCTTCTTTAAAACAGGCTTTCAGCTGCTTTTTGGTAGATTTGGAAGTCTCGCTCAGAAAACAGCACAAAAATAACCCTGTCAAGCCTGTCTTCTTTTTCCAAGAAATCTTTGACTGTTCTCACAGCGATGAGGCTGGCTTCTTCAATGGGGTACTCGTATGCTCCGGTGCTGATCGACGGAAAAGCAACAGTTCTAAGCCCATTAGAAACTGCAAGTTTTAGTGAGTTCCTGTAGGCTTGCTTTAAGAGTTCAGCTTCAACATGAAAGCCTCCCAGCCAAACGGGACCAACGGTGTGGATAACATGCTTGGCTTTAAGGTTGCCACCTGAAGTAATTACTGCTTTTCCTGTTGGCAGTCCATCTGGCCATAATGTAGCCCTTATTCGTTTACATTCTTCTAGGATTTTTGGTCCACCTTTGCGGTGTATCGCGCCGTCTACTCCTCCACCGCCCAGAAGTGTAGAGTTTGCCGCGTTTACTATGGCGTCAGCTTCAACATCGGTTATGTCACCTTTGACTAGTTGCAGGGTTGCGTTTTCAACTTTGAATTCCATAAATTAACCTTTACCTAAACAGTCTATTTAACTATGCGAATAGTGACCACAACGCTGAACCCATAAAGTACGCTCCAAACCCAATGAAAACCGCCACGCAAAAAAGCGTAATTCCTATTCTCGTGCGCTGTGTCCAGAAGCGTTGCGACTTGAAAATCAGCAGAGCCGCCACCGTGTACCATGAGAAATCACACAGCCAATGCACGCCTGCAAAGATGGAAAACCCTAAAAGCCCAAACAATTGAGCATTCAAAATCAGAGTAGTGCCGATGGTTAGCCACCAAAGTATGAAACCAGCGTTTGCTGCTGTCGTGTAAACACCTGCAAGAATCGACTCACGCTTCACATTAATGGCTACTGTTTCTTGTTTGTGCCTGTTTCTAAAAGTTTGTATGCCCATGAAAATCATCAAAGCGCCGCCAATTAATCCAACTGCAACCTGCACAAGACTTGGGATTTCAAATTGGCTGAGCACAAAGAAAATCAGAAACATCAACGGAAACTCCACAATCCCGTGCCCAACTGCGATTAAGGCACCCGCGATTTTGCTTTTCGATGCTTTCTCAAGCGTAACAGCGAACAGCGGCCCAGGCATCAAAACTCCAGTGAGCGATATTAGCAGAACTGAAGCTAAAAACAAGTAGAAATTGGTAATAATTTCCAAACTTCAATTCTCCATAACTGCGCTTAACCATCATTTTGCATGGTTAATTATAAGGGTTTCATGATGCCGTATACAAAAGCATCAACAAAACACAGTTTCAATCACACTTTTTGCCTTTCAAAAGTCGAGTTTGCATCTCCACGATTTCTGCGCTATCCTTAGCAGTCACGTAATTATCAAGCAACATGCCATTGACTTCAAAGAAGGTGTGTCCCCACGTGAAAATCGACAAAAGCTCCTCTGACTCCTTCTTGAACCTAACAATGTACAAGGCAGCGGCAATCGCCTCAGCAGTCGTCAACTTCGTCAACTTTCCAAAATTCACAGGGTTGCTTGCAATCAAGACGGGCAAGCATCGGCTTGTTCCACGTACATGTTTGCCCAGGACCTTTTGAGCGTGCTCCCAACTGCAATCCAGCGCAACCAAGCCAAACTGCTCAACTCGCTCGCGGTCAGCAGGAGAAAAAGCGATTTCTCCAAACGGATTTAACACTATAGCTCGTTTTGGCAGAAACCGTATTTTATTTACTATCCTAGCGTATCCTCGACGGCTCAGCCTAAGTGCAGTGTTCTTCTTCGGGTCATCCTGAGCTGCATGATATATAGCAATCCTGACGGGAAAAGACGGCTTCTGTGCTTCAGGTTCAGTGCTCACTTGGCTTGCGCACCTTCACATGGCACATAGGGTCATCCAAAACTTTAGGAATCCACTCAAGAATGTCTGTGGCAACCATGTGGAAACCGATTTCGCTGGCTACAAAATCACCAGCCGCACCATTAACAAACGCCCCAGCCACAGCGGCTTCAAACGCGTCACCATTTTGGGCAAGCAAACCGCCGACAATGCCGCTTAGAACGTCTCCTGTTCCGCCAACAGTCATACCTGGGTTACCTGTGAAATTCAACTTTGCCCTCTCTGAATCGCAAACAATATCCACTTTACCCTTTACCAAGATGACAGCGCCAAGCTGTTTTGCAGTCTTCTGTATTGCAGAGATGCGGTCTTTTTGGTTTTCAGGCAATGCTTCACCAGTTAATATGGCATATTCGCCCGCGTGCGGAGTCAAAACAAGCGAAACCTTTAACGCTCGCTTGAAATTCGCATACGCTTTAAGCCCATCAGCATCTAAAAGCAGTGGCTTCCCAGCAGCCTCCACCTCTCCAACAAATGCCTCAACGAATTTAGTGGTTTCAGAATTTAAACCCAAGCCAGGACCAACAACGACAGCATCCACCAAGCGCAAGTAGGGCTTGAGTGTTTCAATGTTGTGCGGGTTTAAATTGTTGTCCTCTAGCTTTATCGTTATCAAGTCAGGGGACATCGAAGCAATCGAATAAGCCGTCTTCTCAGGAGCAGCAAGATAAACAATGTCTACACCAGTGCGCAGGGCAGCTAACGAAACCAGTGTTGGAGCACCAGAGAACACTTCGCTTCCGCCGACAACGAGAAGTCGCCCAAAGTCGCCCTTGTGAGCTGTTGAGGCACGCGGTTTTTTAGCAAGTAAAACATCGCCTGGACCAGCAAACTGCTCCATCTCAGTAGGCAAACCAATGTCCGCTACAGCAAGTTTGCCAACGTGTTTTTTGGCTTTTTCCAATCCAGCCTTTGCCTTATGAAACGTTACTGTCAAATCCGCTTTTACGGCAGTGCCTAAAACGTCGCCAGTATCTGAATCTATTCCTGTTGGCACATCTACTGCAATTTTAAACCCCTTTAGTGAGTTGATGTACTCCACCACTTGCGAGATTGGCGGTTTAAGTTTTCCTTTGGTTCCTGTGCCCAGTAAAGCGTCAACAACAACATCCGCGGTCACTTTAGGTATGAGCGTGCTGTCAGTCACTTCATAGACTGGAACACTATCCTGCAAGCTTTGCAGTGCAACAAAGTTTTTCAACGCTGCTTCATGACTAATGTCTCGGCTCCTGCCAACAAGAACAACCTCCACATTGTGGCCTGCTGCCAACAGATGCCTTGCTGCAACAAACCCGTCGCCCCCGTTTCCTCCTAAACCACAAAAAATCAAAACCTTCTTCTCTTTTGAGAAGCGAGACGTAATTTCTTGGGCTATGTTGCGTCCGGCATTTTCCATTAATTGAAGTAGGCTTATGCTGAAGTACTCAGCGTTAGTTTCTAAAGCTCGCATGTCACGACTTGTTATGTAAGTTTTATTTTTTGTTTGCATAGTGACGCCTGATTAGTATTGTGTTTGGTTTAAAGATAAGCCTATCCTTGCTGTGTATACAAAAGCATCGCCCAAACACAGAAAATCTTGTTTTGTACTTTTTGGCAGGCTAAAAGGCACTGAATTATCGAAAATTAACGAACCTTATATATTCATACACGCTTAACAATCAACTGAAGCCCTCCATACCGCATAAAAAAGGTCAAAACAGGTTTAATGTGTCATACATGAGTATTTTTAGTCTGCCTTTGCTCTCTTTTGCTCGTTTAAGCTCTGTTTATTGCTTCCTTATTGTGCATTGTCCGCTTATTTGACGTTATAGCGAACTTTTTTAATGGTGTTTTGTATGCGATTTTGTTTTTTGGTAGCTTATATAAAGCGAAAAATAATCGAATGTTCACTTTTTACATTTAAAAGTTAAAAAAGCCCATGACTGACAAAAGAAAGTTAAAGAATAAGTGCAATTTCTCCATTGTTTTGCTGTTCTGTAGCGCTACGGAAAGCGAATACCGCATGATGAAAAAAGCAGGTGACTGTGCAGGGCTTTGGCTAAAAGAATATCTATTCACAAAAAAGTGTTGACGGCTATTTTTTCTGTTTTTTGCCCTTGTACTCCCTTGAGATAATCATGGTTGACGTTACAAGTACGTTAGGTACTGTTCTGATACTATCCGAAACAAAGTCTTCCAACTTCTCCAAATCCTTCGTTGACAACAAGGCAATCACGTCATATTCGCCGAAAATAATGTCCGCCTGCAAAACTTCGTCGAATTCGGTGAGTTTTTGAGCGACTTCGCGCTCGGTTCCTGACGCTACCTTAAAGAGTACATACGCTAACACCGTCATATTGTTCACCATTTCAAAAGTAGGCAAGACGGCTTAATTACTTTTCCGTGAACCACCAATGGCAAAAAAGTTTATCCCATACTAGTATCTTCTATTGAAGATAGTCTTAAAAAACAAAACAGGTTATTTTAAAGGTGTGACTTGCTTGAAAACCACATACATTCTAACCAATTCAGATGCCCTTTTAGTGACTGATATCCAAATTGATTTCTTACCTGGCGGTGCTTTGCCAGTTGCTAACGGCGACCAAATCATCCCAGTGATAAACGAATACATTAAACGGTTTGAGATAGCTAACGCGAGCATTTTAGCGTCTCGAGATTGGCATCCCCCAAACCACATGTCCTTTAAAGCGCAGGGTGGTCCTTGGCCGCCTCACTGTGTCCAAAACACTAAAGGTGCAGAATTCAGCCCAACCCTAAAACTGCCCCAGAATACAGTGATTATTTCTAAAGCAACAGATCCTAAACATGAAGCGTACTCCGCTTTTGACGGCACACCCCTAGCTAAAGAACTGGAGATGCGGGGAGTTAAGCGTCTCTTCATAAGCGGTTTAGCCACCGATTACTGCGTTTTCTATACAGTTCTTGACGCGCGGCAACTTGGTTTTGAGGCGGTGGTGCTTATGGACGCAACCTTAGGCATAAACGTTAAACCAGGCGACGTAGACCGCGCCATCAAAACAATGCTTGAACACGGCGCACAACAAGCAACCACCGAAGACTTCCCTGACGCCGTAGATAGCTTACCTGTAGAGGAAGCGGAACCTGACGTGTTAGAAAAAAAGCCTGCCTTGATGGCAGCAGAAAAAAAGAAAGCCCGCATGAGACCCCGCGGCGCCAATAAGCAGATTAAGCCTGAGCGCGGCTAACTTTTCTCGAAGACGAACGAACCTTATATATACATGCAACACAACAGACCTAAAAACACTGCAGAGGGAAGAAACTGCTGATTTTTTCATCTCGCGAAACCCTGCAAGCTAACAAAATAGGTGCCGACGCCCATTTCTCCCCTTTATTGATTGTATTTCAACACGTTTTCAACGCTCCCAACTCATCATTTTGCGGTTTTTGGCTTCCAAGCGTTAAGAACTCCGTATTTCAAGCCATGCGAAATTAGCTCGAATTGTAATTTTTCACAATTAACAGTTAAAAAATTAAATTAGTACTTACGAATTTATAATTAAATCATTAAAAAGAATGGGTTCAGAAATTTCTCTGTTGCACGATAAGCGAAAAACTGCTCGGGAACGCGTGTGTGCTATTGCTCGCCCATGATTTGGATAATCAGGGTTCTCTGCCTCGCGTAAACATCAGTCTCCACAAAAAGCAACGACTGCCACGTACCAAACTCCACCCTTCCATTGATGATAGGCAAGGTTTTGTCAGGCGGTAGCATCATGGACCGCAAATGCGAATGAGCATTCGACGGATGTTGATAAGAGCCGCGACTTGGCGCTAATTCTTCGAGGAAAACTTTAATGTCGTTTAGCAGGGCATAATCGTTCTCTGTTAAAATCAGCACGCCCGTTGCATGCGGGGCAAACACGTGGACAATGCCGTTTTTGATGCTTGAGCGAGCCACCTCTTCTTGAAGTTGGTCAGACAGGTCGATGAAGTCTATTTCGCCCTTTGTGCGAAAATGGTAGGTTTTGTTTACAACTTTGAAATCTGTCATGATTAATCAATCGTTAGCACTGCAAAAAAAGTTTTCTAGCCAGCCAAAAACGGTGTTTGTTAACGCTTCGAAATACAACGCGCCTGTGTTTGGGGTTCCAGGCTCTTTTTTGTTGCTGCGTATTGAGCGTTTTAAACATGTAGGCTCCTTTTTGTAGTCACAAATTCATAATAAATTCACTCTTTATCCATACCTTAGTGATTTCTGATGGAAAAAATTAAAAGTGCAGTAGGCAGTATGGTGCAGACTGGTATCCGCCGAGAAAAACCCAACGTTTTCAAGCCCTTCGAAGAGAAAGGCACGCCCATTGAAGAACAGTTTAGGAACTGGAACACAGTAGTAAAAGCGCCTTACGACAAGGATAAGGTTGATGCGTACACAAGAACAAGGGTCATTTTGATGAACGGCATCGAAAACAACAGTGTCTTAACTTCTCATGCAATGGCACGAATGATTGAGAACGATGAAATTAAACGTAAAATGGCAGCTATTAGAAGAGCCGATTCGCAGCATCAATTAACCGTTGACTGGCTCAATCCCGGCAACCAGAGCATTCTGGAAACCACCATAGGCTACGAGCAGGTGGCAGTGGACTTAACAGCTAACCTTGCAAAGAACGAACCAAACGATTACTTTAGACAAACCCTAGATTTCGCGTTGCTGGAAGATTTTGACCACCTCTACCGCTACAGCCTTCTCATGAAAATGCTTGAAAACAAAGATGCAGAAAACATTGTTCAGGGCAAAACAGAAATCAAACCTGGCAGACCAACCAGCATTGAGCACAGGCACCCTGATGATGAGATGCGCTTGCATTTTGGCAAGGATTCAGCGCAGATAAAGTCTTGGATGAACTATTTCACTATCGTGTCTGGTGAGCAACAGACAATGCTCTACTACCGCACCCACGGGGCGAATTTGACTGATGATCTGGCGCGGAAACTGTATGCTGAGATCGCAGAAATCGAGGAACAACACGTTTCGCAGTATGAAGCTGTCGGTGACCCTAACGCTACGCATCTAGAGATGGCTACGCTAATTCAGCTAAGCGAAGCCTACAACTACTATTCTTGCATGATGACCGAGCCTAACGAGCGTATAAGAAACATATGGGCTGAGTTTTTGGCTGATGAAATAGAGCACTTTAACATCTGCAACCAGCTGTTGGAGAAGTACGAGAAAAAGGATATCCGTGACGCGATTAAGGCAGAGTCAATTGAGCCTTTGATAGTGTTTGAGCCAAACAAGGAATACGTAAACAAAGTGCTAGAAGAACAAGTGAACCTGCGACCCTACAACATGAAGTTTATGCCTGAAGAAGAATTGCCCTCGGATTGGAAATCTTTTAGCTACCAAGAGAAAGTGAACGCTGGCGGAGTGCCGTCTGATATTGTGGAGGAGCGTTGGAGAGAAAGGTAACTTGTAGGTTGCCTACCGCTCCTTTTTCTATTAGCACATCACCAACTTCTCTCTAATTAGCGCATTACACCTCACCAGTTAAAGACGGATTTTTGTAAATTATAAGCAGTAAATACATCCCTCAGCAGTAAGCTTTGGACACCATTAAAAAAGTAGCTGTCGCTAAAGCGCATTTGCTTGTGCATCATAGTGGGCCTGTGACGAATATTACTCAGTGGCTGTATTGCTGACTGCGTTTAAAATAGTGGTTGTTGGGCATGTTAACTTACGAGTTATCGTTTGGCTTTTTTTCATAAAATCGGTTTATTTTAAGGTTATTTTAATTCAAAACATTCAATTTATCACTGTTTCGTGACGAAACTATTTGATCTGAAATTTGTCAGAAGTTTTGACTCCAGAATCCAAAACTAAACACCCTAATATTGCTTAAAAGTACAAAACCGCCTCAAATTGGGCTTTTTTGCCTGTCTCTTAGGAACTTGGAATGGGCAATATCGGAGCCTCATATAAGTACTGTCGAAAATCTCCATGCGAAACAAAATGCCGTTTTTTCGGTTAACCTTCGAGCTCTCAAGTTTGTTTTTGGCATTTTTGGAGAAACTTTGGTTTTTTGTTGAGCGCATTAAGTCGTTATCGGGCAAGTGGCTCTTTTGGTTTCCTTCTCAGGGAGCTTTTCAAAAGTGTGTTTTGTTGATGCTTCTGTATACGGAGATTGCGGATTTGTGTTGTCTTCTTAATCGTTTTTATGTGTTTTTGGGTGTTTTTGAGGGCGTTCTAGTTCGTGCCTTTGGGGGTTAGCGGTTGTTTTGATGTGCTTGATGTAGTCTAAACTGGCGATATTTTGAGTGATTGAATGTTGGTTGTTCCGTTATTGGTGATTATCGTTGTATCAGTATTACTCATAATTGTTATCGTCACCAGCCCTCTCCACTCTCACCAACCAAATTTGTCGTATACTGAAGCATCTCCCAGACACACTTTTTACAGCGTTTTGAGGAACAATTTTTATCTCAAAACTTGCAATATAGCAAACACTTGAGGCAGATTGGTTGAAAGAAATTGATAAAATAAAACTTAGACGCTGGCGCAAACGGGGCTTCTACAGTGAAACCGTACTAGTCAAACTGTTGCAGAAAAACGGCTACAATGCTGTCCGCGTGCCGGTAAGCAACCCCAGCCTCAACCCGCTACCAGATGTCATGGCACGCAGAGGCCAGCACTTATACGCTTTCGAAGTGAAAAACGCCAGCTACTATGCATATTTTCCTAAGCCGCAAATTGATAAGCTCTTCCAGTTTCTGGACCAGTTCATTCCTTCAGGCAAAGAAAATAAACATGCAGTAGTTGCAGCACATTTGGGTAAGAGATGGCTCTTTAGAGAAATTAGCTGGGTGGATTGGGAGAAGGGTAAGGTTCCAGAGAAAGTCAGGATTCTCAAACGCGACCGCGGCAACTTGAATATAGCAAACTGTTATGTTGAGCCTCAGTAGCAGTAAAGGAACGTACCTCAAACTTTATTTCTTAAAAGACAACTTGGCTACTGACAATGCAGGTATAAGAAAGATGACTGAAAAAGAAGCCGAGTTAATTGTTCTAACAGAAAAGCTCAGCAAAATCTATCCCTTAGGAGACGCAAAAATCAAAGTTCTAAACGACATAAACTTGCAGATACCTAACGCACAATTCGTTGTGCTATGTGGTCCTTCAGGTTCAGGCAAAACAACGTTGCTCAACATTATCGGCGGACTCGACAGGGCAACAGCGGGGCGAATTTTTGTGGCAGGTGAAGACTTGACAAATAAAGATGAGGACTTCCTTTCTGATTTTCGCTGTAACTGTGTAGGTTTTGTGTTTCAAGCCTACAATCTTGTATCAACCTTAACAGTAGCCGAGAACGTGGCTTTTCCAATGGAATGGACGCAAAAACCGCCCAAACACATACAGCAAAGCGTTGAAGAACTACTAAAAACAGTTGGTTTGGAGCATCGAGCAAACCATTTCCCATCTCAACTAAGTGGCGGCGAACAGCAACGGGTGGCATTTGCAAGGGCATTAGCAAATGACCCTGATTTAATTTTAGCGGATGAGCCAACGGGTAATTTGGATGCAAAGAATGCTCAAAAAATTGTGCAAGTGCTTCAGTTGTTGAAGTCCGAGGGCAAGACAGTTATTGTTTCAACGCATGATGAGCAAATCCGAAAGCTTGCAGACCAAGTTTTATGTCTAGAAGATGGCAAATTGGCGAGTGAGAATGAGCATTAGGGCTAATTTTTCACTTAACGATTTATTTCGTCGTAGGCTTCAAACAAGCCTCACACTTGTAACTTTAACATTAAGCGTGGCATCTACACTGTTTCTTTTGCTTTTTGGTAGTCGTTTGGGTTTAGGTATCTCCTCGGCAACAGGCACACTAACATGGGGTTTGGCTGCTATCTTTCAACAATTCCTCCTATTCATCGGCGTTTTGATTTTTGCAGTCGGAGCAGTACTATCTTCCTTTATTGTTTTTTTGATGATGGCGCAGAGAATCCGTGATTTTGGTTTAATTAAGGCTGCTGGTTGCCCAAACAGCCTTGTGGGCGGTTATTTTATGACTGAACTTTTAACAATAACTGTTCTCGGGTGCGTTTTAGGTATCGCTTTTGGCTTTCTAGCAGATTTTGCAATGGCTAATCTCGTTTTTTCAGGTTACTCTTTGCCTAACTTCTGGTTTGCTCCAGTAGTATTTGCGGCTTTTTTTGCTCTTGCACTTATCTTCGGCTTAAACCCCATTCTAAAAGCATCAAGAATGTCAGCAATAAGTGCTCTTTCACCTGTAAATTACTATGGCATAACCACAGCAACCAAGCACAAGCCTCTCTCAAGACGGGGAATAACTTGGCGCATCGCATTAAGAAGCCTGTTTCGTCGTCAATCAGCAAGCATTAGAATTGTGGTTTTACTTTCGATAGTTTTTATTTTGCTCACTGTTTCAATTTGTGGAGGTATAGTTGCCAATGACACCACAACTTCATGGGTCCAAAAAACCGTGGATAAAAATACAATCGCCATAGCGCATAGTAGCATGGCAACCCAGTACAAACTGTTACTTACAAAGTTTTCAGGCGCCCATGAAACAGGAGCTTTCAACTATGCTGACCCAAACCTTGGCATCTCCAACTCACTAATAGAAACATTGAATGCTTTGCCGACTGTGAATTTCGTTGATTCACGGCTAATATTGTTTGAGTATGTCCAGGAGGTTGGCAACTTCACTATTGACCCAGAAACCAAAAACACTTTACCTGTCGGTGACAGCCGAAAAGGCGAATCAATCGTAATAGGCGTTGATCCAGAAGAACTTGCCAGTGACTGGTCGGTAAAGGGCAGATTTTTGTGTGATAGCGGTGATTTGGAAGCGGTTATTGGCGATTCTATTTCTCAAAAACTATACTCGCCACATCCCAGCAAGTACGTAGTACTCGCAGACCCATTGCTTGAAAGCATAAAACTCCAAAACACCACTTTCCGCATCGTAGGGGTTTGTATTGACCCAATAAACAACGGCTTTGTTACTTATGTCCCAATTCAGAAACTGATGAACGTAACACAAATTTCAAGCCCTAACCTGCTAATAGTCAAGATAGCCGACTCAGCAGACCTCGAGACAGCCCTTACACAGATAAGAAATACAATTCAAGCTACAGATTCAAACTTAGAAGCCTTTGACTTAAATGATTTAGTTGCTCAGAACACGGCATTTCTTTCCTCATCTTGGCAAACAATCTTGCTTTTGCCACTGTTCACACTGGCATCAGCCGCCTTTTGTCTTGTTGGGTATATGATGCTCTCTGTGGATGAGCAACACCAAGAATTCGCCATATTGCGAGCTGTTGGCGCTAAACCACGAATAATCATTAATGTTTCAGCCATTCAAAGCGGGATCGTTCTGCTTTCAAGCTTTGGGGTTGGAATATCGTTCGGAATCATTATTACTTTGCTTATTTTAATGACTAATCCGCTAGTGACAACCACTACAGTGCTTGTTATTGCAGTTTGGCTAGCTTCAGCCTTAATCAGCATGTTTCTTTTCAGCCTTATTCCAGCCTTCAGGCTATCTAAAACCTCAATCCTAAAAATCATGACCTAACGGATTGAAGGATTTTGGAAAGAACTTTAATGTTTCAACGTATGCAGGCAACTGATGTAAGAAATCCTGAAGCTGAAGAACAGCAACCACTGGAACGTTATCATAAAACTTGAAGACACAAGGAACAAGAGAAAGCATAGCAGGCAAAAACTTAGCCTTGCCCCATTTAGTACACTCAAGATTTAGAGCAATGTTTGGTAATGAATCGGCTAACGCTTTGGTTCTCTCCACCTGAGCGTTAACAGTTCTCTTCAGGGCTGATGGTGACAATGCCCGTTGCCAGTGCTTGCAATCAACACATACAACTAAAGGCTTCCTGCAACCCACCACATCAATCTCCCAACGCCGTCCGCCATACTTAAACCGCACGTTATTTTGCACCACATACCCATTGTTTCTTAATGCCAACGCTGCAATTGCCTCAAACTCTTGCCAACAAAGAAAACGGCTAATGCTTTCAACATCTGCACCTAAAGACACTGCCTTAACGGCCAGTTTAAGCCTGCCATCCGTTTCAACGTTAATGGTGTCCTGTTTGAAATAAACAAGCCCCTCATTTTGCAATCTTCCAAGCATTTTCAACATACTGGCTGTTGGAATCTTAGCATCATTTTTGACACTTTCAATTAAAACAGACCCTTCCTTGGAAAGTTTAAGCAACGAAATTGCCAAATTCCTCTCAATACTCACGAAATCTTCTCCTATAAATTGGCATAAATGGCTCAAAAAATTTACCAGCAATACTCAAAAAGACCATTTCATATGTTAATCTTCTTAAATGGTATACGAAAGCATCAACCAAACACATTTTTGAAAGCCCTAAACGATTTAATGCCATCAGTCTTTCTAACATTATCCGTTCAAATATTTAATGAGTTTTTAGTATAATGCTTTCTGGAAACCCACTTACGCTATTGCAAAAACCAACTTTGCCCTGTGACGATTGCCCCGCATAATTACAAGCTGCTTCTTTGCCTTCATGTGATGGCTTGGTAAGCTACCAAGCAAGACGCAGAGCTGAAAAGTACCAAGCCTTACGGAAACTTAACCACCGCCTGCGTTTACAAGTAGAAAAGAACAGGCAAAATCTTAAAAAAACATCATCACTACTATTTTTTTATGACACTAAGACGAGAAAAACAAGACGATCCCGATGTGCTCATGTATTGCGCTGATACGCTAAAACTTAATCTATTAAAAGGCAAACCTTGCAAGAAGTGCCACGACATAGCCGAACAGATAGAGATTGATTTTTTAGGAATAGCTGTTATCTGCAAGGGTTGCGGAAACGTTAAGTATTTTTTGCCAACTGTTGAGGCTTGAACAAGGGGATACTTGCTAATTGCACCTTCGGGTGATGGTTTCTATAAAAAAGCTTACATACCCCACGAGGTTTTTATTCGCCTTCATTTTTTACAACCTGTTTTAAAAGTGTGGAATTAGTGCTTTTTGGAATAGCTGTCTATTGTTTCCCCGTTGAAAGTCGCCGTTTTCCAAAGCAGATTTTTCAACAAGCGCGACTTCGTAAGTCGGAGTGGCACGGTTAAGCAAAAACAAGTTTAGTGCACTATTTCCATTAATTTCAACAGTCTATACTAAGAGTTTTTTTAACTTTTTAATGTTAAAATTGACCATTCGAGAATTTTTCGCTTCATTTACAAAACCAACCAGCATAGAAAAGCAGCAATTCAATGAATAATCAAAAAGCAAACTTGAGAAAAACAACAAAGTCAACATTTAAAAACTTGTAAATGAGCACTAATTAACTGAAAAAGCCTAACGGTCAACCCATTATCCACGTCATAACTTCGCGCAAAATACCCATACGTTGTCTCTGACGCATGGATATATAAGGTTCGCCGAGTTTCGATAAATTAAACCTATAAAGTGAGTGCTTTTGAAGGTTTTGTGTCCACAAAACATGTTGAAAAATCCGCCTTTAAATAGGGGGATAGGTCTATGGCAGAGCAACAAAAATGGATAGTTTATAGGTGCTGTCTGACTTTTTTTGCCATGTCTTCAAGTTTTGAGCGCTCAACCACTTTTAGGTCGCTAAAATGCGGCAGTACCTGCCCCTCAAACCGTGGAACCACATGCACATGTAGATGAAAAATGTCTTGCCCTGCTGCTTTACCGTTTTGTTGGATGATGCTTATGCCATCCGCCTTTGTTGCTTTTTTGACGGCGGAAGAAACCAGTTTAGTAATTTCGTAGATACGGCTCAATAGTTCCTCTGGGACATCAAAAATATCTGCATAGTGAATTTTAGGGATAACTAAAGTGTGGCCAAGATTTAGCGGTCGAATATCAAGAAAAGCCATCACTGCCTCATCTTCATAGATTACGCTTGAGTGCGCCTGTTTTTGCACGATTTTACAGAAGATACAGGAATCATCAAAGACCAATCATATCACCGCTAAATCGCCGCAACTCAACTTCCATCAATCAGTTTATATGCTATCCTCTTCATATTTCTTTCACCACATGCTTGAGGCTAAAGAAATGACCGAATTAGAAGACCAAGTCCGCAAAGCAGTCGGCAACGTGCAAGACCCAGAAACTGGTCAAACCTTCGAAGAAATGCAAATGATTCTTAGCGTAAAAGAAACAACACCCGGCAACGTAACTGTTGAATTCGTTCCAACAAGCCCATTTTGTCCAATAGCTTTCAAACTAGCCGTCGACTTACGGGAAGCAGCAAAAAAAGTGCCAGGTGTGCAAAAAGCCACAATCTTATGTCGTGGACATGCGATGGAGCAACAAATCAACGAAATGACAAACAAGTAATATGCCCGTTAAGCACTATTCTTTTCATTTTACCTCTTTTAAAAAAGCATAACTGATAACTACCACACCTACCAACAATCCCCTATGAAACGTGTAATCCTAATCACAGGCACACCATGCACAGGGAAAACAACCACTGCAAAACAGCTTGCACAAAAACTAAACGCGCACTACATCAACCTTACAAAATACGCTAAAGAAAACAATCTAACAATAGGTGAAGACAAAGAACGCAAAACCACCATAATTGATGAAAAAGCAATGAAGACAAAACTCGCGAAAACAATAGATTCCCTCGAAAACGTTGATGTAATCATTGATGGACACTACGCAGCTGCAGTCACACCACAAAACCAAACAACCCACGTGTTCGTTCTGCGCAAAAATCCAAAGCACTTAAAACAACAAATGCAAAACTGCGGATTCGAAAAACAAAAGCTTTGGGAAAACCTAAGTGCTGAAATCCTCGACGCATGCCTAATCGAAGCGCTCGAAAATCAAAAAGGCAAAGTCTGCGAAATAGATACCACAGAGAAAACAACAGACCAAATCGTTAACGAAATCATAGATGTCTTAGAGAAACGCAAAAAATGCTACAGCGGCCACATCGACTGGATAAGCATGCTTGAGCGCGAAGGAATAACCGAACAATACCTAAAAGCCTAAACTCAACGAAAACTGCCCAACTTCTGCTTGGTTAACAGAGTAATCTTACGCCGATTCGAATACGATTTGGCATGGTCACTAAATTTCTCTCCAATCATTATTGGACTGGACAGGTCCACATCCTCAGAAGCTGTATCTAAAGTTATAATTACATTAACCCCAATCGTGCGGTTCCAATCACGCACCCAAACACCCTGCTCAAGTCGCCCCTTCTGAACAATCAAATCAAAATGTCTAGTCACGCCACTGTGACCTTCCAAATAAACGTCTTCACCGTTAACCTTGTATCCTTCCTTCTTGAAGTATCGAAGGGCCAAATCCATCAAACGGAACCTAACCTTTTCTTCACTAGCCACAGCGCTCGCTCCCTATTTCCAATTAACTAATCCTTATCTACTTGTATGTGGAAAAGCCTTTCGGAAGCAACCGCAAAAATGCCAATAACCCACATTGTAAAATGCCCCAAATGCGGCAAATTGATGCTGGCTAAACACAGCCAAAAAACCAAAACTTGCCCATACTGCAACAACAAAGTCAGCCTTCTTTGTGCCCAAAAAATTGCGACAGCAGACTCCGCTTTTGAAGCTTCAGAAATGCTGCGTAAACTCAAAAATAAATAAGGGTTTAGTTAATCACGAACAAGCCTGAGCATCTCGCACGTTTTACATAAATCCAAAGCTGATGGCTCACCGCACTCAACACAAGTCTTGAAATCTTCATTTTTTGCAGTTTCCTCAAGTGCAGGACGCAAACGGTCCATCGCCCGAAGAACCGTAAACTTGGTTCCAGCATGCTTATCCTCCATAAGATTCAGCAAAGCTCGAATGTCATTACGCAATGCTTCAGAAGCATAAGGACAAGGAACATTCTGAAACCTAATCCGTTTTACATAAGCATAAAGCGCGCTTTCTTTTTCAGGAATCTCCACAAAAGGCTTGATTTTACGCACTAAAAGCGGATGCACCTCATTTGTCACTGGCTTTTCCTTCGCTAATCGTGCAATATCACCGCGAAAAATATTCATCAAAAACGTCTGCACCTCATCATCAAGCGTATGAGCAGTAGCAACCTTATCAGCACAGACCTGTCTTGCACCAACGTTTATGGCTCTTCGTCGCAAAACACCGCAATAAGCACACGAAGTTAACCGTGCTTGCCCGCTCTGGCGGATTTTCTGAACAATCTCATCAAGCGTAAAACCATAAAGCTCCTTAAACGACACCACATGATAAGGTACTTGCAGTTTTTTGCAGTTTTCAACGGCAATCTCTAAGGCTTCGTCACGATAGCCTTTGATGCCTTCATCCACAATCACAGCGGTCAAGGTTGTTTTCGGTCGATAACGTTTTATTTTTGCTAGAATATGCAGTAAGCTTAAGCTGTCTTTGCCGCCTGAAACTGCCACAGCTAAGTGGTCGTTGAATTTGAGCATGTGGTAGCGTGTTATGGTTTGGCGCACTTTAGCTTCTATGGATTGGGTGAAGCATTTTTTGCACAGGGTTTCCCCCGAGTATGGTCTATAGTAGAATGCTTTCCGTGTTTTGCATGCCGTGCAGATTTGTTGCGCCATCAATTTTCACAGATTACTTGTTTTGTGTGTTAAGGTAAATAAAGAGTGAGTTGTAAATGTTTGATTTGTTGGGTTAAAAGATGGCTGTTGCACCAACTAAACGTGCAGAATACAAAGAAGTAAATTATACCAAAAAGCATTGGGAACTGTTAAAGACGCTTCGAGAAAAAGCCATTGACGTAATGAAGGCTTTAGAAGTGTTCCATTTGCAATCAATCGTGCATGGTAGTGTGGCAAGAGGCGACGTTAACTGCAACAGTGACGTTGACGTTTTCATCCCTGAAATACAAAGCAGTTTCTTAGTTGAAACAGCTCTCCAAAATGCCAAAATCAAAGCCAATGCACGTTTGATTGTTCAAGCTACACCAACATACGCAATGAAAGCACACATAGAAATTAACGGGAACACATTCGTGTCTTTTCCGCTTATGGAAATGCGCAGGGTTGAACGTGAATTTTACAGGTTTGGCGGCGAAGCAAACTTGAGTCAGCTTGAGAACGGAGTTCGTGTTGCTGGTGTAGATAAGCGGCTTATGCTTGTGGAGCCGACTGAGTTTGGACATGTTGAAAGTAGCATTATGGGCAGGGAAGAAATTGTTGCTAAAGTTTTAGGCATCACGGTTGACACGGTGCTGGATAGAATTCATGCTCTAACTAAGCGTGATAAAGTTGGCAGAACGGGTGTATTTGTCAAAAAAGAATTGGGTCAGGATGAGACTTTTGAATTGGCGCTAAAAAAGTTGGCGGATGCCAATCCTGCGGTTCGGCGTAGGATAAGAAAATAAGGGTTAGGATGGATAGTAGATGAGCTCTTTTTCTTCGAGAAGCTGTTGGATTTTGTCGACTGCCTCGTAGACTTGTTCTTCTTTTTTGGCTCCGACACATACGAGTTTGCCTGCACTGAAGATAAGAAAGACGACTTTTGGTTCGTCCATGCGGTAGACTGCGCCTGGGAACTGTTCAGGTTCGTACATTACGCGGCTGAGTTTGTAGACTAAGCTTTCTAAGTCGATTTCTCCGCCTAGTTCCGCGGATGCGACAATGTTTTGGATGTTTACGATTGGTTTTTCTGTGATCTGTATGCCTTCGCTTCGGAGTTCTTTGACGACTTTTTCTACGGCGCTTCGGGATTCTTTTTCAGATTTAGCGCCTGTGCAGACCATTTTGCCTGTTCCGAAGATAAGGGTAGCTGTTTTGGGTTTTTTGAGGCGGAAAACTAAGCCTGGGAAAACGGATGGGTTGTATTCTGTTTGTGGGAATTTCTCCACTATTTTTTGTAAGTCTATTTTTTGGTTAAGTGAGACTGAGGCTACGATGTTTTGAATGCTGATGATGGGTTTTCGTTTACTCATGTCAACTCACGGCTTTCCCTATTTAAATAACATAGGGAGTATATAACATCATCTATTTATAAAGGGGCTTTTAAGCACTAAAATGATTGCTTTTTCATGCTGAATATAATGCAAATAAGGTCATGACATTAAGCTAAAACCATTGCTATAGCCTTGTTTTTTCTTTACCTTAAAATAATATAAATGCGCGAGATTTGTTGCTCTGTCGCTACCCCTATCCACCTATTTAAAGCGCCTGTTTTTTCAGCATGCTAAGGGATTGAAAAAGCGCCAATAGAACCTACCACCCTCAGGGTTCTGCATGGATATCCTAATATGATGCAAATATAGATAGCAAAAATGGAAGTCAATCACCAGTTGTCAGTATCAGAAGCAGTTATGTTGGTGGTCTTTTTTGTGCATATTGGTATCGACGTGGTTTGCCGATGCGGGTTAGCACGTTGTCTTTGACTAAATCAACCAGCGCGTGGGCGACTGCGGTTCGGTCGTAGTGGTAGCCGCGTCGTGCAAGTTCACTGTGCACTTCATCGAGACTTTTTGGCTCGCCAAACCAGTTTTCTTCCCATAGTTTTGTGATTACACCTCTGCAAGTTTCAGCTCTTGGCGGTGGTGCTGGTCGTTCCACAATCTGGCTTAGGTTAGTGTTTTTTAGGCGGTCGGTGACAGTGGATAGAATTTTATCGACTGTGCTTTGGATTTGGTCTGGTTGGGCTTCAATTTCGAACTCAATTTCACCTATTTTCATTTTTACGCGTATTGGTTGGTTTCGCGGGGTATCTGTCAATTTGTCACCTATTGTATATTGTATTGTGCAAGATGCGCATGCACAATATTTAAATATTTCACCATTAGATTTATTGAATATTGGTGAATCATGGTGATTGAACAATATACAATTACTAACAAATATAATTTTCCACAACTCGCCATAGACACAATCCTCCCACAACGCTTTCTAGAACAAAGCCTCTACTCACTCAAGCAAGTCCAACAGCAACCCTTACAGCTAAACCAGCAATTTCAACAACTAAACACGACCGAGCAATACCCCCACAACCTCCAGCTCAAACAACAGCCAATCACCCTAAAGCCCGACCACCAAGAAACAATAATCGCCGCCATAGACACTTCAACCATAAAAATCGGCGAAACCAGCACAGGCATGTTAGTCGCCGTGAGGGGCGCAACCACTTGGCGGCAAAACCGCACCTACAAATACACGCGGCTTGGACCTTTCATTTTTCATATTACTGAAGATAACAAAAATCAACTTTACAATACGCTTGAGCGGGCATACTTTAGCACAACCTACGGTAGCATGCATCAAGCGGCTCCCAACATCATGCAGATGCCCCTCAGACTCGCCAGTCTACTGGAGCGTTGGCTACAAATCATGCTTGCAAAAACCGTAAACAACGGTGTACTCCTCTTTGACGGTTCCCTAACGTCTGGTACTCCTGAAACTCCTGCACAACGCCTAAAAGAAATCCTCAGCTACGCAAGAAGAAACAACACAACCGTTTTAGCGTTCTCCAAAGCAACCACACTACGCGCCAACGGTGTCCTCATAACTGAACAGCTTCCAAAACAAGAACCACCATACTTACTAGAGACAGTGGGCTTACGCTCTAAACCTCCCCAAGTTCTGTTAGGTGAAGTTTACGTGGCAAGGCTCAACAAGGCAAACATTGCATTCAGATTGGATATAGACAAAGAAACTGACTTTTCTCAGCGAATTGAAGCTATCCAAAGGCTTCTCGGCAACGACATCTACAGCCAAAGCTACCCCGAAACACTCAGGCTATCGCATATTCTTTGCACGTTCACTGCCAACGAGGTCTTAGCCATCAAGCATTTCCTCACACGCAAACACGGCATCCAAATCATCAACCGACCAGACATGCACAAACTCCTCTTTGGGCCATTCGGAAGCGGGGAGGCTTATGCATGAAACTCTACAAAAAAGAAGGCAACATCCTGCAAGTCATCAGTTTTCCCACGGAGAGCGCAGAAAAAGGCGACTACCTACTTGTTGAAGACGCGGATGCGGGCAAAGCACTAATCGCCCAAGTAATTGATGCCCAATTCGCCGCAGTACCAGGTGTGCTTGAAGAGTTATTGCGCACGCTCCCAGATGGTGGCGAACCGCTTCAAGGCGAAGACATCGACCCCATGGAAATCGCTCCACACATAACCTACATTCAAGATGCAAGCCTGTTAATTTGTAAAATCCGCGCCACATTGCAGAACGAGATGCTAAGCCCAAGTAGCAGTTGGTTGCCGAGTCGCTCGCAATCCACAATAAAGAAACTCTCCATTCCAATGCTTATGAAGCTGGCAAAAGTCGATGGCACACTACCCATAATTCTAGGCGGAACCAAAGACTCCACCCTTCTCACCATTGATGCCTCCTCAATCGATGGCACATTAAACATTATTACGGGCAAGAAGGGCTGCGGCAAATCTCATCTCTCCAAGCTCTTGATGGTGAACCTAGTCGGCTTTAAAGCAACCGTTGTTATCTTCGACTTGAATGGCGAGTACACGAGTCTGGGCATGACTAACGACGGCAAAAGAAACATCTACTACGATAAAATTCACGCGCTCACGCCTTCGCAAAATTTCAAAGTGGCGCTCGAGCAATTGCACCTAAACACAGTCATGGGTATACTCGTAAATGCGCTGCATTTGCCTGGGACTTCTGCGCGTGAGTTTAGGCGTCTTTGGAAATCGCTCAAAGAGCGCGGAAAACTTTCAATGCAGGAACTTGGCGAGGCGATCCGTGATTTAAATTGTAATCAGCATGTGCGTGACGCGTTGGCTTCGCGTTTTCACTCGTTTGTTAACTCGGGTTTTTTCACTGACTGCCCTGGTGAGGCAACGCTCCTTGATGAGACTTTGCTGAAAGCCAAGGAACATGGCGGCGCTATAGTCATTAACTTAAAAAACACATCAAACATTGACCGCCAAATTGTCGTAGAATATGTTTTGGGCAAACTGGTTGATTCTCTTTCAAGCTGGAAGCTCAAAGCAGTTTTCTTGTTTGCTGAGGAAGCCCACTTGTATCTGCGTGAGACTTACTGGGATGATATCGTGACTCGCATGCGCCATTACGGAATATTCACGACGTTCATAACTAACCAGCCTGACACCATCCAAGAAACCATCTACCGCCAAGCCGACAACATATTCCTATTCAACTTCACAAATGAACACGATTTAGATGTTGTGAGCCGAGCCGCTCGCGTGGATGCAGAAACCGTTCGCAGCATTGCACGTGACTTGCCACCTCATCATTGCTTAACTTTGGGTAAGGTTGTTAGGGATTTTCCAATCGTTGCCCGCGTGCGCGCTTTAGACGTTAAGACGATGGGTGAGACTAGGCTATTCTTTTCTAACCTTAATTCTTAACAAGAGAATAACCGAAACAGCCACTGCAATAATTGTTGTGCCAGCTACCGCGTAGCTTAAGTCTAAAGGTAGCGCTACGGTGAAGTTTACTGTTTGAGAAACGCCCATGTTTCCAGCGGTATCGTTAGCGTAGACTGTTAAACTGTGTTGTCCGTTGGCTATTCCTGTAAGGGTTGTGTTTCCAGTGATGGTAACGTTCTCTTTTCCATCAAGCGAATAGCCTATCCACGAAGTTGGCTGATCAATGGTAAAGTTTAATGGCAAAGCGTTTTGGCTGTAGGTTTTGCTTTCAAGCGACAAGTTTGATATGGTCGGCGGCTTGCCGTCGTTTACTGTAAAGTAGACTGTTTTTTCGTCAAATCCAATTTGGCGTGAGTCTGCTGAAAAATCGTATTTTGCGTACACGGTTATGTTGTGTGAGCCTTCAGATAATTCTGGCAGATTTGCGATTGCCGAAATCAAGTAGTATGATTGTATAGAGATGCCTTGGGTTTTTGTGCCGTTAGCATAGGTTATTTCTGCCCATATGGGCACAAATGTTGTTTGTGTGTTGATTGTTGTGTTTGTTTTTCCGTTGATGCTGTACGTCATTGTTATGTTTGAGGTGCTTGGGTTTAGCATTGTTTTGACTGTTATGTTCAGTGTTACCAATCCTGAACTGTAAGTGGTGTTGGCTGGAGAGGTTATGGTTAGTGGCGAAGCAAGGATAAACGCTTGATCACCAGCAGTATGTTGCGCTTGTATGGTTTGTGTTCCAGCCAAAAAGGCAACTAAAATGCTTAACACCAAGGTGTAAGTTCCCTTTTTCATTGTTCCCATCCAATAATAATCATGCCAAGCGATATTTAGTTCTCCCTACGGAACATTTTGTTCCAACTCTGGAACACCCAATCAGTAAAGCGTAAAAGCATATTCTTAGCGGTATGAACTCATTTTCGCTAATTTTTCACGGTTGTTTCTAAAAAACAATCGAAAAGATGCTGTTAAATCATAACTTTCCACTTCGTCAAAAGGGACCCACTGCAGTTCGGCGGCGTCGCTTGCAGCCCTCATGGTGCCGCTTTTGACCTCTACTAAATAATCGATTATTATGTAATGAGATTTGACGGCGCCCTGAGCATCCAAGTCAACGTAATTAACCACATCAATTAAGCGAGGATTGACTACTTCTAGGCAGGTTTCCTCTTGAGCTTCACGAATGACTGTTTCTTCGAGGCTTTCTCCAAGCTCAACAAGTCCACCGGGAATTGTCCATTTTCCTTTGCTCGGCTCGTTCCCTCGTTTAATGAGAACAATTTTGCCTCGGTCAACTATGACTGCACCGACGCCTACGATGGGTTGTTTAGGATACAAGCGTCTCTTCAAGCAGAAAGCTCCTTAATACCCTTTATGCTACTCGTATCTTAAAGCTTCTCCGAAGGCTTTGAAAAGGTTAAGAGGCGGTTTGGGAAGTCATTGCATTTGTAGATTCGCAGTTGTCTTTGAGGTTCTATGCGGCATCTTTTTCTTGAGTTTTTGCGTCTGATTTTAGGTGGCAACTGAAAAAAAGGGCATTTCGAACAAAGGGTACTCATCACAATATGTCCCCTTTATTCGTATCTTAAGGCTTCTACTGGTTTGAGCTTTGACGCACGCCACGCTGGGTAGAGAGCAAAGATTACGCTAACGCCAACTCCAAAGCCTAAAGCGCCAATAATCACAGTGGGTGTAAGAAGCGGAGTTATGGCGAATGATGTTTGATTGCCAAAGAATCCGCCAGCAGACAGAACGCTTGCGGTGACGATTGATAATGCCCAGCCTGAGATTATGCCGAGTACAGCGCCGATTAAGCCGATAATTACGGATTCGCCTAGGAATATTGTCAGCACGGTTCTGCTTTTCATGCCTAATGCTTTGAGGATGCCTATTTCCCGTGTACGCTCGATAAGCGAGACTATCATTATGTTCATTATTCCGATGCCTGCTACTAAAAGGGAAATCGCTGCGATGCCGCCGAGGAACAATTGTATGGTTCCGAAAATGTTTGAAAGCAAGCTTAACACTGCAGTTGAAGATATGACAGAGACTTGGTCACCAAAGTAGTCCGTTATAGCTTTAGAAACATTAGTTATCGTTGCGTTATCGCTACTGCTGAGTTTAACGATTATCATATCACACTGATCAGTTCCAAAGAAACTCTGAGCCTTCTCAAGAGGGATGTAAACGCCTGTGTCAGATGGACCACCGATACCGAAACCGCCGATTCGCTGGAGTACGCCTGAAACATCTGCAGTATATGATTGGTTTACTGGCGGCAGTACAGTTGCGTTTGTCCATGTAACATTGATTCTATCGCCAGCAGTGAAGTAAATGGTGCCGTTTTGCCCAGGCTGATTAACACGTGTCCCAACAACTACCTCATCCTCAGAAGGACTTAAGGGTATAGTTCCTTCTTGAACCACAAAGGTTGTGCTGTACGCTTGCGAGTACTTCTCGAAGTCTACGCCGTAAATGGTTACTGTTCTGTTGAGGTTATCTGTTTGAACATACCCACTACGCGAAATCAAAGCTGCAGTTGCCACTATATCCGGCGATAACGCTTCTATCTCGCTGGTATAGTTAACGTAGAGCCTAAACCCAGAATTATCAGTGCTTCCGCCAAAAGCTCCACCAGCGCCTCCACCACCCCCACCTCCACCGGCTAAAATGCTGCTACCCGCTGTAACAATCAGCGTGTTGGCTGATAACCCTTGATTAAGCTGGTTAGTTATGGTTGCTTGTAAACCTTGAGTGATAGATAGCAGGGCTACTATGGCGGCGATCCCGATGACGACACCGAGAGTAGTTAGTGCTGCACGAAGTTTGCGGAGTTTTATGGCACTAAAAGAGTAACCGAGAATATCTACAGTTTTCATTGACCATTCACCTTATCAGAAGTTATTACGCCGTCAAACATTTGGACGGTTCTTCTCGCTTCTTTTGCCAAGCGCTGATCATGAGTAACCATGATTATGCTAACCTTATCTTCAATGTTGAGCTTTTTGATTAACGCTAAAACTTCGCCCGCGGTTTTAGAGTCAACGTTTCCAGTGGGCTCATCAAGCAATAAGAACTTGGGATTATTTGCCAACGCACGCGCGATTGCTACACGTTGCTGTTGCCCACCGCTAAGCTCAGCGGGCTTATGCTTGATGCGGTCTTTTAAGCCGACGGTTTCCAAAAGCTCTTCCGCGCGCTTTCTTCTCTGAGCCTTGCTCGTGTTGGCAATCGACATCGCTAATTCAACATTGTCACGGGCGGTAAACCTTGGAATTAAATTAAAAAACTGGAAAACAAACCCAATTTTCAACCTCAAGTTAGCAAGCTGATCGTCATTGAGCTTACAAATATCAACGCCGTCAATCAAGAGGGTACCTGAAGTTGGTCTGTCAAGAGCGCCAACGAGGTTTAGCATCGTTGATTTGCCACTCCCCGATGGCCCTAATATCGAGACGAAGTCACCACTATCAACACACAAGTTTACGCCTCTTAGAGCTTCCACTGGGATTTTCCCAAGCATGTAAGTTTTCTTTACGTCTATTGCCTCGACCACAGGAGTTTTGTCCAACATTCCTTCACTCAACTTCAATTCGGGTTATCATGGAAAACACCGCCATCATATAAAGGATATCGCATGACGCCTATACACCAAAGGTGCAATACATACTTTAGTTTACTCTGTGGATGAACGGGTTGTGTTTTCGTTAAGCAGTTTTTCTTCGAGAGTGCTAAGCTGTTTCATACGGTGCCCCCATCTCCTGAAAAAGCGGTACTGCATAACCATAATCCGTATGCTGTATATGAGGAAGGAGGCAAAAAATATTGCAAAAATTACCTCTCCGATACCCAAACCCAACCGCACAATGCGTATAAAAATTGGTATAGAAGCAACCAACAATACGCTTAGAATAATAATACTCATCAACGTTCCTCTTTTGAATAGCCTCCAATCCCTGTTTAGCTCTAAGAGGAGCCTATGCAGTGTCCTAATCGGGTAAGTTTTTTCCGTTTCTTTTTCCGTCATTTGAATTTCAACCTTTCTTTCTTTTCGACTATTATATAGCTGATGCACCTTTGGTGTAAACTAAAGTAACGACGGCAAGGAGTCACGAAGGCTCGTGTAGACTTTTCTTCCTTCTGCCGTTAGTAAGATGTGCCCATCGGGGGTTTCGTTTATAAAGCCTTTTTCCCGTAGGTAGGTTAAGTGTTTTAGGAAGTCGTCGTAGGAAACGTCGGTGGCTTTGCGCCAAACATGGGTGCGCAGTTGAGGCTTGTCGACAAAGAAGAGAAACTCGAGTAACTCAAAGCGTATTTGCACCGAGCCTTTGCGCTTGTAAGCCATTGTTACAC
The DNA here is from genome assembly GCA_026014725.1 of Candidatus Bathyarchaeota archaeon. NCBI lineage: Archaea > Thermoproteati > Candidatus Bathyarchaeota > Candidatus Bathyarchaeota archaeon. Next base: position 192,731 of record JAOZHV010000026.1, on the reverse strand, counting down.
CGTCAAGCCGTTACTCATTTTTGTTTAATTGGTTGCTAAATTGTTATTATGCATCTGTTTAAAAGAGTTAGTTAACGTTTGCAATAAAAAGAGAGCGGCAATGCGCTTTACTTGTTGAGATATCTCCAAGACAGCACTATGCCTACAATTGTTAGAACCGCTGCGAATATCCCCACATACGCATATTGAAGCACAAGCTGACCCCAATCTATCGACTCATAAATTAACAATTGCCTCATACCGTTAATCGTGTATGAAATGGGATTAATGTTTGCAACTGCTTGAAGCCATCCGGGCATACGGTCGATTGGGAAAAATGCGCTACTGGCGAAGGTTAACGGCAAGTTAAGCAAGTTCATGACCGCCATTGGTGTTTCGATTCTAGTTGAGCGGATGTTGATGGCTATGAAGAGTGATGATAAGCCCATACAGATTAAGAACAAGAAGCCAAATACACCCAGTATGTTTAATGGAGTGAAGGCTGCACCAACTTGGAATCCTAAGGGTATAGCTATTATCAGTATTATAGAGGCTTGGAACATTGAGCGCAAGGTTGCTGAGAAAACTTTGGAGAGTATAATTACTGCGCGGGAGACTGGTGTGCTAAGTGCCTTATTGAGGAAGCCTAGGCGCCTGTCCCAGACTACTGACATACCGCTAAACATTGTCGTGAACAATGCAGTGAATGCTATCATGCCCACTGCCATGAAGCTGATGTAACTGGTCGTTCCAAAGGTATCTTTCAGTATCTGGTCTCCCATGCTGTTAAATAGCTGCTGCAGTAAGCTGAGTTGCTGGGGAGAAAACTGCGCTGCAACATCAGGTGGAATAGCGACTGAGCTTGAGCTAACCAAGCTACCTAAATTTAATGCGTTTCCAAGTAACCCCAGCCAAATAATCGGTTGAATCAATGTTAAGACAAATACTACTGGTGCTTTGTACCATTTCTTGAGTTCTCTGTTTGTCAGCGCCCACAAACCGTGCAGTTTGCTTTTTGAGTTGCCGTTTGTTTCGCTCAATGTCGCATCCTCCCCATCATCATGTGCTTTGCCATAGCTGAATCTCCTGATTCGTCTGCGGCATCACGCATTGATTTTCCAGTGTACTGAAGATACACTTCGTTTAGTGTTGGCTTTGTAAGTGAAAGTCTTGTAACCATATGGTTCTCCTTTCTTAAAGCCTCAATAATCAAAGGGGCAGCTACTTCCCCGCTTTCTGACTTGATAATGTAATTGCTGTTGTCCTTCTTTACTTCTTTAACATGTGGAATTTTTTCAATAAGCGCGGTAATGTCAACGTCTTTTTTAATGCTCAAAGTAATTATATCCCCGCCCAAATTGTTCTTCAACTCTTCAGGGGTGCCAATCACCACAATTTTTCCGTGGTCAATAATGGCAACGCGGTCACAAAGAGAATCTGCCTCTTCAAGGTAGTGCGTAGTCATGAAAAGAGTCATACCAAATTCTTTCTTTAGCGTCTTGATATAATTCCATGTGGCAGCCCTTGTTTGGACATCCAAGCCTAAAGTTGGCTCATCCAAAAAGAGCACTTTAGGCCTATTAATTAAACCGCATGCAAGTTCAAGTCTCCGACGCATGCCTCCTGAATAAGTTTGGACTTTTTTGTCTTTGAATGTAGTTAACTCAACAAGTTCTAAAAGGTCAATGGCTCGTTGCTTGGAGATTTTTCGCGGAATCCCGTATAGGTCAGCGCACAGAAGTATGTTTTCCAAGCCTGTTAGGTCATCATCTGCTGTGTATTCTTGGGGCACTAGACCGATGGCGTTTCTCACTTCGTTATTCTGTTTGGCTATATCGTTGCCCAGTATTGATGCTTTGCCTTTTGTGGGTTTTAGGATTGTTATGAGCATGTTGATGGTTGTAGTTTTGCCTGCTCCGTTTGGTCCTAAGAAGCCGAAGATTTCACCGCGCTTAACACTAAAATTTATGTGGTCAACTGCAACTAAGTTACCGTTGAAAATTTTTGTTAGTCCTTCAACTTCTATTACATTTTCACTCATTTTTACCGCCTTTTTGTTTAATATTTCGATTCATTTTCTCAAACTTTTCAGCCATTTCATTAATGATTTCTAATGATTCATCAATGGCTTCTGTTGAATAGTTCTCCTGAAGAACGCTTCCAAACTGGAAGAATGCTGTTGCTAAACGTTTTAGCGACCTGTGAATTTCAGCTGCTTTCTCAGACGGAACCCTCATGAAGAACGAATCTAAAAATTGGCTGGGCATAAAACCTTGTTCCCTGAATTTTTGTCTAATTTTGTCTTGTTCTTCCAGAAGTGCCTTGCCTTTTTCTGTTAGTTCATAACGTTTTAAGCCGTTTTCTGAAGGAAATTCTTTGATGTAGTTGTTGTCTTGTAACCAAGCTAAAAGTGGGTAGATTGAACCTGGGCTTGGTTTCCAGCACCCGCCAGTGTGCGCTTCGATATCTTCCATTAATTCTGAGCCAGACATGGGTTTTTCACTGAGCGCTTTAAGAACATGGTAGCGCAAGAAACCTTTAGGCACCATTGCGGTGTGGCGCATCCATTTATTGCTGAAATGTTGGGGGGGAGGAGGGGGGAACATGTATATCACTATTGATTTCAATATCGATATCAAATGCGATATTTAAACATGATGCAAAATAAAACGACAAAAGGCGCACAACAATGCCCGTTTTAACCATAACAGAAAGTAAACGGAAAGTAAACCTCTTTTCATCAGCAGAATCAAAATCTGCCAGTCACTTGCTTATGACAGCGTTTACATAACTAACTAAAAAACATAAAAATTTGACTGCTTTTTATAGGGGGATGGGGGTAGCGGTAGAGGAACAAGCTTCTTACAACCATAGCGCCAGTTTGTAGTTTATTGGTGTTATAAACAAATAACAGAACTATTGTACTGGAAAGGTTTATTTCATTCAACACATCTTTCATCTGAAAATGCAGGCGGACAAACTCGTCCGCAGGGATGTGGCCGAAAGGCTGAACCACAAGCAAAAAACAACAATGGAGGAAAAATAAGAATGGCATACAAATACATAGCTGAAGAATGGTCCCAACCGGGAAAAAGTTTCGTTGAAGAACTTAACCGTCAACGACTTGTGCAATGGAGAAAACAACCGACTACGCTACGCATAGAGCATCCAACGAGATTAGACAAGGCACGCAAACTAGGCTACAAAGCCAAACAAGGCTTCATAGTTGCACGTACAAAAGTCCGCAGAGGCGGATTAAGAAAAATCCGACCGAAAGCAGGAAGACGCCCAAAAAGAATGGGTGTTGCAAAATTCAAACCAGCTAAAAACCTCAAACTTATAGCCGAAGAACGCACAGCAAAAAAATTCCCAAACCTACAGGTTCTAAACAGTTACTGGGTAGGCGAAGACGGCAAACACAAATGGTTCGAAGTAATCTTAGTTGACCCTAACGCACCTGCCATAAAAACTGACAAAGACATCAACTGGATAACCGAAAAGCAACACACAAACCGCGTGTTCCGCAGTATGACAAGCGCCGGTAAAAACGTAAGAGGGCTACATCATAGAGGCAGAGGCGCAGAAAAAGTACGACCGAGCCACCGAAGAGGACCAAGAAAACGAAACACGCCCTAAAACAACCACAAACCTAAAAACCAAAAACACACACAACAACATCGAACAACAATGAATTCTAAACCCCAAATAGCGTACATAGACATACGAGTAACACAACACGCAACCGAAAACCCGCAAAAAGTCCAAACCGCCATCAAAAATCTGCTAACTGCAGAACAGGCGGAAAACCTCATTTTTCAAAAAACAAGCACAACGGGACATCATAACAATCCCATTATTATTTACACTGCTAAACTAACAGACAAAAAAACGCTCCCAGAAACACTTGAAAAAATCGGTCAAAACCTAAGTGTAATAGACAAAGAACAACTAAACCAAAACATCAGACTACACATTGAAAAAAGCAACTTATACTTAAGATTCGATAAACAATCAGCCCTACAAGGCAACCTAAAACTTGTGCAAACAGATCCGATTCATCTAAAAATTCACTTCAAAAACAAGACACTGACTGAAATAACAGACACTCTAAAAAAAGCAGGGCTACTTCCATGAAAAGAATCTTCACCGACCTGCACCTACACGTAAATCTCACAAACCAGCAGACAACCCAGCAAGTAATCAATAAAGCTAAAGACTTCGGTTACCGCAAAATTGGCATTCCGTTAACGGTGCAACAACAAGACCGAACGTCTAACCTGAAAGAAATATGTTCCCAGTTGGGTATGGACTGCGTTTCCCGCATTGACTATAAGCCTAGAAATCAAGAAGACCTGACACGTTTCTTGCGTAAATATCGACGAAAAACGGAAATTGTGTGTATAGTCTGCGATAACAAAGAAATCGCACGTCAAGCCGCCAAAGACAGACGGGTTGACCTTCTAAACTTTCCAAGCCTTGACTATCGCAAACGGTTTTTTGACCGTGCCGAAGCAGAACTAGCCAGCAACGCCTTAACCGCGCTAGAAATAGATGCTAAACCCTTATTGGTTCTGGAAGGCCCGCCGCGCATTCGGATGCTGTCGTGCTTGCGTCGCGAAGTAGCTGTTGCACGTGAATTTCGAATACCGATTGTTCTGTCAAGCGGTGTTAGTGAAATAAATTTGATGCGTACGCCAATGGATTTAGCCAGCTTGGGTTACCTTTTTGGGTTGAACGAAACCGAAGCCTTAGACGCAATATCTACAAACTCAGACGCGATTGTGACGCGCAACCGAGAGAAGCTTAGTTCGAGTTTTGTTGCTCCAGGCATAACCATTGTTAAGGAGGACAAAACAGTTTGAAACGTGCAAAACGGCGTTACTTAGCGCTTAGAGTGGAGGGAGAAGCAATCCCTAGTGAGCGGGAACTTATGGATGCGATTTGGGGGGCTGTTACGAAGTTGTATGGTGAAGTTGGGGCAAGCCAGACAGGTTTGGCTTTGATTAGTTTTGATGTTGAAAAAAGGATTTTAGTGATTCGCACTTCACTGGTGGCTTTGCCTTGTGTACGTGCTTCTTTAGCTACGATTACTAGCGTTGCTGGTAAGGATGCGGTGTTGCGTGTGTTGGGTGTTTCGGGTACGCTTAAGAGTTTGTTTGTGGCGTTGCGTTAGTGTGTTTGTTTGTGTGTGAGTTGGTTTGGTGGGGGTAGGTTTGTATATACGCCTGTATATACGTTTGTATATACGGTGGTTGTTTGGGTAAGGTGCTTAGGAGTTTCAAGTTTAAGCCAGAACTTTACGGCAATTTCAAGAAACTTGCTAACACAGCAGGCTACAACGTGACTGACGCGTTAGAGCGGTTCATGAGCAGTTGCATCGAGGCAAATGCACTTGTTTTTCCCCAAAAAGCAACAGAAAATTCTGAGGCTGAAGCACGCATCCTCGTCGATTGGCTGGAGAAAGGCAAGCATTTCTACCGCACCGAAAACGGCGAAGAAATAAACATCCAAGGACGCCTACTCTGGCTTCTACCAAAAATACAAGACACCACGCTAAAAAACAAAACAGAACACACCCTAAAAAAATCCGTAACAACACAAGAATAAATTGGACTAAACGGATTTTTCCGCTTGGTTAGTTCCTGCAACAAAGGGGCTCAATAATATGTTATCTGTCAATGGTTCTGTATCTATGTTTAGATGCTTATACATTGCCTTAATTAAATCAAGCAGTCGCTCATGCCCTATTTTCGCGGCTCCACCACCTTGAATATGTTCATGGTATGCTTTAAATGCAGCCAGCACTTCTTTGGATTCATAGTAAACCACTGGTACTCGATTTATTGCATCCACAAATCTTACACAGTGGAAGTCATAACGATTAGCCAGTAACTGTTGCAGAACTTTTAGTTTCAGCCTTCTTATCTCATTGCGTTTGTAATGCCAATTTGAAATTAAGACACCAAGCAAACCTGATAGCAGAGCCGATGCTAAAATTGGAAGAATAGTTAGAGCAATTTCATCTGAGGTTGACATATCTCCTTCTATATGCTAACTTAGTTTAAAATTTGCGGTCTAAACCTAAAATGCAAAAATCAAGCTGTCCCAAAAGTGCTAGCCTAAACACGTCAACAAAATTTAAATTTGCAAACAACATACCGCTCTATTGGTGTAAAAATGGGAAAAATAATCTCAAGCGGAACAATAGTTTTCGATGGAGAAAAAATAAAATATGCTTATCGCCGTGGCGAACTTATGCCAAACAGTAAGGAATGGAATAACTATATCGAAACAAATTATCATGGAAACCCAATAAGCATCGATGACCATGGCTATGGCGAGAAGTATGCAATAAGTTTGTTGAAAAACGAGCTTGCAATCTGCAAAAAGAACCAAAATCGATAACACACTGTTCCCTAAATTAGGGAAGAACCAATGAGCCAAGAATTTTTAGCACCAGATGTTATGTACCCGAAAAACGAGAGCGCAAAAACTTAAAGCTAATTGGCTTAATTATCAAAACATGAATGAGATTGGAAAAGCCAAAATAGGTAATGATAAAATCACAATTCGCCTTGCTGCCATTCCTGATTTTGCGCTGAATGAATATCACCAAGAACAAATTGAATACTATTCAAAATTTACCGAATTAGTGTATAGAGCATTAAGCATTGACTCAGTTAGTGTCTTCTTGCAAGAACTTATTAAAAATCTGGGCATCAATGAAGTTGAGATTAGAATTATGCGCTTGCCTTCGTTTAAGAGCAAGATAGTTGGAATTACCGTGAAAGGAAGAATCCTTGACCATCAATTACATGGGCGTGCATGGAAGAAGAAACCCTTGATTGATATTTTTCCTGATTGTCTTTTTCTCGATAAGTTTTCTGAGCCTTATTTGAATGTGGGCTTAAGGGGATATGTTGTCAATGGTTCTATTCGAACAGTAATTCATGAACTGCTACACAAATCAGGTTTACACGATGAAGCCAAAGTTCGGGAATTGACAGAACAACTTTACAAGGAATTTAGAACAAAATATATTCAAGCGTTTAATGAAGAAATTAAACCATTAGTCAAAGAATGGAAACGTTTTGAAAAGAGATTAACATCTCCCCGTTGAAGAGAATGCCTATCGTATATGCAGTTAAGAGGCAAAAATTTAAACGCTAATTTGGTTGATGAAAAGATTGTTAGAACAAGAGAACAAGTTTGAGACCTGAAGAGATCAACATCTAATTTGCAAAATCACCTGAAGCGATAATCATGAACACAATTGAACAGCTTAGAAATCGTGCCGAGTTAAATTTTTGCGAAAGATGTTTCCAATAATATAAAGCATTGATTGAACCAAAGCATTAGGGGAAAGGGTGAACCCTTATGACTAAGAAAGGACTTGACAAGCGTTTCAATAATAAGAGGATTGAAGGAAATCTGAAGCAGTTACCCCAACTAAAGAGAAGAGGTGGAAGAAATATGTCAAATGCACTCCGCTCTTGGACGATTGGAGACGTAGGCGAAGTTATCGGGTTCTGGGCTCTTCATAAAGCCCGATTTTGGCGCATTGTTAAACCCTTATTGTTGCAACATAAAAGTGAAGATAAGCTAGTAAACATCTCTAGTTTTATTTCGCCAAATCAACTTAGGCAGGGTCTATGTTGGCTTCCCAATAGCGATGAACGTTACTACAGAAAAATCCTCACAGAAGAACAAATACAACTCACCTTCCGATGGGATTTTCTGGCTCTGAAATACAAGGTAGGTCCATGCCTTGTGGAAATAAAAACTCAGTCTGGAACCGAGCCATCTGATGATTATAGATTATTCAAAAAGAGAGATTTTTCAAAAGAGAAGAAGATGGGCTTTCAAATTTTTTGCCTAAGAGTCGTACTGCGAGAAAATTGGGAATTTGAAGTTGTGATTGAAGAATTATAAAGATGCAGCATAAACATTAAGAAGCCCCTCTGGTTAACAGACCTTTCAGCAAAGCTCAAAAGACCCGAATAGTTAACAAAACGGAAATCAGCAAAATAGAAAAGGTAGAACTCATAATAGTCGTAGTGTCTGTTGCCTATGAAGACCCTAAAAGAAATAACCTCCACCATAGAAGCTCTAAAACCCCAACTCAGGGAGCAATTTAAAGTGAAAACTATCGGCGTCTTCGGCTCCTACGTTCACGGGGAACAAACCACCAAGAGCGATGTTGATGTGTTGGTGGAGTTTGAGGAGCCTGTAGGTTTGTTTGAGTTCATGGATTTAGAATTCTTCCTCTCCGACACTTTAGGCATAAAAGTGGATTTGGTATCTAAAAAAGCCCTCAAACCCCACATAGGAAAGCGGATTCTTGAGGAAGTCGTCATCGTATGAAAAAACGTGACGCAACCGATTACCTAAAAGACATTCTGGATGCAATAGATGAGGTTGAAACCTTCATTGACGACTTAACTTATGATGAATTCATTAATGACAGGAAAACCCTCAATGCTGTGGTGCGCAGCATCGAAGTAATTGGGGAAGCAACCAAGAACATCCCAGAGGCAGTGAGAGCAAAATATAAGGAGTTGCCTTGGAGAGAAATGGCTGGCATGCGAGACAAACTAATCCACGGTTACTTTGGGATTGACACTGAAACAATCTACAAAGCAGCCAAAACCAACATCCCAGCCCTAAAACAACCAATCCAAAAAATCCTAAAAGAACAAGAAAAACAATAACCGCTAAAACAAGTCTCCCTATATTCGCTTTGTCCATTTCTATCTTGGCACTACTACAAGAAACGGTTTGGGCGCTGCTTCTTTACTTGCATAACACGCTAAGGCTAAGGCAAAAAGCTGGTCGTCATGTCTGCCTTTTGGGTGGCGGAACTTTATGTGTATGTGTTCTTGAGCCGTGTTTGGCTTTTGATACTCGTATTGTTGCTCGTTTATTTGAGCGATTAATTGTTTGTCTTCCCCTCGAATTTGCAGTTGCTTTTTCTCCATGAGAAGCTTAAGGTAGTTGAGCATGTTCTCTTTTTCAGTATCCGTAAAGAATATGCCTTTGACGTTTGGTATGTCAAGACTTTCCAACTCGTCTACTACGGCGTCGCCTATGCCTGTTTTGTCAACATACATTCCTTCAAAATCAAAAATTTGGTGCGCTCTCGCAACGTAGGCAATGACTTGCGGGTAGGGTGTGCCCAACGGAAATTGGTATTTATGGACATGCCTGACTATTTTTTTATCAGTTAACTCAACAACTGACAACACGCTGTGGTCTACTTGCTTGCCTAGGTCAATGCCTGCAAAGTACCTTCCTCGAATCTTTTGTGTGGGCTTTATGTGCTCAATGTCTTCGATGTACTGGTTTGGCGAGTTCGGATTATCCAATTCCGCGTCTATGCAGCTAGCGATTAAGTCCATAGGAAAGAATGTTTGCGATATTTCAATCCACTGCGCCTCTACTTCTCTTTGCCACTCCTCTTTTGTCATCATCTCACGCCATTCTAGGAGCTGTGACTTACTTACCAGTGGGCTGGAGTCGCTTGAATAATGATGTACAGAGTACCGTTTAATGTCTAAGAATGCTTTTCGGAAAACATGGTCAAAAGCCATCGGGGTTCCGCTCATTATCAAAGCCACATTTGGTTTAGTTAGCATAAGCATTATTTCGCTTGTAATCATTTCAGTCGGAACTATGCTTGCTTCATCTACAAAAATCCAGTCAGGATGATAGCCCCTGAGCTTATTTGGCGAACAAGGCAAAGCAATTAGTTTACCGTTTAATGGCGGTTTAAGCTTGATGACTGTTCTTGTTGAGCCTGGATGCTGAAGCATTTCTCGCAAAAGCGGATTCGCAGTTATTGTGGAATAGCAGTAATCGAACATTATCATGCTTTGGCGTTGTGTACTGCTTATTATGAGGCTTTCAACGTTGGGTTTGGTGAAAAGAAGCCAAAGGTTCTTACGGCTAAAGACAAGGCTCTTACCCCAACCTCTACCGCAAACAGCCACTTGTCTGGGGCTGAGGTCTCTTAGCAGTTTTTGATGGTCAGGCGCATCAACCAGCCAGCCATCACCACACATGAGAACACTAAAGAAAACAGGGTCACTGACTAGTTTGTGTGCGATTTCAGGATGAGCGATTAGCTGTTTGTAAGCCCTCGGTCTCTGCCTAAGGTCACTGTAAATCTGGGCACTGAATTTTAGGTCACTTAGCGCCTTTTGAACGAAAGCGTCCTCTTCCATGCCCTAAAATCACGCCTAAAATGCCTTGCAATTCTTGGCTCCACATCCCTTAGATAGTCGCCTAAATTCTGTTCATCAAACTGCTCCGACTCACCCTTCTGCGCTAACAACTTGTTTAGTGTGTTTATGTGGAAGGCAAGAACGTTTGCCACACTGGTTTTCTCTTTCACCGTAAGCTCAAGGCTTTTGAGCATCTTTTCTAACTCCTTAATGGTAGTCCACTCGCTTAAAATCAGCGCTTCATGGTTTGGACCATCTGTTTGCTGTTTTTCTTTCGAATTTTGTGCTTCCAATTCTTGCCACCGCAAACTATTAGGTAATGTTATGTTGGGGATTGCAATAGTGCGAATCGCCGAATTTATAAAATTCGACGCAACAAAACACTCATTCTAAAAAGGGTTAAAATAAAGAGAGGTTAAAATAGCCCTGAAAACGCCATCCTTAAGTCTTGGTTGCACATGACCGCGTTTTGAATGTAAGCTTTTTCTTTGCTTTTTGACAAGACAACTTGTTTTAATGTCATGTATGCCCATTTGACAAATTTACAAAAAGGGTAGAGAAACATTTATCAATTACAGTTCAAACGTAATGTAGCATTACACAAAAACGCTGAGACAGACACAAAAGTAAAGGTTTGAATAGAAAAAATGGACATAAAAGACTACTACTATAAACTAAAGTTAAAAACCGAACCCATAATAGACGACACAACCCTACGGGACGGCATCCAAATGCCCGGCTTAGCGGCAGCACCGCATGACTCAGCCAGAATCGCTCAGTTGCTGGCCGAAATCGGTGTTGAACGCATAGAGCTCTTTCACTATCAAGAGCCAGATAAAAAAGCAGCCAAACTAATCCAAGACTTAAACCTCAATTTGCGGGTTGCTGGTTGGTGCAGAGCCGTAAAAGAAGATATAGACAGCGCCGTCGCATGTGGGTTTAAGGAAGTTGGCATCTCTCATCCTGTCTCATTCATCCATTTCAAGGCAAAGTGGCCAGACAAAACCGTTGACGAAATCTTAGCCAACGTTGTTGATGTCACTGAGTATGCGGCTAAAACTTGCGGCTTGAGAACCTTCGTTCACGGCGAAGACAGCACCAGAGCAGACTGGAACTTCGAGAAAAAATTCATAAACGCTATTGCTGACGCTGGCGCTGAATGCTACCGCATATGCGACACAGTGGGCATCGGCTTGTCTGACCCTGCTGCGCCTTTGCCTAACGGTATCCCAGCAAAAGTAGTTGCCATAAAGAAAGAAACAAAAATAAAAGCCATAGAGATTCATGCGCACGACGATTTCGGCAACGCTGTCGAGAACACCATGGCAGCAATCAAAGTGGCTTCAGGCGTCTGGGACAAAGTCTACGCCAGCACAACATATCTCGGCATCGGCGAGCGCGCAGGAAACGCAGAAACCGAAAAAGTAATGCTCAACCTGTATCTGCATTATGGCGTCAGCAAGTTCGAGGGCAAAACCAGCAAGATGAAAGCTACAGCGGATTACATCGGCAAAGCCACAGGCTACGTTGTGCCACCTAACAAGGCAATTGTTGGCGACTACGGCTTTGCGCACGAATCAGGCATCCACACCCACGGCGTTCTCAATGACCCATGGACGTATGAACCTTATCCACCTGAACTTGTCGGTAACGAGAGGCGTTTGACGATTGGGAAGCAGTCGGGAAAAGGCATAATCAAGCACAAGATAACGGAGTTAGCAGGCACGGTTCCAGACGACCAAACAGTAGCCATGGTTGTGGAGAGGGTCAAGGATATTTACGCGAACGGCAGAAGAGCCTCACTAAAAGAGGAAGAGTTCAAGAGAATTCTGCGCACGCTAAAGATACTGCCAATGCCAACCAACAATTGCCATTAGCCACACTTTTTTGGTTAATCCAACTTTTTTGCTTCTTGTTGAGCGAAAGGGAAAATAACCTAATCGCTAAATTATAGTGGCAAGTGAGCGTTCATGGTTGAAGTTGATATTTCATTAATTGTTATAGTAAGCAATACTTTGGTTGTTTTTGCCACGTTTTTAGCTACACTCTATCGCATTAAGATTGAGCGTGACCAAATTAGGACTTTCAAAAATAATGTATCCGCTAGTCAATGCTTGGAGTCTTTTCGCAAGTATGTTAAGGCTGAGCGCTCCGCGATTTTGCACATGGAAAAAGCTGACTTGGAAAAGTTTGTTGACTACCTAGAGAAGCTAGGTGAAGGCTAACAGGAAAATCAATATCATATAGAATGGAGAAGTGTACGGTTTGAGTTTAGCAGTAGAAGCCACATCCTTAACAAAACAGTTCGGACAAATAAGAGCACTCGACGGCGTTAGCTTCAAGATTAAGCCGGGAGAAATTTACGGTTTAATTGGACCCAACGGTGCAGGAAAAACTACCACACTGCGCATCGTTTGTACACTAATCAAGCCGACATCTGGCACGTTAAAAATTTTCAATCAAGACGCTGTTAAGCAAGCTGAAAAGGTAAGGCAGATTATCAGTTACTTGCCTGAAGAGTCAGGGGCTTACCCGAACCTGACAGGTATGGAGTATCTTGAGTTTATGGCGAAGCTGCAGACTAAACCTGATGTAGATGTTAAGGCTGTTATTGCTGAGGCAGTGCAGATTTGCGGGCTTGGCGACCGCTTGAAGGATAAGGCTAAGACTTACAGTAAGGGCATGAAGCGTCGTTTGTTGGTTGCGCGTGCGTTGATGACTCAGCCAAAGTTGGCGGTGCTTGATGAACCTGCAAGCGGCTTGGATGTTATGCACGCATACCATATCCGCGAGATAGTTAAGCGCTACGTCAAAGAGCACGGCGTGACTGTTTTGCTTAGCAGCCACAACATGTTGGAAGTTGAGTATTTGTGTAATCGTGTGGCTCTCATAAACAAGGGTAAACTTGTCATGGAAGGAGAGCCAAAAGAACTCAAAGAGCGTTTTAGCAGCGAGAACCTAGAAGAGGTTTTTGCCAAGGTGGTCGGTTATGCTTAAGGGCTTCACAACCATACTGGTTAAAGAGTTAAAAGAGCTGATTCGCGACCCAAAAATTTTGGTCGGTATGATTGTTTTACCCTTGGTTATTTTTCCTGCCATGGGGCTGGTTTTGGGTTATGCGGTTGAATCGGCTCAGGAGCAGGCGTTGAAAGCCACCTTGTTGGTGGTTGACAATGATGAGGGCGTGTGGAGCGATGCTTTTGTCACGTACATGAATAACAGCATGAACGTGGTGATAATCAACAATACTTCACCGCAGGAAGTGGTGAACCAAGACTTGCTGGGCCATTACAATAGCACCATGTTTTTGGTGGTTCCATCTGGATTTAGCGAGAATTTAACTAGGCATGACGCTGGTGAATTGAACGTTACGGGAACAGTAGGTGTTTATAATGTGTTTACGGGTGGCGGCGGACTCTTTAGCAGTATTGGTGGCTCAGCTGTCAGTGTGCTTGTTGGAGGGTTTAATCGGGCTGTTGCTCCTGACTTGGTGGTGACTTTGCAGTCTACTATAATTAAAGGGCAAATTCAGGAAGGCGTTGATGCCAGCGTCTTGTCTGGTTTGATGTTGTCGCAGTCGATTGCTTTGCCGATTACAATTATGATTATGCTGACTTATGCTATGCAGATTGCTGCTACCAGCGTTGCAATGGAGAAAGAAGAGAAAACTCTAGAAACGCTGTTAACGGTGCCTGTTGACAGGTTTGCGATTTTAATGGGCAAGGTTTCCAGCACTATCATTGTCGCGGGGATTGCTTCAGTTACGGTTTTGGTTGGTTACACTTACATGCTAGGATCCATATCGTTTGGTGTTGTGGGTAGTTTGGGTTCTGGAGTTGACTTGGTTGCTTTGGGGTTGGTGCCTTCTGTCGGGGGTTATGTTCTTTTGGGTGTGAGCTTGTTCGTTACGTTGCTTTCAGCTCTAGCACTGGCGGTTGTGATGTCTGCATTTAGCGAGAACGTAAGAGGCGCTCAAGCGTTAGTTGGCTACATTTATCCGCTGATTTTCTTGCCAGCGATGGCTCTAATTTACTTGGATGTGAAATCTTTGCCCTTAGCGTTGCAGGCAGTGTTTTATGCTATTCCTTATAGTCACCCGATTATTGCGTCACAAGCTGTTGTAACTGGCGATTACTTGATTGTTGTGCTCGGAATTGTTTACGTTGCAGCCTTCACCATCGGCATAATGTACATTGCCTCACGGTTGTTTGCTACAGAAAAGATTTTGACTGCAAAACTCAAGTTAGGCAAAGGTAAAGCAAAAAAAGAATCAACCGAATAAGCACCGCAACTTTTTCTATACCCCCTTATTTATATTACAAATATAAATTGGGCGCTATGTTGTAAGAAGCTTGTTGCTCTGCAGCTACCCCCCCATCCCCTTATAAAAATCACGTTGGGGTTCACGTTGGATACTGGATGATGTCAGTTTACTACGACCATAAAGAAGTTGGCTGACGTGACCTTGCCAATTTTACAACTACCTTGAAAAAGGTAACATTCTAAGGATTCTCAAGAAATAAACGCCCTTCTTCAGGGATCGAATAATGAAAGATATGAACAGTCCTTGTTTAAGCCTCTAAGTATTGGCTATGGAACATAATATTTCCGCTCTCTCATCTGATTTAGAAGGTTACTAAAAATACCAAACCGCAATAGCAGAAACCGCTAAAGCAATGGGACACACAGTTAAGATGATTAGGGAAAATAACATACCTTCCGAACTACAAGCAATGTGTAACTTTGTTAAAAAGAAAATCAACCCGTTATCTGCTCAGACTAACTCTGAATATAGATAAAGTCCTCTGTTTAAGACAATCGTATTTGTGTTCTCGCTCTGATTTGATAAATTCATAGCCGATAACTGAAAAATTTATTTACTAATAGAATCTAATACAATGAATTTATGATAAAAGAAGCAATCATAATTATGATTGCAGTGTGTTGTATATTTTCATTTATTCCACTGACTTGGATATCATATCCTCCAGCTAGTCCTTTTGGTCCATTATTATCCTTTGCTTTGCTTTTCATTGTTTTGATCTTTGCTGCTCATGACATTAAGAAACTATATGGTAATAAGGAATATCGCTTAGCTAAGAATTTTATTCTTTTCCTGATTCTTTCAATAACACTTTCTTTTGTTATATTAATGCTGGTATGGCGTTACTTTACGCTTCCGACCGTACAATCAGTTTTTTTATCTGAAATATTCTAACTATTTTGACGACTTGCATCAGTTTTTTAGTTCTTAGGTTAAGATAAATATCTAACACTTGCAAGACTAAGTTAACGCTTAAAGAGAGTTGAGATGGTACCAAAAGCAAAGGGTTGTATATTTTGCCTTTGAATTGGTCGTTGTAATAATAAATATATTAGCTTTTACAGAGAAATCAAGCATGCAAAAAAAGTTTTCAACATTTTTGGGACGATTTTGCTCCAACAGCGTCTATCCGTTTTTTGCCAAATAATGAACCATCTGATTCTGATTTGCTATGTAGAAAGTTTATATCAAAAGCCAGCATAAAGCATGGAAGGTTCGTGAAAGGATGACTAATCAAAGTGACGCTGAAAAATTCCAGTTTCTAGTCAAGCTAGCCTTCGAAAAAGGGGCAGCAGACGCCAAAATCATTCCAGCCAACAAAGTGGTCGTTGAGGACCGCGTTGTTCTCAAGTGTAAAATCGGTTGTAATCACTATGGGAAAACCCTTGCCTGTCCGCCCTACACGCCCAGTGCCGGAGAGTTCCGAAAAATCGTCAGCGAATACAGCTATGCCATGTTCATGAAGTTCACCTCAAACGCTCAGGCTGACCCTGAAGTGTATACGAAGCTTATGGTGGCTGAAACCGACCCCTCCGTGCCGAAAGAAATCAAAGAGAAAGCCGCCAAGTTCTGGCAGGACTGGAAGGATGACAAACGCAAAATGCTCCAAACAGTGGTTGATTTGGAAAAAGCCGCCATGAACAAGGGCTACACGTTGGCAATATCTTTCGTTTCAGGACATTGCCAACTCTGCGAGAAATGCAATACTGAAACAAAAATTTGCGTTCACCCTAATCTTGCGCGCTGGTCAGAAGACGCCGTTGGCGTTAACGTAAGAAAAACCGCAGCTAACGCGGGCATTGCATTTAGTTTTCCATTCGCTAAGAACCCTGAATCATTTGCATTACTGCTCATAGATTAAAGGCGTGTTTAGGCAACATCTAAATATTCTAACGTTTAATTGAGGAAGCGAAGCCTATGAAACTTTTACTCGATGAGATGTACGCTGGCTTAAAAGAATACTTCGAGACTTTAGGTTACCAAGTTTTGACTGCTCAAGAAGCTGGACTCAAGAGCGCAAAAGACCGCGACATAGTAGAGTATGCTGGCAAGCACAACTTGCTCTTGGTAACCCAAGACCAGAAGCCCGCTGAACTTGCAGAATTGCTTGGAGTTAAATGCGTTTTCATTTCTAACTTAATGATTGCCAAGATAGTGGACCAAAAAATAAAGGAATCCTTCAAAGAATAACTCAAACGCTCATGTGACGCAGATACTTATTCCACAAGTAAGAGGCTGCATAACCCGCTACTGCGCCCGTCACTGGACCCATGAATAAGACGAGCGCGTCTAGCATGGGGCTTCTTTGAATAAACAAGCTGACGTAGGAGATGCCTTGCGTAAACTGTGGAAAAGCAGCAAATGCGGAGTAACTCGACACAGCTATTAGTAACGTTGCAACAGCCATTGCGAGTATCAACTTGTTACGATTTACTCCCAAACGAGAACCGTTGACTTTAAAGACAAACAGGGATATGTCCACAAAGACACCAAAGAGAAAAGCAAAGAAGAAAGTGAAAGGACCCAAAGCAGGGCTGCTGAGAGCGGTCAATAATCCTCCAACCGCTCCTGCATACATTGCGCCTACTTTTCGGATAAACAATGAGCTTAAAGCTAAGAGGACAGCCTGAACGACGATGAGAAGGTAGTTTATGGGGGGAGGTAGAAACATGTTGGTTACAAATATTATTGAGCCAAAGAGTGCAGTTATGAACAATCGGTTGAGCTTATGCGTTCATTATCCCCCATTTAGTATAGCTGTTTGGTTACAATCTAAAAAAGCTTAACGTAGACGCAAACGCAATGTTTCTTCTTGTAATAGTCCAGATTGTTTTTTAACGGAAAAATATAAATTGTCAGGCTACATTTACTAGTTAACACTTAATATTTGACTTATAAATGTAAATAGGGGATAAGGGAAAAAGTTGAGCACTCATGCAGAAGACCTAAAACTTCGCTTAATGACAATCGAGCTTTTACGCACTGCAAAATATAAGCGAAATATCACTTATAGAGAATTAGCCTCAAAAACAGGCTTACCAGTCACAGTTTTAAGCCGTTACGCAAAAGGCCACGTGTTACCAAACACTACAAGAGCCAAACAGCTCTGGCGTGTACTGACCAAAATGGTTGGGCTCGAGGCAGAACTTAGAAGCAGGATAAAATTCGACGAAATCGGCTACTTTGACAACACCGAAATCGTAGGTGACTACAACATTCTCCAGCAAGCCGCCAACCATGCACTAGCAAACTTCGCAGGAAAACGTGTAACAAAAGTCCTAACTGCCGCGGTTGATGGCATTCCGTTAGCCACGATGGTTGCGAATGCGCTAGGTGTGAATCTCATTGTGGCAAAACGTAACAAAGAGGTAGGCGTCAAAGCTTTCCTAGAAGAAACCTACATCTTGGGACGCGATTCAGGTGTAACTATAACACTCTATATTCCAAAGGAATCTATCAAGAAACGTGACAGCGTCCTAATCGTTGATGACATGATAAAAAGCGGTGACACACAGGAAGCACTGGTGAATCTGGTGAAGAAGTCGAAAGCAGAAGTTTCAGGCATCTTCTCGCTTGTTGCTGTGGGAGAAGAATGGAAAAAACGCTTAAAGTCAGGGGATGATTCACCCATCGAAGTCGTAACACATCTCAAATCACCCTTTGATACTTCCTAAGCATCTCTCCATTTCACAAACAGCGTTCTCTGGAGAAGAAGTAACATGCGAATGATAAAGTGGGAAAACGGTAAAGTAATCACGCCTGACCAAACCAAACTGCCCCTCCAAGAAGTCACATTGGAAATAACAACCGTGGAGCAGATGGCTGAAGCCATAAAAATGCTCCGTGTCAGAGGGGCACCACTTTTAGGTGCAGCAGCAGGCTTCGGAGTGGCAATAGCGGCTTATAATTCTAAAGCTAAGAGCAGAGAACAACTACTCAGGGAACTCGACGCGGCTGGCACACTCATTAAGCGTCAAAGACCAACCGCAGTGAACCTTTTCTGGGGGGTCGACCGCGTCTTAAACAGAGCCAAAACTTTTTCTGGTAGCTTAGAGGCACTTAAAGCGGCAGTTATTGAGGAAGCACAAAAAATCGCTGATGAAGACGCCGCACAAAACCGCGCCATAGGCAAAAACGGCTCAGTCCTCATAAAAGACGGCGACACTATACTAACCCACTGCAACGCTGGCGAGCTTGCAACCGTCGAATATGGCACTGCATTAGGCGTAATTCGTGCAGCTTGGGCGGAAGGCAAAAAAATCAAAGTTATAGCCGACGAAACACGCCCACTGTTGCAAGGTGCACGGCTCACAGCCTATGAGCTAAAACGCGACGGCATACCCGTCACGTTGATTACGGATAACATGGCAGGCTACGTCATGAGCAAAGGTCTGGTTAACAAAGTAATTGTTGGCGCCGACCGCATCGTGCAGGGTACCGTATTCAACAAGATAGGCACATATAGCGTTGCAGTGTTAGCGCATGAGCACAACATACCTTTCTATGTGGCAGCCCCAAAATCCACCTTTGACTTGACACGCAAAGCCTCAGACGTAACCATCGAGGAGAGAAAAGCTGAAGAAGTCACTCATGTTGGCTGTCAACAAATCGCTCCCGACGGCGTAGCAGTCATGAACCCAGCCTTTGACGCCACACCGCTAAAGTATGTGTCAGCAATAATCTGTGAAAGCAAAGTTATCTATAACAAGGATTTTGGCGCTTTCAGAAAAGGAAAAGTATAGGCTCAAGAGTAAAGTAGCGAAGTGAAATGAACGAAAAAAAGACGGCGACACCTGCAGAATTCAGAACCATTGGCACTATCACAGAGGAAGGCGTTGTTGTAACAGAGCAAAGCAGTATGGACGCGCTTTCATCACGTGGATACGGTACAATAGAAGACAAGGTATTAACTTTGAGCTTTTATGAGTCATTATACCTCTTAGAAAAGGGCTTATTAGATGTCAAAAATAAAAAAGGCTCAGCAATAGACTTCCAAAGTCTTCTGCACGCCTACGAAAAAAAGAACGACAACGCATGGGGTAACTACCTTGTGTACCGTGACCTACGAAGCCGAGGCTACGTTGTAAGAGACGGTTTCGGTGCAGGCATCGACTTCCGAATCTACGAACGAGGGGCATACGGCAAAGATACAGCCCCTTACTTGATTTTAGGCATTCAAGAAGGAAAACCTTTGCCAGTCAATGAGTTGGTGAATCTTCTTCAGCAGTGCCAGAGCCAAAAAAAAGAGTTGATCTTGGCAGTTATAAACCGCCGAGGCGAAATAGTGCATTACTCAGTCGGAGAACTGCGTTTCCCAACCACAGAGAAGTAAACTATAAAGCAACAAAATGTTAAAAAATAGGAAATAGTGGATTCAAGAGAGGCTACGTGTATTCTCTGCACGTATAACCACATGCGATACATCGCAGAAATTGCGTTGAAGACTCATCAGAACCCCTAGTTTGAACCAACCAAACATTTGCCGTGTTATTTCCGCATCGTGGGCACTCCATGCGTACAGTCGGCAACGTATTGAATCCCTGCTCTTCTTTTCCAATTATAGCAACGAACTGCTTAGGGTCATGCTGAATAATCTTGCCATTAACTTTCACGGTTCTGCCTACTTCAGCTTTCTTATTCCCACATTTCATACACGTTAACATGACCATTGCTTGGCTTTTAGTGTTCACTTTGACTGGTTTGAGACGAGAACCACATTCAGCGCAAAACTCCATATCACAACTCCCTCAAAACATCACAAACGGCTTGGAGAAATCAAAGGTTGACTTTGGCGCAAACTAAAAGTGTTTGGGAGAGAGAGGGGAACAACGACTTTTCTGCCTGCGTCTCAGTCAACCGCTGATTTTCCTGACGCTTTTGGATATTATCACATCCGATGCGTGGTTATACCCATTAATGGAGTTTGAGTGATAAAAAATAATGTGACTGTACCCACACAACAACAAAAAAGAATAAAGTTGCAAGTGTTTTCATGTTTTTTAGATAGTGGTTTTTTTGTTTGTCTATCCTGAAACAGACTATTGATTATAAGAAAACTTGTACAGTTTTGTTTGTACGTACTAATTTTAGATACGTAGGACGCTTTCATAAGTTAGTTAAATAGCTTCAGCTATTCTGTGTGGTAATGGTAAATGGAGGAAAGTGTATGAAGCAAATCCCAAGTAAAAACAGGAAAGAACTGGAAGCCAAGCTGGCTGATGTATTCGATGATAAAATGGACGGATTGCCGACAGAATTGCGTGATATATTGCTAGATGACATGGTCACTGCCTTCGAAAATAGATTAAATGTGTTAAACAATCTGACAATAAAAGTCGCCAACTAATGCAAAGCATGGACAAAAATACTGATTAGTGATACATAAATGATTTATATAAAAAAGAGGAATTAAACAAAAAAAGAGGAGTATTAAAGTGCGTCGATCAAAACTTGAGATGTACGTTGACATCCTAACAGTCCTCGCTCACCGAGGACCATTAAAACTAACACATGTCATGTACAAAGCAAACGTTAACTGCAGTGTCCTCAAAGAATACCTTGACTTTCTCATGAAGCAGGGACTTGTTGAAGAGCGTACTGTAGGAAAAAGGCGTGTAGTTTTCGCCATTACGCAGCGCGGTATTACGGTTCTTAAATACTTCAAAGAATTAAAACAAGTTTTGCCCATAGTAGAGGAAGCAAGGAGCCAAGTGCCAATTCCCTACTAAACTCTCCCTGATTTAACCGCAACGCTTCAAAAAAGCTTTACCTTCGACTTTTCAAAACAATTTTGACAAGGCATTTATTGAAAAATAAATTAAAATGAGAGATTAATTACATGTTTAAAATATTTAGTTCAGTATCGCAAGACTTAATAAATAGTCTATTGTTAAATTATAAAACTGTACAGCTGATATACAGTTTGAGGGAATAGACATGATTAGGGATGAGTTATTCAACAAGAAGCCATTGAACGTTCTCGAAAGGATCGAAGACAGCCTAGAGAAGCTCAATGAGAAAATGGAAATAATGATTGCACTTCAGAAGAACGGCGTTGAGGAGCAAAAAGTCGCCGCCCCCTTATTACCTGATGCGTCATTGGATGTTATGACGTTACTTTCTATGCCTGATCATCTTCGAAAAACAGCTATGACGATTTGCAGATGTGGAAAAGCAACTGCTGAAGAAGTAGCTGAGCAAACCAGCAGGGCCAGGGCAGTAGAAAGCGCCTATCTTAATCAACTGGTGATTATGGGTTACATCAAGAAGGAGCGGAAGGGGAGAAAGGCTTACTTTTTCATAGATAGAGAAGCGCAGAGTTGAAAACCATGAGCAAAATAATCGCTGTACATTCATACAAGGGCGGAACAGGAAAAACTCTTCTTTCAGTTAATTTGGCTGCGTCTTTAGCAAAGGAAGGCAAGAAAGTATGCGTTTTTGACCTTGATTTTCGAGCTCCAAGCTTATTTGCTATATTGAAAGTGGATAAAGTTGATTGCTGGTTTAATGATTACCTCAATAATACCTGTGAAATCGATAAATCCCTTGTGGATTTAAGTGATAGGATTTCTTCAAGAGGCAAGTTTTTTGCTTCCCTAGCAAACCCTTCAACAGAAGCTATCCGTGACATGTCCTCTAAGGATAGAAAATGGGAAATGCGCGCTTTAGGTAAGCTTTTGGCTTTGCGGGAATCGATGCTTAAAAATCAAGAGTTTGATTATTTGGTTTTTGATACAAGCCCAGGCTTACAATATTCTTCGATTAACGCAATTGTTGCGGCTGACTTTGTAGTGGTGGCAACAACAGGTGATAGGTCAGATGTTGATGGTACAAAGCGCATGTTGCAGGAATTGTATAATCTGTTTGAGAAAAAAACTGGTTTGGTTCTAAACAAAGTTCTTGACCCATCTGCAAGCGCTCGGAAAACAGAAATACAAAACAAGGTTAAAATGGATTACCAAGTTCCCATGTTAGGAATAGTGCCTTGCTTCTGCGAGATTTTGCGGGCAGAAGGGAATTTAATTTTTGTCAGCGACAAACCTGACCATCCATTCACTAAGATTGTTGCTGAGATGGTACGAAAAATTGAGAATAACGAAGTAAACTAACCCGCTCTTCTTTTATTTTTTTAGGAAAAGTTTAAACAATATCTTCAGGTTAGAGTGTGCTCGGAACTGGAGATGTTGCTATTTGAGTAAATCAGCTGTAATTTTAGCAGGTGGCTCTTCTTCTAGATTAAACGATGACAAAGGCATTGTGGCACTTGCAGGTAAACCATTGCTAACTTACGTAGTTAATTCTGTTGAGGGTCTCGTAGATGAAACAGTCATAGTCACTAGCTCCAAGGAACGCGCAAACGCTTATGCAAAACTTGCTTCCTCGTCTAATGTGCGATTTGCTGTAGATGAATACGATTCAAAGGGGCCATTGATTGGAGCGTTAACTGGTTTTAAGTCTGTTAACGGCGAATACACGTTATTGTTGCCTGTTGATACACCGTTTGTTTCCAGAGAGGTTTTGTCTTTGCTTTTTGAATTATGCATCGGTAAAGTAGCTGCGGTTCCAAGATGGACAAGCAACGAAATCGAGCCCCTGCATGCTGTTTACAGAACAAAAGAGGCATTGAAGGCTGCTGAGGAAGCCTTTGTTCAAGGTGAAGTTGACATGCAAGCAATGGTAAATAGACTTCGTGGAGTACGCTACATTTCAACGCTTGTGATAGAGCAGTTAGACCCTGATTTGCGTACATTCTTTAACGTAAATACAGCTTTAGACTTGAAAAAAGCGGCAACAATGATTAAGCATGAGAAGAATAAAAACATAGTGCATCCATAATTCATAGCATTTTTTAATGTCTATTACTTAGAAGGGTAAAGCAACAAACCAGAAACCACAGTGCAGTGTAAATATTTTTATGGATGCGCCTCCACTTATTTGCTTCGTGCCCAGACAGGTGGGGTCGTAGTCTAGGCAGGTATGACGACGGGCTCCAGAAAGCAAACATACACGGGTTTGCTGACTCCGCGAGGAGAATGACGAATCTCTGGAGCGGTCTTGAAGAAACCCGTAAACGGTCGACTTTGCGCGACTGTTGGGTAAAGGTCGTCGGTTCAAATCCGGCCGGCCCCACCATATTTTTTGGGCTTAAAAGGTATTTTGTGACTTGTCTGCTTAGTAGAGCGAGGCAACGATTTCAGTTACTGTATCTTGGATACCTGGAATTTTTTCGATTTCGCTGACAAGCCTCTGAAGTTGAGCCTTATTGGTAGCTTTTACTGGGCATATTAAGTCGTAGGGTCCAAAAACTACTTCAGCTGATAGAACGTTAGGTATCTTTTGGATTTCTTGTTGTACTTCTTCGATGTTGCTTGGGTTACAATTGGCAAACACGAAAGCGTAGGGTTCTTCATTAAATGGTTTGCCTTCGATTGCAACTATGAACGTTTCTGTTTTGTCAATCAGGGGGTTTTGAGGAAGTATTTTTCTTATGGGGTCATACCACTCTTTAATAAAACCATTAAAACTCTCTATTTCTTTGAATCTAACAATGATGTCTAATGGTCCAAAGAGCAAGAATACGTCTTTTTTACTCAATTTCATATTTATTAGTTCGTCTAAGACCCTGTTAAAGCAACCAACTTTGGCGCTTATTGCCATATAAGCCTTCATTTGTATCAAGTAAATAATTGCTGTATGTCTTGATAAGCTTAACTGAAATTCGCCTTTGCGCAGATTTTAGGTTTACTTAGAAGTGGCATGAATACACATATGCGGCATTGAAATGCTACTGATAGACCAGGGTGGAGCAATAATGTGGTACTGCGCTATCCACCTTTATAGACGAATATCATATAATACCGTTTTTTACTTTTTTAGTGTCTTTTCAGGTTAACTCTAACTAAAAGCTTAAATTTAGAAAACCTGAATCCGATGATAATGGCACTATTCCCAATCTTGCTTATCTGCGCTGGCTTAGCTATTGTAGTTTTAAGCGCCGATGAAGCAATTAAAAGGCTTCTTAACATAGCAAGGTACCTTCGTCTTTCAGAATTTGTGGTAAGCTTTGTGATAGCAGGCATAGTTGCTGTTCTGCCAGAACTATCCATAGGTGTTTTAGCCGCTTTTGGGGGCACTTCATCGCTTGGCTTTGGCATTATTTTAGGAGCAAATGTTGCCGATTTGACCCTAGTTATTGGAGCTGTGTTGTTAGTTGGAGGCGGGATGAAGCTGGATAGGAAGACTGTAAAAAACATTCGTCTTTCTTTTTTAGCTGTCATTCTTCCAGTCTTATTGTTTATTGATGGAGAAATTTCACGTATAGACGGAGCTATCTTGGTGTTTGCATTCATGCTTTACTTGTTTGTAATGCTTAGAACTAAACGTAATGATCCAGTGTTTATCGGTAAAAGACCAAAGTTGCGTTTCATTTTTGAAGTACTGGTCCTCGTTGTCAGTTTATCAATTTTGTTTATAGGCGGAAGCTTAGTTACGGATAACTCGAAAATCGTTAGTTCATCGCTTAGTTTACCCTTGTTTGTTGTTGGTGCCATTGTTGCAGTTGGAACCTGCCTACCTGAGTTGGTGTTTGCTATACGCTCTTGCAAAAAGAATCATTGTGAACTCGGCTTAGGAAACATTTTAGGCAATGTTCTAGCAGATTCTATGTTAACGATAGGAATAATTGCCCTGATACAACCCATCAGACCCCAGTTCCCTGTGCCACCCTTTCTTACGGGCACTTTTATGGTTGTCTGCACAGCGGTCGTTTACATCTTGTCGAAGGATGGCGATTTGGATAAACGGGATGGCATTTTGCTTGTTTCGATTTACGCCGTCTTCGTTATTATGCAAGGAATAATCGGGATATTCATTTAAGACTATGATTGGAGCTTACGCTTACTTATCCAATATTATGTGAAGTAGCCGTAGGATTACTTACTTGTTGAACCAGTAAATATTGAATTTTTCATTGCACCCTGAGTTCTTGCAGCCCAACACCTGTTCTATGACACTAATGTTTTCTTCTGGATCTGTCGGCTTTTCTGAAGACCAAAACGGGTGATTACTGTCAGGTCTTGTTACTTGCTGGGGCGTTTTGCATTTTGGGCAACATATAACTACTTTTGCCATGCACATAATTCTGCCCTCATTAATTATTAGCGCATTCTTTCATTTAATATTTTGCAGAAGCCCTAAAGGTGTCGTGAACGGAAGAAAAACAGAAATAACTAATCATTCTACAGTTACCACAAGGTGAAAAATGTGTCTGCGAAAACTCAAGTAAACATAACCCTAGCTTATAGGCTGTTGCATCCTATGCATACAGTCCTAATTTCATGTATCGGCAAAGCAGGCAAACCAAACATCACTACCATGGCGTGGGTAATGCCCACCTCAATCAACCCTCCGCTTGTAGCCATCAGCCTCGCCCCTGGGCGTCACTCTCACGCGTTTATCGAGGAGTCGGGCGAATTCATCGTTAATATTCCAACTCTTGAGGTTCTGCAAGCAGTTTACGCCTGCGGCTCGCTAACAGGCAGAAGTTTTGACAAATTCAAAAAAACAAACCTGACCCCTATGCCTGCCAAAAAAGTTAAGGCACCAGCAATCCGCGAATGCATCGCACATTTGGAATGCGAGGTAAAAGACAAAATCACTACTGGCGACCACACCATATTCATCGGCAAAATCCTAGAAGCCTACGCAGACATGGGCGTCTTCACTGAAAGCTATGACCTCAAAAAAACAAGAATGCTCTATCACGCAGGCGGCAACAACTTTGCCGTGTTAGACCCTAAACTTTACAAGCCATAGTGGCACCGGCAAATTGGCGTCTAATTATTTTTTCGCCACCTAATCAGCAAATAGAGCAGCAAAGGTCCGCCCAAAAATGCAGTTATAGCGCCCACAGGCAAAATTATCGGTGCAATCAACCGTCTGGCAAGGATGTCTGCGAGCAACAGCAAGATTGCCCCAGTGAGGCTTGAAGATATGATTAAGAAACGCTGGTCTCCGCCTACTATGGCACGGCAAATGTGAGGGGCAACAAGGCATATGAAGCCG
The DNA here is from genome assembly GCA_026014725.1 of Candidatus Bathyarchaeota archaeon. Lineage (NCBI taxonomy): Archaea > Thermoproteati > Candidatus Bathyarchaeota > Candidatus Bathyarchaeota archaeon. The sequence goes on along the minus strand of JAOZHV010000026.1, from coordinate 166,142 downwards.
ATGGCACCTGTAAAGCTCACTACCGTTGCAGTTGCCAAACAAGCCATAACTAAGGTGATTATTCTGGTGCGGTCAACTTCTGTGCCTAAACTTTTTGCGGTGTCATCGCCCATCTTTATTACGTTAATGTCCCAAGACAGCCGAAGGTTAACAAGTATGCAAAATACCAGCACGCCTAAGATGTAGGGGAGTTGCCACCAGTCGGCTCTTGACAAGTCACCTACTACCCAGAATACTGTAGCGCTGACGGCATTGGTTTCCGCAAAATACTGTAGTATAGTTGTGCATGCATTGAAAATGTAAACCATCGCGACTCCCGCTAAAATCATGGTTTCAGGCGAAGCGCCCCTTCGTTTAACCAACAATAAAACTACAAAAACAGGAATTAACGAAAAAACGAAGGCGTTACTGACAATCAAAAGCTTACCCGCCATTAATCCCTTACCCAATATGATGCCAATGGCAGCACCTAACCCTGCTCCCGCGGAAACCCCCAACGTGTAAGGAGTCGCTATGGGATTTCGCAGAATAGCCTGCGTTGTAGTCCCGCCCATAGCCAATGCGGCACCTGCAAAAATGGCAAGCAGTATGCGGGGAAGACGCAAATTCCAGACAACGGTGTCTGCTAAGGAACTAACCGCAAACCAGTCAGGAAAAATCCTGCCCAGCACAGCAGCATAAGCATCCAAAAAAGACATGTTGGCTGAGCCAAGAGCAAGAGCAACTCCTGCTACAACAAAAAGCAGCAACGCGCATCCAGCTAAGAATACAGCTCTTTTTGCTAGTAACCTCTTGTACTTTCTTTTTTCATCATCGGCACTGTTTATTTCTTGTTTGGGTGATAACTTTATAGATTCTTTGTCCACCATATCAGTGCTGCCTTCTTTTTACGGTATAACCATAATTTTCCGTCACTATCCTGCACGAGAATCTTAGCCAAGTAAGCCCTAAGTTCATCTTGTTTTGTGAGTGATATGCTGTATTGTTGCATTACTTTTGATACAGCATCATCCAAATTTTTGTAACATTGTTGGGATTGAAAGTTAAAAATATCTACATTGGCAGAAATGCCTAGCTCTTGCAAAATATTAACAACATAAATGTGGTCAGGAAAGTCAAGACCTGAAAAGCCCTCGCCATAGACTATATTTCGCATTTCTTCATCCATCCACTTGCTGGCTGACAAGAAAACGTAAACACCCTTTGTGGCGAGAGCATCCATCTTTAGTAAGGCTTTTCCAACATCAACCATCAAAAGTGAAAAAGAAGATAGAACAATGTCGTGAGTTTCGATGTCGGTTGCATCCACATCTTCGATGGATGTATGGAGACATTGAATGTTTTTGATGTTTTCTTTTTGAACGTTTGCCTTTAGCAACGCCATCATGTTTGCGGAGGGCTCTAACGCAGTTACATGTTTGGCATATTTCGCTAAGGGTATTGTTATTCTGCCTGTGCCAGCACCAACATCGAGAACGGTACATTCAGGTGATAAGATAAGTCTGTTGAGTTGTTTTTGAGTCAAGTCCTCCATTTGGACTGTGTTTTCGTTGAAGGTTTTTGCCTGCTTGTCCCAGTAGGCTACACTGCAAAAATCAATTCTATGCGTACTAAGAAGCATTGCGTGTCTTAGCTGGGTCCAATTTATTATACCAGTCATATTGTAGCCATCTGTCTCTTTCAATTTTTTAATAAAAAAAGGAAAGTGGATTCATTTCCTATCTTAGGTTGCTCCGTTAGGTATACCTACGGTGTCGCCGTTGACGGTTATCGGTGGATACAAGAAGATGCCGCTGTTATCTAAGTTATAGTTTAGCCGCAGATACTTCGTTATGTATTCTTGATGGATTGCTTGCGGGTTTAAGTCAGGGAACAGGTCGGAGTAGAGTATTTTTGCCATGTACACTGCACCTAAGGTACCGCCCATTGCGTTGTTTCGAAAGTCGCCTGCTATTATGTAGACGTGATTATTCTTAACTGCAGTGAGGTTGGCAAATGAGGGTTGAGACAGGTAGTCTTGCAAACAAGCCTGTACGCCAGTTATGTCATTGGCATCTATTCCTTGTGATGGCTCATTTGTTCCTCCGCCGAAAGTGTATCGTACAGTATGTAAGAAAATGTACTCGGGGTCTTGTTGAATTATCCATTCAGCGTCAACGGTTACTGACGATGCATTAAGGTATGTCGGAAGTGACTTTGCTATATTTGAGCCGCCGGCTAAAATGCAGACTTGCCCCAGAGTGTCGATTGTTGCATACGCTTTGGTTGTAGTGGTTATTGTAGGCGAGTTAGTAATGAATACTGTGTGCATTTGGTTCTCTGATAAGGTACTTATTTTGGCTCTAATGGTGGAAGTTAAATTTAGTAGCCAATTTGCATATTCCATTGCCTTCGGTACTTTGTTGAAGATGTAGCCTGCTTTTAAGATGCCTTGAAGGAATTTGGAATCTTCAGGAGCAGTAACATTTGGATAGTATAAACCCAAGAAGACAACGTCAACACCTGGCAACTTGGACTTTTTTTCATCTGTAGCGCTGGTGAAAGTCAACAGTATGTCTGGATTCAGATTAAGGACTGCTTCGTAATCTGGCGAGTTCATGTTTCCAACAGAAACTATGCCTGGTTTATCTGGGAAATAGATTGATCTAAGTTTATCCACAGCGTAATCAAAGCCGACTATCTTGTCCTCTATTTGTAAAATCCGTGCTAGTTCTGCGTTCTGAATGTACTCAACTATCACACGGTTTGCGGGTAATGACACTGTAATGTTTTGTCCGTTGCCGTCTAGCATGCTGATTTGTGTGGCTTCACCGTTTATGATTGCGTTTATTTGAGTTACATCTTTTGAGTCGATAACGCCGTCAAAGTTTGCATCGGCGAATTTGGTTTTATTAGCGGCGCCTGCGATTATGCTGTTCACGTAAGTTACATCGCTTGCGTCTATTTTGTCATCGAGATTTGCGTTCCCGTAAACTTCCAGTGTAAGTTTAAGCGCTTCTACAGTTGTCGGTTGGGCTGTAGGTGAAGCTGTTGGTTGGCTGGTGGGTGAAGCTGTAGCTGTTGGCGAAGCGGTTGCCGTTGGTTCCGTTGTAGGTTGCGTGGTTCCTGATGCTGTGGGTGTAGGGTGGGGGGTCACGGTTGATTGGAACCAGTTTTGACTATAACCAATTAATGCTGCGGATACAATTATTACTATCAGCAGGATTCCTGCTATCAATGCTTTATTCATTTTTATCACAGTATTACTTTTTTTCAGAACAGTAATACTTATACCTTGTGTTACTGTTTAATGAAAAAGTAATACTCAAATAGCCCAAAGACATCACTCTTGACAGAGGCAAACGAAAATGAACATAACCGTGCAGGGCGTAACTTTCACATACCGTAGCACACCAACACTAACCGAAGTTTCCCTAGAACTCAATGAAACCGAAGTCCTAGGCATGGTAGGACCCAACGGTTCAGGAAAAACCACCCTACTCAAATGCATAAACAAAATACTCGAGCCTAAACAAGGCAGCATTATGCTTGGTGAGCGAGCGATAAAAAAGATGAGTCGGCTTGACGTGGCCAAGCATATAGGGTATGTTCCACAGAGTGCAATAGGCAATCCTGATGCGCTTCCAGTATTTGAAATGGTTTTGATGGGTAGGCGACCACACATTACTTGGCAGAGCACTGAAAAAGACGAAAAGAAAGTCTGGGACGCCATAAAACTGTTAAACATTGAGCACATAGCTATGCGTAATTTCTACGAACTCAGCGGAGGAGAACAACAAAGGGTTCTCATTGCAAGGTCTTTAGCTCAAGAAGCCAAAGTTCTCCTGCTGGACGAACCAACAAGCAACCTAGACATAAGACACCAGTTGGAGGTAATGGATTTGACACGAAAATTAGTCGCTGAAGAGCATCTTGCCGCCGCAGTTGCAATTCACGACCTCAATCTTGCATCCAGATATTGTGATAAAATCGTTATGATGAAAGCTGGTAAGATATTTGCCGCTGGCAACGTAAAATCGGTGTTAACAGCTGAAAACATAAGCGCTGTTTATGACGTAGAAGTAATTTTAAATTATAATAACAATACACCATATATTATACCCATAGCGCCCCGTTAAAATAACGGGTGCTGGATTAGGCGTAAACAAACATATTTATTTGTTAGCAGTTCTATGCAGAAATCAATAGAGAGGAGCAGGTCGCTATTTTTGTTTTCAACTGTTAAGCTTTAGTTTACTACGTACATATAGGGGTTCTCTTTGGCGATTCTAACTACTACGTACATTGGGAGTTGGGTTGTACGTAGTAATGGCACATTAGCTCCATGTATGTAGTGAAAACCAAACAGTTCACTGGCCCTATTTGTGTTTTGTCGGATAGTCAAGAAACTTTTACTAACTCTGCACTGGTTTAGTCAAGAAACCTTGACGAAAAGTAATTAATAGACTTGACATGCCAAAAACGTATAACACCAAAACAGCAAGAACAGTGAAGCCAAAAATTGAGTGTACTAAAGATTAGACTTAAAAACAAACCAAAACAATCAAGGGGTTGATACTTAATGCCGCTACTGTATCCAATCAAGCATGTCTACCGCAACTGGAAACTTTTCACAGCACTCTTAATAGGGATAACCCTTGCCGCAACATTTTTTGCCGCCATAGGCGTGAAAGCAAACATTTCAGCTGAGCAAGCAATTGATAAACAGCTCAGTTCCATTCGAACAGACATGGAATTTACTGCGCCGCTAAACCAGTCAAACCTTCCTTTAGCTTATGGAAACATAACAAGCATCGAAGGGGTAAAAAAAGTCGACATGGTTGCTCGGCTCAATTCTGAGCCTGTACGGTCAACAAGTGATAACTACACAAATGTGTGGTTTCCCCAAATGTATTCTTTCCCCAATACTTCCACGATTTATGATGAATGGATAAACAAGCCCGCGTCTATTCCAGAAAACTACACGTATGTCATCGCAGAAACGGAACTCGCAAAAAACGTGGCAGTAGGCGACAACATCACAACTGTAATTCGATTTCCAACCCCCAAATACTATAACACAAGTCAAGTTTACGTTAACTTGACTGTTGCTGGATTCGCCACATTAACCGACAAAGGATATCGGCTCCTGTCAGGTTATGGCGGAGGCTACTTTGTGTATGCAACTCCCACTCTTGATTATAAGAGCAGCATCTCAGGCTGGCGTGGCGACACCTTAATTATCAGCTGGGAAAACACTCTCGAGAAGTTTTGGAATTCCACCCTCGACAGCAGTACCGTTGACATCACCTTTTTGGTCAGCGTTGACCGCAAAGCGCTCATTAACCCTTGGAATATGGATGCATCCATTCAAAACGTGAACAGTATTGCTCAAAAAATAGAGAACAGAGTTCTTGGCAGCTATTTGGCACATGGTCAAGTAACTAATTACCTTGGCGATTCATTGTATACTTTTCAAAACAACTTTTCCTACACCTTGCTTAATTTCTTTATTGTGTCACTGCCCGTGTTCTTTGTAGCATGGTATCTGGGCTCAACCGTTTCTGATGTCTCCTTTAACATTCGTAGAAGAGAAATCGGTCTCTTATCAACGAAGGGACTTTCAAGTGGGCAAATACAAAGAATGTTCCTCACGGAAGCAGTGGCAATTGGCTTAGTCGGAGGATTTTTAGGCGTAGTAGGCGGTTTGATATTAAACCAATATTACGTTGGTGCGATAGACCTAAACAGCCTTTTTAACTCACAAATGTTCAATCCTGTTCTCCTAGTAGCCACCATTATTTTTGGAGTAGTTTTAGCACTCGCAGCGGTCTTTTGGTCCTCACGCAAAGCCGCTAGATTACCCGCCGTCGATACGCTTAGAGATTACATGCCTGCGGACAAACCGCATCGCCGAATAATACCGTTAATAGCACTTATTCTTGGAACCTATAAAATAGTGGTTTTTGCTTTAGGGTTAAACATTCAACAAGTTTTCTATCAGCTCAGCTATTCAGGAGGCAATTTCTTCCTTTCCTTAATTTCAGGACCGATTGTTTTAATCGATTCTGCATTGACCTACATTGGCCCCTTCCTGTTCTTGTGGGGCTTTACAAAGTTGCTAATTCGGGATTCGACAAAATTCCAAGTGCTTGCATCCAAAATTTCAGCGTTAATGGGTGATTTGGGCGCGTTGGCAGCAAAAAACGTTCGAAGAAACCCAGCCCGTTTAGCCGCCATAGCGTTTATTGTAGCTTTAATCATAGCATTTAGCGTTCAAGTGACTGGGCAAATCGCCAGCCAACAAGATTACACATACCGCCGTGTCAAAGCGGATGTCGGCGCAGACGTAACCGTTTCTGTAGTGAACGCCACAAGAGCACAACTCATTTTAGAGGACATTCGGGCAAACGTTTCAGGCATCAGAAACGCAAGCATTCAACGCGAACTCACAGCACCACTACGTGATGGAGGGGGACAATTAACCATAAGAACAATTGAACCCGGCAACTGGAGCACCTCTGCGTATTATGAACAAGAATGGTTTACTGAAACCACCATTGAACAGGTAATGAAGGAAATGGCGAATAATAATGCAACCATAATTTTAGAGCGCAACATCGCCAAGCAACTCAACCTAAAACTCTACGATGAAATAGCTATAAACTTCGCATCATGCCCACGCCAATTAAAAATAGTCGGATTCTTCGGTCCTGAATCCCCATACAACACCGGACCAGTAATTTTTTCCTCGTCAGGGGGACTAGATAAATATCCAATTTACGTTTCATCCCAATACTACTCGTATGTGCCAAGAGACCTCTTCAACATGACTTTCTACAGCGACATTTACCACTTAGAGAGCTTTTCAACAACAATCCTAATTAAATTAGAACCAGGGGTTAACGGAACCGATGTAGCTAACCAAATTAAAGAGTTGGAAGGTTTGGAAGTTTACAGCACTAACTCTTTTGATGAGCAATGGCGGGCGTCAGAGGGGATGAATTATCTTTCAACGTATTCCAGCCTGCAAGTTCTCGATATTCAAGGCTTAGGCTTACTTTTCGCAGTTTTATCTGCCTCTGTTGGAACAGCATTAATAGCCATTGTCAGCCTAAAAGAACGAAGCCGAGAAGCCACCCTAATGAGTGTTAGAGGCTTATCCTACCGCCAACTGGTCTGGATGTTCCTAACAGAAAGCATGGCGATAATCACCTTTGCAGTAATCTTGGGCGTAGTTGTAGGCGTAATAATAGTATACGGCAACATAACCGCAGCGAACACTAGTTTCGGTACTGCTACAGAACTCGTCAAGCAACGCTTTATTTATCCAGTCAACGCGATAGCAACCATTGGAACATACATAGCCTTAATCTACGCATCAACGATTGGTGCAATCTTAGTAATGACAAGTCAATATGTAACCAAACTTGAAAGGATGGTTAGAACAAGATGAGTGGACTACCCGTAAAAGTAAGAGACCTAGTAAAAGTACACCACACAGGAAAAATCGAAGTACAAGCCCTCCGAGGACTCAACTTAGACATCACAAATGGAGAGCTAGTCTCCATCATAGGCCCTAGCGGAAGCGGCAAAACGACCCTGCTAAACATCATTGGCGGCCTAGACAAAGCCACCGCAGGCACAGTTCAAGTTGGAGAAAAAACCGTAACATCCCTATCCGTCCGTCAACTGGTTGATTTTCGAAGAAAAATGGTCGGGCACATCTTCCAAAACCTAAACCTGATTCCAACGCTAACCGCAAAAGAAAATATAGAGTTCTCAATGGTCGCATCAGGCGTCAAACGTAGCAAACGAGCGCACCGCGTACAAGAACTACTCAAAACAGTCGGCTTAGAAGACCGCGCCAACCACAAACCCGAAGAATTAAGCGGCGGAGAACAACAAAGAATCGCCATAGCCTCTGCATTGGCAAACGACGCGCCAGTGCTTTTAGCGGATGAACCAACAGGTGAACTTGATACTGCAAACGCAAGAATCATCGCAGAATACCTAGTCAAAATCAATAAGGAACTAGGTAAAACCATTATAATGGTCACTCATGACCCTAGTGTCGCCCGCGTTTCAAGCCGAATTTTGCGCATTGAAGACGGCATCATAAAAACCGCTTTGGCGCCCTCAGAAGTTATTGTGCAGGAGAAAGCGCACTCCTACGTGGACCAAATCAAGGACAGAATCAACGAAATCAACGAGGAACTGCGGCAGTTAGACAGCGACTTCCGAGCGGAAAAAATGGATGGCGACGAATACATGCATAAACGCCTAAACCTAAAACACATCAGAGACAGCCTCAAAGAAGAATGCTCACGCATGGGCGTCATCCCACCATAAAAAAAGCCCTAACCGCCAGTACTACTTGTGCAACCCCACAACCAACAAACAGCCCAAACCACAAACAAAATACGAAAGCAACATTCTAAGCAACCCGCTGATTGTTGATGTAATGGGAGGGGAATACTTCAACAACTAATAGAGAAAAAGTTATTGCGTCACAGAATGATACCAACTTATGATGTACTCAGGCAGGTTCAAACCTCGCTCCCCAAGACGTTCAGCAAGCTTCACAGGAATTGGACTAAGAACGTAAGCTGCACGAGTGTAGAAACGCCTTGGAAAACTCGGTTTCGGGTCTTCTGGGAGAACGATTTTTAGATCAGCTTTCTTAGCAAGGGTGGAGTCCTTGTTGCCCGTGATAGCGAACACTGTTCCCGCAAACTTCTTAATCACATCAGCCCAAATTATAACAGGTCTAGTTTCGCCAGAATACGATAGTAATATTTCCAAGTCGCCTGCCCTTGGATGCGGCGTGTTAACGCCACGTGTTATGTAAACGTTGTCGCCTAAGAAACTTTTAATGTGGAAGAGTCTGACGCCTGTCATTTTAGCAATTTCGTTGGCGGTGCCTTTTCCGCCGAGGAATACGTTAGTTCTTTTTTCAAGGAGGTCAACGAGTTGGTTATAAGTATCTGAAGCAACATGCGTATCAATCATATCGCCGATTTTTTCGAATTCTTCGACGCAAAGCTGGAAGACTTCGTCAACTTCGAGGTTTCGAAATATTGCCTCTATCATGCTGTTTAAAAGTTCAAGAGTACCCAACTCAAAGATGTCGCCCATCATGCCTGTTTCGCTGTACTCAAATGAGGGTTTAGATTTACCGCGCCCTTTGATCTGAACAACCTGCCCGTACTTTCTTGTGACATCTGCCAGCGGCGAATTATAAGTTGATGTCAAAAGCCCCATAGTAAATCGGTTAGTTTTCTTTTCTTCAATGTACTTGGCAAGGTCCTGCGCCATGACAAGCGGGTCATCACTATAACCGCTGCCTGAATTCATCAAAAGCAGGGTTTTCTTATATCGACGTTCCAAATCAGGCGCTGCGTCATACATGCTTTTGCCTGGGAACCCGGGGTCGTCAGGCGTTAAGACAACTTTGTTTCGCCATCCTGCTTGTGCGAGAGCTATTTGGCTCATAGCGGCGTTAAGCGAATACAGCGAGCGCCCTGCTCCTCCACAGATTACGCAGTCTGCCGCTTTTAGGTCTTCATAAAGAGGTGCGAGTTCCTTTCTTTTAATGCTTAGAATGTTTTCTTGGATTCGGTTTACATATCCAATGCTGCTGATTTGGTTCTTGATAGTAACGCACCTTCAGTTAGAGTGATTCGGGGTTTTGCTATATTATTCTTATGCTCGCTAATCAGAGAGGCTTACTTTCACAAAGTTGACAAGCGCACAAACTATCAGGGATAATAATCTCTGCAACGACTATAACGTTTACTGAAGACTGCAGAAAGCCCTTTTGTCTACATTATTATAAAAAATTAGAGAAGGGCGTGATGCGCTGCCATAGACCTATCCCCCTATAAAAAGCGAGATGAATGAAAATGTTTCTTTAACTGTTTACTTTAAGGCGTATTAAAATTTGAATTGCCAATATTCTATTTAATGCTGAAATAAGGGGTATAGACGAACGATTATGATTTGAACTTAGTCATCGTTTGCTGTTGCAACCTTTAAAAGTAACTTCAACTATTAACCTAAAAGGGATTTTAATGGCGAGTCAAATTTCTGCAAAAAATATCTACACTAAAGAATTTGCAACCGTCCAAGATACCGATAGTCTCTCAAGATGCCTTGAAGCTTTCAAAGCAGGTATGCCGCCCGTTTTAGCTGTCTTAAATGACAAGGGCAAGTATCAAGGCATGATAACAAGGCGCTCAATTCTTAGAACACGGCAAGACCCAGCAACCACGAAAGTCAAGACCCTCATGAAAACCGCACCACCTGTAACTTTCGACGACCCTTTAGGTAAACTAGCAAAACTGATGATACAAACAGGCATAAGACAGCTACCACTTTTCGAAAAAAACAAACTTGTTGGTTTTGTAACTGATGAAAACATAATTCACGCCGCTGTCATGGAGGACTTCGGAAACACAAAAGTAGAAACAATCATGACACGTGCACCACACACAATCGACGCAAACCGCTCAGTTGGCGCAGCACTTAGTCTCATGCGTGAACATGACATATCCCATCTTCCAGTCATGGATAACGGTAAACTTGCTGGAATGCTAAGCGTACAAGACGTCATAGAAAATATCTATTGGCCGCAAAAACGCCAAACAACAGGCGACATAGCTGGCGAAAAAATCCAAACATTAAACATCCCAGCAAAAGGTATCATGAACACGCCCGTTATAACAGCGAAGACTACAACAACTCTGCGGGAAGCTGAGCAAACGATGCATAAACATGACATATCCTGTCTGCCCATAGTGACAGACGACAGACTGGTTGGAATCATAACAAAACTCGACTTCCTTGAGCCAATCAGCCAACTTGAAACGCCAATGCCAAAACTAACAATACAATTCGGCGTAAAAGGTGGCGATATAACCCCTCAACAGCAAGCTTTCATGATGGATGAATTTGACTCATTCTCACGCAAATATCAAGAAGCCTTCCAACTTGGCACCTTATTCGTTTACATGAAAACACACGGGAACACAGAACTCCGTGGAACACCCTTGATTCATTGCCGCTTGCAGTTCCGAACCGTAAAAGGCACCTACTTTAGCTCAAGCGAAGGCTGGGGAATAGAACCAACTTTCCGTGTTGCGCTTGATAGACTTGAACGAAGACTTCTTCGAAGCAAAGAACTCATTGCCTACAATCCAAAGTTTGCCAAAGATTACCTGCGCAAAATCGGGTTACCGCAAGAAGAAGAAATCTAACCCTCCCTTCTTTTCTAAACCGCAGAACATAAACCTGTGTTGCGAGCCTCTGCTTCTCTACTCAGCCATTGCATTCTTGGTGAAAATTGTCTGTTACAAATTCCTCATTGTTCTATGGCAATTAATAACTAAATCCCTCGTAAAATAAAAGTAAATACAGAAAAATAAATTGCATTATAGATAAAAATAGAACCATTTATCCTTGTACTTTAAATAAGCCAACAAGACACTAACTAGTTGAGGATTTACCTCAAGCTAATTTTAAAGAAACACCCAAACAGCTTTTCTCATCCGCTTCTGTCATGAAGGGATTCTATAGTTATGGTTCTGAAACAAAACCAATTGGTTGATGAATTAAAACTTGAATGGAATAGACTCTGGCGTGAAAGAATTGACGACAAAGTAAGAGCTGAAGGCATAGCTGTTAATGATTACACCTCATTGTTTGTTGATAAAGGTACAATAATTCATGCGACGAGAGATTTCAAAGCCTTAAACTTCAAGGAAATTTTGGAGCAGTATGAGATTTCAGACGTTGAAAAATACATCCCGCCTTATCCACAAGTTGGCGGTTGGACAAAATTCGTTAGAACATATATTATCAGCAAGCAGCAACCGAGGAAAAAAAGGGTTGTGCTCTGCAGAGAAGAGAAAAGAGGTAAGCAGCAACTAAAGAAGAACGGCAGAGGCTGGCTGCATATATAGTTTTAATTGATAAAGGAGACGTTTTACTTGGTTAGTTATCGGGATAGAGTGGACATTATAGCTGACATACTAAACGTTGTTAGTCGAGAAGCCAAGAAAACCCAAATCATGTATCAGGCTAACTTAAGCTACAGAGTCCTCCAAAAATACCTAAGCGAAATTGCTGAAGCTGCACTCATAAGATATGAACGTCAAAGTCAAAGTTACACGTTGACGTTTAAAGGGCAAGAGTACTTAGAAGCTTACAAAGATTATGCCCGATGTAGCAAAAGCATGGAAAAACGCCTCAGTGATTTCTCAACCAAAAAGAAAGTCTTAGAGAATTTATGCCCTGTTAGACAAAACAAAACGTACCTAAATCAAACCGCCAAGTAACATGCTAATTTTGGTGAAAAAATGGTTAAATGCACCACTGTCTCTCTCACAACGTTTTTGCTGTTTTTCTTAGCCACTGTCGCGTTTTCCAAAACAGTTTCCGCTGACCAAGGAAGCGCCCAAAACGCAATTTCTTCAGCGGAAAGCACCATGAAAAGCTGTTTTGACGAAGTTAGACAAGCAGAGTCAGCAGGCGTAGATGTAACGGCACTAGTGGCTACTTTGAACAATGTTGCTGAATTATTGACAAAAGCCAAGTTGGCATATGCAAGTAACAATTTCGATTCAGCTTTTGATTACGCGAGTCAAAGCAGAAACCAACTCAATGATTTTGTCTCTAAAGTTAATATTGCACATGAAACCGCAATTGGCGAGAACAATAGAAAGCAGTCCACAATCGTTCTGTCGATAGTATTTTCAGCCGCTATTCTGTCCGCAGGAGTAGCTTCCTATGTTTCTTTAAGTCGAAAAGAACGGAGAAACACAGATGACACAAAAAACCATACAGTATAAAGCAATCTTGTTATCTGTAACGGCTGTTTTAGCGTTACTGGTTGCGTCACCTGCTTTTGAGCAAATAGTAGAAATTCCCCAAACGTATTTTATCACTGAATTATCAATTTTAGGTCAATACCACAATGCCACTTATCCTTCTAACATAACGGTTGGCGAAAACTATCGCTTATACATAGATGTCACCAACCGTTTAGGAGCCAGCGCCTACTATACCTTGGAAATAAAGTTCCGCAGTCAAACTCAATCAGCACCAGACAGCTTCGCCCACACAGCAAGCAATCTCCAATCAATAGTAAGCATACCCTTTTTTGTTGCCGATAAAGCAACATACGAAATACCTCTTGACGTCTCTTTCCAATATGCGGTTAATTCTCCTGACCAGCTTGTCGTGCAAACAATCACGGTTAATGGCGTGCCTTTGACTGTTAATACAGTTATCAACCGAGACGCAGAGAGGAGGGGTTTCTATGGGAACTTGTTTTTTGAACTATGGCTTTACAATGGTACAACACAGACTTTCGAGTATCATCAACGTTATGTAAGTTTGTGGTTGAGAATGAACGTTTAATCTGGCAGCCCTTTGCTTATTTGAAGGACTAAATTTTGGTTTTAAAGTCTGATGTAATTCTTGCAGTGGGCGCGCACCCTGACGACATAGAATTAGGCTGCGGGGGAACCCTAAGCGTCGCATCTAAACTTGGGAAAAAAGTGATAGCTATTTTTCTCTCAAAAGGTGAACAGAGCGGAAGCCCAGAAGTGCGACTAAAAGAAAGTATCGAAGCGCTGAGAACTCTTGGGGTGAAAGAAGTGCATTTTGGCGATTTCCCAGACACAGAGATTCCCTGTTCACGGCAAGCAATAGATTTTCTTGAGGCCTTCTATACCGCAAATAGGGCTGAGACTATACTTACGCATACAGTTAACGATATCCATCAGGACCATCGTCAAGTCGGTTGGTTATCGATTTCTGCTTTTAGAAACGCACCAAAACTATTGGCATATGAAACACCACGGGTGACTCCTTCTTTTTCTCCTACTTACTTTGTAGATATAACGAATTGTGTAGGTGACAAGTGGACAGCACTAAAATGTCACCTCTCACAAAAAACAAAACGGTACATCACCTACGAGTCCATGATTAATTTGGCGTCATTTAGAGGAAGCCAAGTTAGTCTTCCTGCAGCCGAAGCTTTTGAAGTGGTGAGATATGTAGAAAAATTATCACCATAAAGGGTGAATTGAGCTAATGATTGTTGCAGGTCATCAACCAAACTATTTGCCGTGGCTTGGCTTTTTTGATAAAATGCGAAGATGTGAGATTTTCATAGTTGAAGATAACGTTCAATTTGAACATCAAGGTTTCACCAACAGAAACAAGATTATGACTGCTGGCGGCGTGAAATGGCTCAGTATTCCAGTGGAACATGCGAATAAACCGTTACAAATCAACGAAGTCAAAATCGCCAACAATGCAGAACCGAATTGGGGGCGCAGACACTGGCTAACTTTAAAGCATAGCTATTGTAAGGCACCTTACTGGGCTGACTATTTTGAATTTTTTGAGGATACATATGAGCGTGAATGGAATATGCTAGTTGACCTTAACATGCATCTGATTAGGGGAATCATGCGCTTTCTAAAAATAGATAAGCCCTTAGTAATGAGTTCTTCTCTTGGAGTTGAAGGAAAAAAAACCGAGTTACTTATTGCTCAATGCAAAAAAGTTGGTGCTGATGTGCAACTTGCGGGCGACGGCGGAAGAGACTACATTGACAAACGGCGCTTTGAGGAAGAAGGAATAGACTTGGTTTTTCAAGAATTTATGCACCCTCAGTATCTTCAGACGCGAGAGGAGGTTGTAGCTAATCTTTCAGTGGTTGACTTTCTCTTTTGCACTGGCGCAAAACAGTGGTAACATTTTAGGACCGCAACGGAGAGTTCATCGTGAAGATTCTTGGTTCATTTCCTTATTTTCCAGAAGACAGTTTGAACGAAATCTTGACTGAGATTCGGTTGGTTCTGAAGAGCGGCAGATTAACTGAAGGACCAAAAGTTCAAGAATTCGAGGAAGAATTCGCAAAATACACCAACGTAAAACATGCCATCGCCGTTAATTCTGGTACAGGCTCGCTGGATATTTCACTTAGGCATTACAAACTTAGGGGTCGAGAAGTTGTTGTGCCGACAAACACTTTCATTTCAACACCGAACTCGGTGATTTTTGCTGGCGGCAAACCTGTTTTTGCCGATATGAACCAAGACACGTTAGGCATTGATGTTGAGGATGTGAAAAGGAAGGTTTCTCCAAATACTGCAGGCGTCATTGTAGTGCACATTGCTGGTTTGGTTTGCCCAGAGATCAATGAACTCAAGGATTTCTGTGAGGATAAAGGGCTGTTTCTTTTGGAGGATGCGGCACACGCGCATGGAGCGTTGATGGATGGCAAAAAAGCAGGAACGTTTGGTGATGCGGGGTGTTTCTCTTTCTATCCAACTAAAGTTATGACTTCAGGCGAAGGCGGAATGATAATAACAAATGACGATGAGCTTGCCAAGGAAGCCCGTTGTGTTCGGGCATGCGGGCAAAATGCAAGTAGGCAGATGGTAACGTTGGGTCATAATTGGCGATTGAGCGAAGTTGCGGCTGTGATTGGCAAGCACCAACTTAGGCATCTGGAAGAATTCTTAACCCAACGTAATCAAGTGGCAAACTGGTATCAAGAAGCATTGTCTGATGTTCAAGGGGTTTCGCTTTTCAAAGTGCCGCCGAATTTTAGGCATAGCTATTACAAGTACCCTTTGAAATTAACCCAAGGAATTGACCGAATAAAACTAAGCGCTCTGATGAAGGAGAAATATAGAATCGAAACTGGGCACGTGTATTATCCGCCTTGCCATCTTCAGCCTTACTACATGGAAACGTTTGGAACCAGAGAAGGCGATTTTCCGACTGCTGAACGTGTTCTCAAAAGCGTGTTGTGCTTGCCAATGCATTGCCTCATCACAAAAGAGAATGTACGGTACATTCGGGATGCTCTTGCCTCAGCAATAAGCGAATTATCGGCTTAATTTTAGATGCAAAATAAGTGCTCTTCATGCCTTGGAGAGAACGAAGAGTTGGTGCTCATAAAACTCGGTTTCCTATCGGGAATCAGAGTTTGATAGGTTCAAGTTTGGAAAGATGAAGTATTGTGACGTTGCTCGGTTAGCGAAAAATGTACCGTTCTGTCTTGATGTTGCTTGTGGGGCAACCCCTTTTCCAAAAGCCAACGTTTTGTGTGACCTCCATGTGGAGCCTGTTCCCGACAGGAGCATGAGGGGCTTAGTGACTGAGGGTAAACCGTTTGTTTTGTGCAGTTGCACTAATTTGCCTTTCAAAGATGAAGCTTTCGATTTTGTAACGAGTTTTTACCTGATTGAGCACATAGCTGACCCATGGAGCCTTTTTAAGGAATTAAAACGCGTTGCCAAACATGGCTACGTACAATGCCCCTCATGGGTCAACGAGCTTTTGTATGGCGAAGGCGTGCATCGCTGGACAGTGCTCAAACGTGGCAACAAGCTTTACGTCAGACCTATAAGTTATGGAGCGCTTTCTCAGCTGAGGTTTGGCTTCATTTTCCACCGATTGTATAAACATCGAACTTGGAAGCTTTTGCACACAATCTTAGATGAGCAATTTCATCTTTTTACTGTCCGCTATGATTTTTAGGAAACATTTCGATGGGCAAGCTGATTCGTTCTTCGAGGCCGTTCTTTCCAAAAGAAGACATCGACCGATTATTGCTTGATATTAGTGCAGTATTGGAAGAGGGGCAATTTAGGAACGGCAAAAACGTTACCCTTTTTGAACAGATGGTTGCCAACTATATCGGTGTTAAGAACGCTGTAGCTTTTGATTCTGATTCAAGTGCTTTTGAAACTGCTCTTCGCTACTTTAATGTGAATGATGGCGAAGTGGTGGTTTGCACAAACAGTTTCATTTCTGTACCAAACAGCGTACTTTCTGCGGGTGGCAAGGTTGTTTTCGCTGATATACGTGCAGACACGCTTTCCATGGACCCGAAAAGCTTGCTTCAGAATATCACGCCAAAAACTCGGGGAGTAATCGTTACACACATCGCTGGTTTTCCTAACCCTGACTTGGAAAGGATAACAGAGATTTGCCATGAAAGCGGGCTTTTTCTAATCGAAGATGCGACGCATGCAATTGGTGCAGCCATCAACGGCAAGAAAGTAGGCAGTTTTGGTGATTCAGCAGTCTTTTCCTTCGCACCAACAAAAGTTTTAACGACAGGGGAAGGGGGGCATGTTAGTGACTAACAATTCAGAACTTGGCGAGTTGGCAAAACAATACAGGTTCTACGGTTCAGGAGCTGGGAAAACTATTTTTGTTGATTTTGGGCGTCACATGGTTTTGCCTGAGATTTCTGCGATTTTAGGCATTTACCAGTTGAATCGGCTTGAAGAGTTCATTTCAAAGCGAAATGAAATAGCTAACAAATACAATGAAATGTTTGAGAAAATCAACACTATAGGGATTGTTAGTTGCCCTGCGTGTTACAGAAGCAGCTATTACAAGTACCCTTTGAAATTAAATGATAAAATAGACAAAACAAAATTCACCCAGTTACTTTTTGAGGATTTCGGCATTGAAACTGGAAATATTTTTTATCCGCTATGTCACCTCCAAACTGTCTACAAAAAGCTAGGAGCTCTTTCGTATGCAAGCTTGTTAACGGCTGAGACTGTTCTTTCTAGAACGTTGGCTCTGCCGATGCATGTGCAATTAACTGCTCAAGATGTTAATTATGTCCTTGAAAAAGTTACTTTTCTGCTTCACGCCCTTTCTTAACTACAGAACTCTACTGGAAATGTATAGAACAATTGTTTAGTGTTCGGGATGTTAATTCCTTACGGCTTTAAGAGTTAGTTTTCCCGCATAACTAATAACTGTAGTTTTTGATTTTTTCGGGAAGATACTTTTATGGTCGAACTTAACCCGAGTATTTCTGTAGTTATTGCAACACTCAACGAGGAAGAAGGCATAGGACCAACCATTAGCGAACTACAACAGGTTTTGGGTAATCCCTACTTGGTTGTGGTTGACGGCAACAGCGTTGACAGAACCATGGAAATAGCGAAGAACATGGGCGCTGATGTTTTGCTGCAAGAGGGCAAAGGCAAGGGAGCCGCTATGTTTCAAGGGTTCAGTCCTCTTTGCTCCAAAGTGCAGTACATCGTTTTCACTGATGCAGATTACACTTACCCAGCAGAGTATGTTCCTAAGATGCTTGAAGTGCTGGAACAGAATCCCCAGGTCGGCATGGTTATTGGCAACAGGTTCAAAGGTCAACATAACCATGACAAGTCAGTCACAAACCCCTTTTATGTAGGTAACAAGTTGCTGGCGTTTGCTCAGTTCGTGATGAACGGCGTTAAACTTGATGACCCCTTGTCAGGTTTAAGGATTGTACGTAGTGAAGTTTTAGATGGTTGGAAGCCAAAGAGTAAAGGATTTGATGTAGAAGCAGAAATGAACGCGTTTGTTGAAAAGAAGGGGTACAAGATTGTTGAGGTGCCGATTGATTATCGTGACAGGCTTGGTGAAAAGAAGCTTAAGCTGAGAGACGGCTTAGGCATAATGAAGAGGATTCTGGTTGAGAGCTTGACCTTTTAAGCTCATGCTTTCTTTGACAGCTCTTTCTTTTTGTTTTTTAGCAGTTGGTTGTGGATTTTTGCTCAGGGTCGGGATTGCGGGTTTAGGACACATGGGTCAGCTTCACATGCTTAATGCGATGCGTGTGGACGGCGTTGATGTGGTGGCTGGAGCCGATAAATACCTAAAGAACCGCAAGTTTGCAGAACGATTTCATGCTAAGAGTTATGATGATTACAGTAAACTGTTAGACTCAGAAGAACTCGATGCGGTTATTATTTCGTTGCCGAATTACGTGAAAAAAGACTGCGTGTTTTACGCGGCTGATAGAGGTCTTGATATTTTTCTAGACAAGCCTATTGCCCGCAACCTTGCTGAAGCCAACGAAGTGCTTGGCAAGGTTAAGAAAGAGAATGTTCGCATGATGGTTGGGGTTAATTACCGTTATTTTCCTTGTGTGCAGAAAATTAAGAGCAAGCTTGATAGCGGAGAAATCGGCGATACTGTCATCGCTACTTCGGAACTTGTAATGAATGGCCCTATTTCGCATGCTCTTGTGCCGGCTCCAGTCCCCGACTGGTGGCTTGACAAGAATTTAGCTGGTGGCGGCGCGTTGCTTGATTTGGGTTACCATTTGATTGATGTTTTGTGCTGGATGCTGGGTGATTTTGATGTCGCTTACTCGTGTTTGGGGCACAAGTTGAATTTACCTATTGAAGATACAGGAACAATTGTTTTGAAATCCAAGACAAGCGATACAACTGGAATAGTTAATGTTGGCTGGTTCTCAAAATCGATTTTCCCAGATTTCAATTTCAGAATCAACATGCACGGAACTGTGAGTTTTGACTCAACTGATCGTTACATTCCAAACAATCCGCGAGTAAACGCCCTCAAAGAGGGACTGTGCAATCTTGCCCGACGGATTATCCAGAAAAAGCCAACTTATCTCTCTTACACGTATTATTACGCCTCTTTTTACAAAATAATTCAGCAGTTTTTTGAGGCGTTAAAGACAGGTGCGGATTTTCCTGTTTCTTTAGACAAGCAGTTGGATGTTATTCGACTGATTGATACGGCTTATAGTAAGAATGAGTGGAAATGAATGACGAAGGTAAGTGTTGCATCAGTTAAGAACCAGACATTTTCCAGCAGCGTTATCGATGACGTGGTGGAACGAGCCATCGATTGCTTGAGTTATGATTTTAGCGGCGTAAAAAATGTTATGATTAAACCGAACTTGTGCTATTACTGGAATGCTTCCACGGGCGAGACTACTGATGGGCGGGTTGTTTGTTCAGTAATAAAATATCTCAAGAAGAAAATTGGGAACGACGTTAACATCACTGTGGCTGAGGCTGATGCTTCGGCGATGCGGACCAAATATGCATTTAGCATCTTGGGTTATAATGATGTATGTCAACAAAACAGTGTGGAGCTAAAGAATCTGAGTGAAGGAAGCATTGTTGACAGAACTGTTGAGGTTGGCAAAGCGAGTTTGACGTTGCCTTTTAATGAGGAGCTTTTGAATGCTGATTTGGTAGTTAATGTGCCCAAGCTTAAAACGCATAATTTCGTCGGTGTCACCTGTGCAATGAAGAACATGTTTGGAGCGATTTCGAAGCCGAGAAAATATGTTTATCATCGTAACATCGAGAATGTTATTGTTGCGGCAAACAAGATTGTGCCCTCTGACATTGTTGTGGTTGACGGCTTGATTGTTCGCGGGTCATGTCCAAAAAAGCTCGGTGTAATCATCGCTGGCGACAATGCCTTGTCAACCGATTTTGTGGCGGCTAAGGCGATGAGTTTTAATCCTAAAAAAATGCTTTACCTGCATTTGGCGGCTAAAGAAAAAATCGGTGCCACGGAAAACATCCATCTAATCGAAGATAACATTACTTTGGCTGAGGTCAAGAAGAACTTTCCGCATTACAGTTACCGCATGCACGCGCTGTCTTGGGATTTGCAGCTTCGGTTGCTGAGGGCTTACACTGCCGTTTCAGGAGACGTTCTTCCACCATTCTTAGAGCAGTAAGCGGTTGAAAAACGGAGTACGAACGCATGGATTGGAGTTTGGCTGTTTGGGTTAGTTTATGTGCTGTTTTCTTTGGGGTTCCAGCCGTTTACTTTGTGTACATGAAGAAGCGTTCATCTTCAGGTTGGGATTTGAACGTGAAAAACGATTATTCTCCTTCTGTTGCCATAATGATACCTGTCTATAATGAGGAGAAGACAATAAGGCTTAAACTGGAAAATCTGTCTAAAGTGTCATATCCGCTTGACAAAATGGAAATCGTTGTGGTTAACGATTCTTCAACTGATTCCACTTTAAGAGAAATTAACCAGTACATCGCAGAGAATTCGTTGCCGAAAATCAGTATATTCAACAGCAAAGTGCACTTAGGTAAAACTGGATGTTTAAACAGCGCTTTGAAAGGCATCAACGCCAGTGTGGTGATAATTTCTGATGCTGACTGCTTTTGGCCGCATGACATTCTACGCAAAGCTCTGGGTTATTTGTCTGACCCAACCGTTGGCGCAGTAACAGGGCGTGAGTTGCTTTTGAATCCGAGGGATAGTTGGGTTACTGTGGGCGAGCAGTATTACGATGCCACTGTGCAGGCGATTAGGATTGGCGAATCTAAGATGCATTCAACAATCTTTTTTCAGGGCGGTTTTGCTGCTTACAAGCGAAGCGTGTTGGAGGAGTTTAATCATTTTACAGATGATTCAGGAACTGCGCTAGACATTGTTCAGAAAAACAAGCGTGCTTTATTGATTCCTGAGGTTGGTTTTTTCACGGTTAGCCCGACGATTTTTAGGGATAAATTTGCCATTAAACTTCGGCGTGCTAGCCATTTACAGAAGTTGTGGGCTAGATGCTTGAGGTTGATGGCGCAGGGTAAGTTGGCATTTCCAAAAAGAATAGCACTTCCAGAAATCATGCTTCATTTAATCAATCCTGTGTTGTTTGTTGTTTTGGCGGTTTTGTCAGTGTTTGTTTTCTTCGCTTATCGGCTGCTTGCTTTGGCGTTGTTTTTTGGGGCATGCGTACTTTTTGCTGTTAAGAAAACTCGCACCATAGCGGTTGAGTTAATTCAGAATAACTTGATTTTGCTTGTGGCTTTGTCCTTTTTTGTTTCTAATCGGAAATTTAGGTTTTGGAAGCCCATTGAGGCATCTCGGTTTGGGCTTAGCGAGAAGTTGCTCCGTGAGCACAAATTAATCTAGAGCCATCTATTGGGAGCAATGTGGTTTGTAAATGGTCACGGTGACGGTTGGATTATGCGTAAAGAATGCCGAGAAGACAATCAAGAAAGCCACAGACAGCTTGGTCGCGCAGACTCTTCCAGCCAAAGACTTAGAGTTAATTGTGGTGGACGGCAACAGCAAAGACAATACGATGCGGATAGTTAAGGACAGCTTGAGAAACGCGCGTTTTAAGGTGCGATTTTTCGCTGAAAGAACTGGTTTGGGCTTTGCTAGGCAACTGGTTGTTTTGGAAGCTACTGGCAAGTATATCGTTTGGGTTGATGCTGACATGGTTTTGCCGCCTGATTATCTGGAAAAGCAAGTTGCGTTTATGGAGAGCCATCCGCGGGTTGGGATTGCTGGTGGACGGTATAATGTGCATGTTGGGTATGGTTTGGTTGCTGATTTAGAAAACATCGTGTACGCGGTTGATTCAACGTTTGGTTTAAGAGCTAACACTTCTAAGTTTGGGGTTTTGCCTGGTGCTGAAGGCGCGATTTACAGGGTTGAGGCGGTTAGGCAGGCTGGCGGTTTTGACACAAGCATCAATGGCGCGGCTGAAGATACGGAGATGACTTACCGTGTTAGGGCGCATGGATGGGAGTTAGCTGTTACAGAGGTGCGGTTTACTGAGTCAACGCAGCTTTCTTGGGGTTCACTTTGGAGCCAATACGTTTGGTATGGTCGTGGTGGGCACTTTATCTTTCACAAAGACCCTGCTTCTTTGAGTCTTTGGAAGATGTCGCCGCTGGCTGGTTTTGTAGCTGGAATTCTGCGTTCACCGGGCGCTTATTTGCTAACGCATAACAAGGCGTTTTTTCTGTTGCCTATGCATTATACGTTTAAGCGTTTGGCTTGGTTTTGTGGGTTCTGTCGTGCGCATTTTGATGGGTATGGTCATGGGCTTTAACGCTCTTTTTTCGAAAGCTCTTACATTAATTATATAATAAATGTCGCAGGTTTGTTGCTTTTTCAGCTACCCCCTATCCCCTATAAAAAGCAAGTTGGACGCTGAGTGGCTGTGGGGTTTACTACGACCATCAAGGGTGCCGGTTGACGGTATGAATTGACAATTTACTACGACCAACCACGGGGGCAATAGCTAACTGTAATGGTCGTAGTAAGCAATGGTCGCAGTAAAGGCCAACAACACAAAAAGGTGAGTCTCACCTACCCTTCCTATAGGTTTTCTGCATAGGTCAAAAATTAGGATGCAAATATGCTGTTCTTTTAAGCTGGTTTATGCATGGAAACTCTTGTAACCATCGGCATATGCGTCTGCAACGGTGGCAAACTTCTCCCAAACGCCATCGAAAGCATTCTTACACAAGATTTTCCGCCTGAACAGTTGGAAGTAATTTTTGTTGACGACGGCAGCCAAGACAGCACCCCAGAAATAATCCAGCGTTACCTGCCGTTTTTTGGTGGCAGAGCCAAGTTCTTAAGCTCCGCTTGGAAGGGGTTGGGTCATGCGAGAAATTTAATCGTGAAAGAGGCAGGGGGTAAGTATGTGCTTTTTGTGGATGCTGATGAGAGGTTAACGAGCGGTTACGTGAAGGCGCAGGTTGAGGTCTTGGAAAAAGATAGCCAGGTTGGAGTCACCGCTGGAGTTTTCAAGACGGTTCCTGACAACTTGATTTTGAACCTTGAGGTCACACCATACATTGTCAATCAAAGAAGCTTTGAGCAACCTAAAAGTTTCATTTGGAAAACTGACAAGTTAATCGGTACTGGCGGAACAGCTTTTAGAACTGAAGCTCTAAAGCAAGTTAAAGGGTTTGACGAGTACATAACGGGCGCTGGAGAAGACACCGATTTAATCTTACGAATAAAAAAGGCGGGCTGGCGGATTCAGCCCAACTTGGCAGAGTTCTATGAATTGCATGGCGGATTATCTAACCTCTTTGAACTGTGGCGGAAATATTTCTGGTACGGTTATAGTTGTCAGAAGAGTTTTCGGCGCATTAAAGACGCTTTTTCACTGCCGCGCATGTCGCCGCTTGCTGGTTTTGTAGCTGGGCTGTTTTATTCGTTTCCTGCCTACAGGTTTCTGCATGAGAAACACGTTTTTCTTTTGCCGTGGCATTTTGGTTTAAAGCAGACAGCTTGGACTTGCGGTTTCATTAAGGGACAATTAAGCAATAATTTCCGTGGTGATTCAGATAAGAATCGGCGTTTTTTGCCCAACACTTAGCGTATATGGCGGCGGAGAATTCATTGCAGTAGCCATTGCCAACACGTTAGCCCAAAACAACCACCACGTAATCCTCTTCACCAGTGAGAGAGTTAATCCAAAAGAAATCAAAGCCTTCTTTGGAGAAACACTCTACCCATCCATCACGAACATCACGCAACCAACACGTTTTCCTCCAAGAGAGTTAGCAGACTTCTACCAAACAATAATTCACTCCTACATCGCAAAAACAAAATGCGACGCCTTCATCGATGCCTTCTCTAACTGTGTGTTTCCTTGGACAGACATCAGCTACATCCACTTCCCATACCTAAACACATCCGCCTTCAGCAAAGAATTTCCCTATCTGGAAAACCCCCGCATCATGCAAGCTGGCACTTTACTACACGTGTTACTAGAAAAAAATCTTGTCAACTACAGCAGGCATTTAGTTTTAGCAAACAGCCATTACACTGCAGACCAAATCAGAAAGTACCAAAACAAAACTGCCCACGTCCTCTATCCACCCTTCGCCTCCACCATCTCGGCAATAGGCAAGGACGCAATCAAAAACTCACACGAAAACCTTGTGGTAACAACCTCGCGTTTTGAATCAAACAAGCTCCTTGAGCGAGTACCCTACATCGCCTTGCAAACAGAAAAGAGCATAAAGTTTGCAGTAATAGGACGATTAACCAACCAAGAAGTCTTAAAGAAACTGCAGAACCTAACCAAAAAACTAGACCTGACTGACCGCGTAAAATTTTACCCTAATGCCTCAGCCGAGCAAAAGATTGCCCTCTTAAAGAGAGCGAAAATCTACCTGCACACTATGGTTGGCGAGCATTTTGGGATTTCAATCGTTGAAGCCATGGCACTTGGTTGCTTGCCCATCGTTCATGATTCTGGCGGAATGAGAGAGTTCGTTCCGCAACAATACCGCTATGAGAGCATGCAAGAAGCCGCCGCAAAGATTGACAACGAAATCGACAACTGGTCAAATGATAGAACTGATGAGATGAAAGAAATTTCCGAGCGCTTCTCCATCTCGAATTTTTCTTCTCGTTTCATGCACCTGTTCTCCAGCCATTATGAGTGAGGATGCTTTCTTTGCATGTTTGCCATGTATGGGAAAGATTTTGGCCTCTAGAAATCGGCGGTCTGGAACGCTACATTTTAGGGTTGACCAATTACTTGGCGAAACATCACAGCGTAGACTTTTCACTCGTGACAGGGCGGACAAAATTTCTGCTACTCACAAAGAACATTAAAAAATTCGAGGACACAGGTTTTCTAAAAGTTTACCGCCTTGGACCAAAACCAGTTGACTTGGTTAACGGCGCTTTCATGTATGTTTTTGGCTCGATGCCTAAGCCCATTGAAAAGATGAAGTTTGCAAGTTTATGTCATGAAGCGGCTAACTGGAAATATGCCAAATCAGCTGATGCGTTTCATATACATGGGATTTGGAAAGATTTAGAATACATCAACCTTGGGATTTTTTTGAGCCGGCACTTCCAAAAACCACTGATTCTAACTCTGCATGGCGCTTTTGTTGGCGACCCATTGATGGGCGGAATGCCGCTGGAATCTTCCACTGTGAGAACCATATTGGAGAATGATGTTGCTGCAATCACTACTTACTCAAAAGAGGTTTTTAGCATATTAGAAAGTATGGGACTTGGCGAAAAGAGTTATTATATCACAAACTTCGTTGACACCCCATACTTTAGCAACAACGGCGCGTCAATTTCACCGCACAAAACTACGATTATTTATGTCGGCAGATTTGAACCAGTACAAACTCCAGACATGGTGGTCAAAGCCTTCAAACAAGTCAGCATCCAATTTCCAAACGCTAAGCTTATCCTTGTCGGCTACGGAACCATGTTTAGCTACCTAAAGACTCTAATCAAAGAGCTAAAGCTAGAACAGTCCGTTGCTATGGTTGGCAAACAAACAGCCGTAAGAAAATACCTCTGGAACAGCGATATTTTTGTTGCAACAAACTTCGGCTACATGGCAACTCTCGAAGCTTTGTCGGCAGGACTTGCTGTCGTCGCCCCACATTTTGGAGTGCTAAAAGAGACAATCAGTCATGGAAACAACGGTTTGTTTTTTGAGCCTGATAACACCGATGAATTAGCGTCTGTCCTGTTAACCCTAATAAAAGATAAGGAACTGAGGAAAAGACTTGCAGTAAACGGTGCACAAACCGCCAAGGATTACGATATCCGTTCTGTGGCACCAAAAATCTTCCAAGTTTATCAATCGGTAGTCAAAAACAGTTGAGCCAAAGTGATTTTTAATCGTGCTTACCTTTTTCAAAACTTTCTAGCCATAGCGGTGCTTTTACAAATCGTGATGTACATCGCGCTTTTCTTTGATTTGCAGCTTGCGCGCCAAGTAATAGGTACAGTTTACCTCACTGTCATTCCAGGCTTAATCGTGGTCAAACTTCTAAAACTCGAAGAAAAATTCGCAACAATCGAGCGTGTCCTTTTCTCAGTCGGCTTCAGCATCGCTTTTTTGATGTTTTCTGGGCTGCTAATCAACGAGTTCGGCTACCTTTTTGGGTTAGGCTTTCCGCTTGCAACTCTGCCCCTTTCGCTCTTCATTAACACCCTAATACTTGTCGGAGCCGCGGTTGCTTACATAAGACAAAGAAAAATCAGGCAACCAGCCACAACAGAGGGCATCAGCTTTAGCCCCGCCCTGCTACTTCTAACTTTGATTCCTCTCTTAAGCATCGTAGGCATATACTTTGTCAACACAACAGGCAACAACACAATCCTGTTAGTCATGATTGTAGCCATAGCCATTCTTGGCGGCGTCAGTACTTTCTTTGAGAAATCAGCAAGCTTCTACATTTTCGCCATCTTCATGATAGCCATAGCGCTCCTGTTCCACGTTTCTCTGCTCTCCAACTATATCGTTCCATTCGGAAGCGACTCCCCGGCAGAACTCTACGTCTTTAGAAACACGCAGCTTAATTCTCACTGGAATCCTGTGTTCGCTTTCCCGGCAGATGAGGGATTGGGCAGATTCAACGCAATGCTCAGCATCACCATCCTGCCAACGGTCTATTCAAACATCATCGGCATGGACGGCACATGGATATTCAAGATTATTTACCCCATAATTTTCGCGTTAGTCCCCATCGCCCTATACCAGCTCTGGCAACCCTACATCGGCAAAAAATTCGCGTTCCTCGCCACTTTTCTTTTTATGGCGCAGTTAACTTTCTTCACCGAAATGGTTGCGCTAAACCGCCAGATAATAGCTGAACTCTTCTTTGTTTTGCTGTTTCTCTTGCTACTAAACAAAAAGATAACGATGCAAAGAAAGTTCATTGGCTTTGCAGTTTTTAGTTTTGGTTTGATATTTTCACACTACGCCTTAGCGCAAATCTTTTTGTTCCTTATCTTAGCGGCATGGAGCACTTCAGTCTTTTATCTCAAAAAACCAAGCCTCAACCTGAAGCTCAACATGATAGTATTCTTGTTTGTGGCTATATTTGCTTGGTACATTTACACGTCGGGCGCCGTTGTTTTTAACAGTTTTTTGTCCTTCACAGGTTACGTGTACAACCAATTAGGCGGCTTCTTTAATCCTGCCTCTAGGGGGCAAGCTGTTTTGACTGGGTTAGGTTTAGCTCAATCTCCCTCGCTACTAAACACGATCAGTCGAGGGTTCGCGTACCTCACTGAAATATTCATTGTCATAGGCGTAGTTGCACTAGTGAGAAAGAAAACACGATTTGCTTTCGAGCGAGACTACACGGTTTTCAGCTTGGTTGCAGTGGCTTTCTTAGTACTCATAACAATCGTTCCTGGACTTGCAAACACATTGTCTATGACGCGGTTCTATCATATTTTACTGATGTTTTTAGCGCCGTTCTGCATAATCGGCATATGGGCGTTTGTGCAGTTCATTCAGAAGCAGGAGGACAAACTGCTTGTTTCACTGCTGGCTGTTATTATTCTTGTCCCTTATTTCCTGTTCCAGACAAACTTTGTTTATGAAGTAGCTGGCGCTGACAGTTGGTCAATGCCGCTTAGCGGTTACAGAATGGATCCGTTGCGTTTCTACGGAGAAGATGGCTACATAGATAGTTACAGTGTGTATGGTGCACAGTGGCTTTCAAGAAACGTTCGTCCTGAATGGAATATTGTAGCAGACAGCGGGCTTTTTACATCGTTGACGGCTTATGGGCTTGTGTATCGAGGTTACGTTTCAGGTTTAAACAATTACACGGTTCTTCGTTCAGGGCAATTTGTATATTTGAGTTACATAAGCATCGGCTATGAACAGTCAATGTGGAACGGTACTCTACCAAAACTGGTCAATCAAACAGACGTTGTCTACTGTAACGGCGGCAGCGAAGTGCGCGCTGTGAAATGAAACATTATCCCTTTCTGGTGGTGCCGTGGCAACCCCTTGTAAGCTAAACCCAAACGATATTTTTGCTACTTCCAATAGTAGCATGGCCTATTGGGATAACTATGTAACCAACTACTTTCTTGCACGCCAACAAACTCCTGAGTGGATCCGCCGGTACATACGAATGTTTTACTTTCAACTTGTCAACCGTGCTCTTGGACAACTTGGCGCCGACAAGAATTTACGTATTCTAAAAGTTGATTTGTGGAACGAAGGTGTTGAAACTTCCCGCGACATTTTAGGTAGCCTTCCCAGTGTGGAGGGGGTTGGTTTTGATTTCTCCAACAGGATTTGCCGTTTAGCTAAGAATAGGCTTCGTAATGTAGGCATAACACAGGCAGTCTGCCAAAACTTGCCTTTTGATTCTGGAAAATTCGATTTAGTTTTGGATTTGAGTACTATTGACCATATCCCCTTTTCGGGGGTTAGCAAGATTTTTGCCGAGTATTATCGTGTGCTTAAGCCCAAAGGGTTGTTGGCAACAGCTTTCTGGCGGTCTACCTTTATCACCAAATATTTCCTTTGTCCTCATGAGGACCAATTTTATTTTGATGAGAAAAAAGTTGCTTGCGTGCTACAAGAAAACGGTTTCACTATAGTAAGTAGCTATGATGTTGGTTCTTTGCTTACCCTCATGGAAAGCAACTTTTGGTTTGGGCAATTTGTTTTTTGGCAACTGAAGCGAGCGTTCGAGGACAAACTGTTAACTTCTGTGGCGACTTTTGAACAGTACTTCTTGAACATGATGGGTGGGCTACACGTTTTCTGTGCTCGTCATCCGTAATGAAATCATGCATGGCTTGGTGGTGCTTGAACGGTTTCATCATTGGGAAACTATTGGGTTTCCATTGTCATCCCCACGTACAAGAGGGTCGGTATGCTTGCGCTCTTGCTTTCAGCGCTAAAACGGCAGACCTACCGTAACTTTGACGTGGTAGCCGTGGTTAAGCCATCGGGTGACGGCACTGAAGATTTACTCAAACAAGAATCTGCTCAATTAACAATTACCACGGTGTTGCAGACTCAGGGTCACATTGTTGACGCGTACTTTTTGGGTATTAAGAAATCCACAGGCGACATCGTTGCGCTTCTTGATGACGATGCTATTCCAGCTGATGACTGGGTTGAAGAAACAGTAAAAATCTTCAAAAACTCAAGCATCGTCGCAGTTACAGGGGATTCATTTCCCGCGTTGTTAAACAGTGGCAACATAAAAATTATCCCAGAACGTGAGTTTCCCAGTGTTCTATCACGCTACGAGTTTGCCTTGTTCGGGCGTCCACTCAAAGGGCTTGAACAATACAAGAATTGCGTAACAGACTCAGGGCTGGTCTATGAGCGGGGCAATAATGCTTACTGGCGCAAGCACGGCGTTGTAAAAGCGTTGCTTCGTGGTCCTTCCATGGCGGTTTTAGGCGATGTTTTGCGGAGCATAAATTTGGCGGGTGATTGGATTCTTGGCTGTGCTTGGGAAATGGTGTTAGGATGGCAAATCTGGAAGCAAGGGTTTGAGATGATTTACAGCCCAAACGTGAAAGTGTACCACCTTGTTCATGGCAGAACGGCAAGTCGTGATTTTTTGAGCCCTAGGTGTGACCTTTTGTGGGCTGTTGAGGCTGAACTGCTGTTTTATCGTTTGTACCGTGATGAGCCGCAGCTTTCGGTTATTAGTAAATTGGAATCTGACATCATGCGTGTTATCTACAGTTTGATGCATTTGCGTTCTAATTCAAAGTATCAGTTGCGCAAAATTGAGGGCATCATGTTAGGGAACATAATCGGAGCAAAATGGGTCATATACAAACTGTTGAGTTCATCTTATTCCCCTCTTGCTGATTTGGCGAGATTCAAGTCCAAAGAAACCTAACTGTTTTCCAGTAATATTGGAGTGCATCTTTTGTTGTCACAGGCAGACCCACTTGTCTCAGTCATCATCTTAAACTTCAACGGCAAAGATTGCTTAACGAGCTGTCTGGATTCAGTGTTAAAGAACCAATACAACAACTTCGAAGTCATCGTTGTGGATAATGCCTCAACAGACCAAGCCCTGCAAACCGCAGAAGAATTGTTTGGCGCTGACTCGAGGCTTAGAATAATCAGGAACGGCACGAATTTGGGGTTTAGCGGCGGCAACAACGTCGGCTTTGCTCACTCCCATGGTGACTACATTGTTTTCTTAAACAACGACACCATAGTCGCCCCTGATTGGCTAACTACACTGGTCAGTATCATGCAAAACGATTCAACCATCGGTCTAGCGCAAAGCCTAATTTTAACCATCGACGGGCAAAGAATTCAGACAGCAGGCTGGCTCTTTAGCAACTACCTCATACATAAATGTACACTATGCGCTGATAAACCAAGCAACATGCAGTTGCTACCAGTTTTTGAGGTTTCTTTTGTCTGCGGAGCCTGCATGATGGTTAGGCGGGAAATAGTTGAAGTGATGGGGTTGTTTGACCCTAAAATTCCTTTTTTCTACGATGACACGTTGCTTTCTTTGAAAACTAGACTGGCACAAAAAAGAGTCGTGACGGTTTCTGGGTCAAAAATTCGCCATGCCGGTGGAGCAACAAACGTGTGGAAAACAAAGTTCACAACGTATCATTTGCTCAAGTCAAACTTGTGCCTACTATTTGATATTTATCCGCGGCTGACTGATTTGGCAAGAGCATTGCTTGTTAACGCTTTTCATATAACAAGTAACACTTTTTTCTGCGTGAAAAAGAAAAACATAGCCGCCATTGTCGGAAACATTTCTGCATTAGTTTGGAGCATTAAAAATCTTGGGCATCTATGGCAAAACCGTCTCGATCACTGGAGCAAAACTGCGATTTCACCAGAAAATCTGAAAAAGGCTTTTGTTAAAATTAATCTTCCCACTGCCTTGTACCTTTTGCCCTCCAAGCTTTGCAATGATAGCCTTTCTTTTGCGGTAAGTAAGTATGAGAACATGATACTCAAGGACTGATTAAATTCTTTCTTAGGCTGTATTAGAATTAAAGCCAGTTTTGTAATAGCAAGCTAAATATTTCTGATTCATCAAATATTTCTTAGGCAAAGACCTCGTTTTTAGGCGAAGATTTTGAAATTCATGAAAACTTTTTTCGCCATTCTGTTGGTATCAATAATTTTAGTGATAACTATCATTTTTGTCTTTAACTTGCCAGCTACACCCAGTAACATAGAAAACCCTAATTGGCTCATCGGTTGGGATTACCGAAAAAGGCACAGTATTGAAGGGTCATATTGTGCAGGCACCGATTACCAGATAAAAATAATTACTTACTACGGGGAAGGTGTTGATTCTCGCTCAGAAGTGTTTCTTAATGCCAAATGCCAGAGAAGCTTTGACGATGTTCGATTCACAGACGATGATGGCTTAACCATGCTTGACTATTGGTTAGAAACAAAAAATGATGGAGACAAGGCGGTGTTCTGGGTTAAAGTTAATGATAATCTCGATGTTGACCAAGACATTTTCATCTATTACGGTAATAAAACAGTCGCTAGCGCAAGCAACATAAACAAGACATTCCCATTCGCAGACGATTTCTCAGCTGATCTAAACAGTTCTAAATGGAGACTGTTCGGTGCAGGAAAAGTAACAATTTCTAATGGTGAATGTAAATTAGAATCCGTGCCCAACCCAAGAGGCTGGATATACATAATCGGCAAAACTTTAGTTGGCACGAACTATGCTGTGCGTTTCCGCTCCTTAGTTATTGAACAAGCAGATTACCGCTGGACACACCATGGTTTCGCAACAATCTACAACTCCACCGGCACCGGTGGAAGAATAGACGAGTACCCAAATTACATAACCGCAAGCCAAGAAGCAACTTTTTACGCTTGGTCATTTCGGTCGAGGGCTTACTCTAACACGTCAAGGCTCGACTTATCCAACTTTGCGCCGCAAGTAGAAACATTTTACACTTATGAAATTCAACGCAACGGTTCAACAAACGTCCTGCTGAAGTCAAACGATATATTTCAGGGAAGCGTGAGCACTAATGTTTCTGAGGAACAAATGGGTGCAATGTTTTCAGCCGATAACGGTGGCTCAAACTTGTATGCTGTTACAGTGGTGGATTGGGTTGTCATCCGCAAATACACAGCAAATGAACCTGCGCAGAGTGCGTGGGGAGCTGAAGAGACCATATTCGGAAAAAACATTTTGGTGTTCCTTTAGACCGATAAGCTACCGTAATCGGTCAAACCAAGCTGCATTACAACACTAATTTTGAGAAGAGATAATTTTGCTAAAGCAACAAAAACGCAGCCTTCTTGACGAGTGCAGAATTGTTGATTTCCCAAAAGTAACTGATTACCGAGGCAACCTCTCAGTCATCGAAGAGAACAAGCAAATTCCCTTCAAAATAAAACGAGTTTACTACTTGTACGATGTGCCAAGCGGAGCAAGTCGTGGTGGGCATGCTCACAAAGCGCTACAACAGCTTGTTATAGCTTTGAGCGGAAGCTTTGACGTTGTCTTAGACGACGGGTATAGTCGGCACCGATTTTTCCTCAATAGGCCACACTACGGGCTCTACATTCCCGCACGAATCTGGCGAGAACTAGAGAATTTCTCCTCAAACTCGGTTGCTTTATCGCTTGTTTCCCAAGTTTACGATGAATCTGACTACATTAGAGACTATGATACTTTCAAAAGGATGGTTGAGAATGGCTGGAGAGAAACAAAAAGTGGTAATTATCGGTGAAGGTGAAACCGCGGAGCTTGCTTACGACTATTTCAAAAGCGACCCATGCTATGAAATAGTGGCCTTCAGCGCGGAAAAAGTCCACATGAAAAGGCAAGTGCTCTTTAGCCTTCCAGTCGTGCCCCTTGAACAAATTGAAGAATACTACGACCCTAAGAGCCACAAAGCGTTTGTTGCAATTTCTTATACGCAACTGAACAGGCTCCGCCTCAGGCTTTGTAACATTACCAAACAGAAAGGCTACTCTCTTTGCACATACATAAGCCCCAGAGCATTCATAGGCGCGGGGGCCCAAATCGGCGAGAACTGCTTCATCTTAGAGAATGCGAGCATTCAACGAGGCGCAAAAATCGGCG
The DNA here is from genome assembly GCA_026014725.1 of Candidatus Bathyarchaeota archaeon. Taxonomy (NCBI): domain Archaea; kingdom Thermoproteati; phylum Candidatus Bathyarchaeota; species Candidatus Bathyarchaeota archaeon. The sequence goes on along the minus strand of JAOZHV010000026.1, from coordinate 132,702 downwards.
ACAACGTGACTATCTGGAGCGGAAGCTTGGTGGGGCACCGTTCAGTTGTTAGAGATAACTGTTTTATTGCGTCGCATGTCGCCATCTCTGGCTTTTGTGATATAGGCGAGAACTGTTTTTTAGGCGTGAACAGTTGTGTGGGCAGTGGCATAAAAATCGCCAGAGACTGCGTTATCGGAGCGGGGGCTGTTGTTATTGCTCAAACAAATCAAGGTATGGTTTATGCTGGTAACCCAGCTAAGCCGCTGAAAAACAAGAAATCGCAAATGTTTATCGCGGGCGCAGAAACGATATGACCATTCTTGAACCCCAAAGCAAAAGACGAACCAGAGATAAAACATTAAGAGTAGCAGTCTACAGCCCTGAAAACAAAGGCTTATGGGACAGGTTTGTCTCTGAATCTAAAAACGGCGTTTTCCTCTTCTACAGGAATTACATGGAGTATCACCAAGACAGGTTCCGCGACCACTCGTTGCTGTTCTTTAAGGGAGGCAAACTTGTCGGTGTTTTGCCTGCAAACTTGGATGGGCAGACGCTGTATAGTCACGGTGGTTTAACTTTTGGCGGCGTAGTATCAGGATATGATATGACACAGCCGTTGATGCTTGAGATTTTCGGTAAACTGTTTGAGCACTGCCAAGTGATAGGCATAAATCGTGTTGTTTACAAAGTGGTGCCGTATATTTACCATTCTGTTCCAGCAGACGAGGACCTCTATGCCTTATTCCGTTATGGCGCTGAATTAATTGCACGCAACGTTTCTTCCTGTATACAACTATCAGAGAAGAGACCTTTTGATTCAAGCAGAAAAGACAACTTAAGAAAAGCCAAACGAAATGGGCTCTTTGTCCAAGAAAGCAGAGATTTTGAATCCTTTATGAAAATAAGCCAAGAAATATTAAACGAGCGTCATGGAGTCAAACCCGCGCACACCGCACAGGAAATTAAGCTTTTAGCCTCACGTTTCCCAAATAACATTAAACTTTTTACCTCATGCAAAGACGACGAGATGCTTGCGGGCGTAATCATGTACGAGAGCAAGAACGTTGCACACATGCAGTATGCCGCCAACTCAAAACTGGGCTGGAGTCTCGGCGCCCAAGACTTCATAGAAGACTACCTAATCAACCATTACTACAAAAACAAGCGGTACTTTGATTTTGGAATTTCCACTGAAAAATCTGGACAGGCGCTGAATTTAGGGTTGATTAGGCGCAAAGAAGATTTTGGTGCAAGCGCCGTCATGTACGACATCTACCAAATTCGCGTTTAGTTTTAACGTTTAGTTGGCTTAACAAATGGTTTTAGTAAGTGTTTTGATGGCTTCCTACAACCACGAAAGATACCTATCAGAAGCCATTGAAAGCGTGCTAAACCAGACCTTCCCAGACCTCGAATTAATAATCGTTGATGACTGCTCCACCGACAACTCGAAACAAGTCATTGAAAAGTTCCTTGCCACGGATAAGCGAGTGCGAGCGTTTTTCCACAATAAAAATATGGGAATTGCTAGAACAACAAACGAGTGCCTAAACGCTGCCACAGGCAAGTATGTCTCTTTTGTAAGCTCAGATGATGTTTGGGCGCCGTCTAAGCTCGAAAAACAGCTTAGCATTTTGAGAAGGGACGAAGACAAGGTTGTCTGGTCTGAAGGCATCATCATAAACAGCGAAGGTTTTCCCACTGGCCAAACCTTCACGCAGATGAACGCTTGTGGAAATAAACCTAAAAACGGCAGAATCTTTAGAGAAATCATAAACGAGAACTACATTTTTGCCCAAAGCCTTCTGTTTAAGCGAGAATTCTGCCGCAACTTATCCTTCAACTGCAACCTGAAGTACTTAAGCGACTATCAATTCATGGTTGACCTCTCCTACAACCACGATTTCGTCTTCATCCCCGAGCCCTTAGCTAAGTACCGCATTCACGGCAAAAACACGATCTTTAGAGACCAAGCCAACTGGCTAAAAGACCGTGTACTTTTGAGAAGTTACTTTCTTGAGCGGTACGGCAACAGTCTGTCAAAGCACCTCAAAGGCAACTTGTACTTGAAGATAGGCGAAGCATACTTGGGTCTGGGGCAAAAAGGCTTAGCGAAACAATACTTTTTTGAGGCACTACGAGTTGATTCCTTCAGCAAAGAAAGCCTTCTCTACTTCACCCACGTTGCAACAAAAGCCGATAGCTTAGCACACAAGTTTCTGCTACAATTCTACCTAAAGCTATTCAGCGGAGTTGCCTGATTGAGTCTAGTAAGCCTCGTTAAAATCCCCAAAAGCAATGAGCATCCAATGGGACAGGCGATTCGTCAAGCGCTCAACCTAATCGATTACGCCTTCGACAGAAGCGTTCGGAAAGTTGTGATTAAGCCTAATTTGTGCTATTATTTTGATTGTACGACTGGTCAAACCACTGAGCCGCAGTTCGTGTCAGAGCTGATTGACGTGTTACGGGAGGAAATCTCGGGGGATGTGGATGTTGCGGTTGTGGAATCTGATGCTTCTGCGATGCGTTGCAAGTACGCTTTTAGGATGTTAGGGTTTGAGAAGCTTGCCAGCGAAAAAAATGTGCGGCTGGTGAACTTATCTTTAGATGAGAGCCAACGCGTTGATGCCACCTGTAACGGCAAGAACTACAGTTTTTTGGTTCCCAAAACCATCCGTGACGCCGACTTGCGGATTAACATTGCCAAAATCAAGTATACTGTTGACCCAATCAAGTTAACGTGCGCTTTAAAGAACATTTACGGTTGCAACCCTTACCCAAAAAAATACACGTACCACTCCGACCTTGGCAACGTAATCGTCGCCTTAAACAAAGCTATGAAGTTCAACCTATGCCTAATCGACAACAAAATTGCCTCAGGCATTCAGCCGCGCAGGCTAGATTTAGTCATGGCTAGCCGTGACCCAGTGGCGATTGATTTTGCAGCAGCAAAAATAGCGGGTCTAAATCCGTACAGGATTGCGTATTTAGCGTTGGCTGAGCGGGAAGGAGTGGGCAAAAGAGCCTACATTCCACGTGGCGAATCTCTCGAGTTTTTTCGGGCTTTGTATCCTAAGCCGACATTTAAGATAAAAGCTAAAACGCGTGCCCGCCAGCTTCTGGTCGGTGTAGGACTTGGTGGACGGTTGGGTCTTGAGTAAATAACGGTGATTTTTGTGCAGAAGGTAAAGTTAGGTATCATTGGTTTGGGCTTCGTTGGTCAGCTCCATCTAAAGCATGGTCTAAAACTTGAAAACGCTACGGTTGAAGCTGTAGCGGACACTTCGCCTAAGGCTTTGCAGAAGGCAAAAGAACTCGGTGTAAAGAAAGTTTTCGTTGATTACACTGATATGCTCGCGGGTTCGCAGGTTGACGCTGTCTTGATTTCGTTGCCGACACATCTTCATCTAAAATGTGCAAGGCAAGCGGCTGAGGCTAAGAAGGATATTTTTCTGGAGAAGCCTATTGCTATTACGGTTGAGGAAGCAAAAGAAGTCATCGCGGTTGCTGAACACAACTCGGTTAAGCTGATGCTTGGTTACCCCTTGCGGTTTAATAAAAAGTTCCTTAAAGTCAAGGAGGATATGGCAAACGGCTTACTCGGCAACGTGGAGAACGCTCATGCAACCTACATAAGTTCGGGACCCTTTTTCCACAGAGCAGACGACCACACGCCTGTTCCTGTTCCTGACTGGTGGTTCAACACGGAGCTGACAGGTGGCGGAGCCCTGATGGATTTGGGCTGTCACGTGATTAACCTGCTGAGGTGGTTGTTTGGTGAAGTCGTGGACATCAAAAGCCAGTTCGGGTACAGGTTCAATATGCATTTTGAGGATTCAGCGATGTGCCTTGCAAGGTTTGCGTCGGGGTCAGTTGCCGCAATCAATGTGGGTTGGTTTTCGCAGGAGTACTTGTTTAAGGTAGATTTCTTGGGAAGCGTTAAACATGTTTCAGTTGAGCATATGCCTCCAAGTACCATATCCAATCTTTATCAGATGTTGACTAGAGGCATCAACTCTTTTACTCAGCCTCATTTCGATGAGCTTCAGTATTTTGTTGACTGCTTGATCAACGATGAAGAACCGTCGCCGACTGGGTTGGATGGGCTGAGGGATTTGGAAGCTATATCAAAGGCTTATAAAAACCAAATTATCGTGTAGCAATGCGTGTTCTGCGAGCGCCAAGAAAATTCATGGAACTCTAACAATGCCAAAGTGTATAAGAATCTGAACATATCTAATATTGAAAAGTCGGTACCTGCGCCATGGACAAAGCTTTAGAGATGGGTAAATCTTCAGCTACAGGAAGCTTCCACCTGTTAATCGGCGTAGCTGGCTCCACTGTCATCATGGCCATCGGCACCCTGATTTTAGCCGGGCTTCTCCAAGTCGATGAACTTGGCTTGTACGGCATGGCGTTAATTCCTGCTTCTATCATCAATTTCTTTAGGGACTGGGGAGTTAACTCTGCTTTAACTCAGCAGATTGCTGGGTTGAGGGCAGCAGGTAAAGATTCGCAAATTCATGATGTTATCCTCTCAGGCGTTGTCTTTGAGGTTATTAGTGGTGCAGTGCTGTCGCTGGTTTGTTTTGCTGTTGCTCAGCCTTTAGCTTTAATTCTTAGCGCGGAAAAAGCAGGGGAACTCTCAGTTTACATATCCATATTGTCGCTGTCGATTTTCGCGGGGGCTCTGCTTGCGGCGGCTGGAGGCATTTTTGTTGGTTTTGAGCGAATGAAGTTCAACAGTTTCACGCAGATTTTTCAAGCTATAGTGAAGACTGCTCTTGGTCCGCTTCTAATTGTTCTTGGTTTTGGAGTGTTCGGTGCCGTTTATGCGACGGTGGGTTCTGCTCTTGCAGGGGCTGCCATCGCTATGCTTATTGTGTATTTCTCGTTCTTTCGACCGTTGCGTAAGTGCAAAGTTGGCGAGTGCGACATAAAACAAACTTTAAAGCCGATGTTAAAGTTTGGATTACCACTCACAGTATCAACCATTGTTGTTGGTGTTCTGCCTCAGGTTTTTGCTTTTTCCATGGCTGCTTACGCAGGCGAGTGGATGATGGGCAATTATTATGCCGCCAGCTACTTTTCAGTTCTTTTAACGTTTGTTTCTTTTCCTGTTGCGACAGCTTTGTTTCCAGTTTTTTCCAAAATTAATCCTGAAAAAGAGCCAGATTTGGTCAAGACAGTTTTTGCTTCATCAGTCAAGTATACCGCTGTGCTTCTTGTGCCTGCAACGATGATTTTGGTTTCTCTGTCAACTCCGCTTGTTAACACTCTGTTTCCAAAAGAGGGCATACTGCAATCATTGTTTGTTGTTAATGCGGAACCCAAGTTTCCGTTTGCGCCTACTTTTTTGGTTCTCTCAAGCTTGGTTAACTTGCTTGTTTTAGTGGGAAATATTAGTTTAGGAACTTTCCAGACTGGTATTGGGAAAACAAATCAAGTTATGAAGCAGAGCTTGTTGTCTTTGGTTGTGGGTTTGCCGCTTGCTTACCTTATGGTAGCATACTTCTATTCGCTGGGCGGCGGAAACCTTCAGGCATCAGCGTATTTTGCGGTGATTGGCGGTCAAATCGGTTCGATTATCGCAACCACTCCTAACGTGGCTTGGGGGCTTATTTGGATTTGGAGACACTACCATGTTAAGGCAGATTTCAACATTTCAGCAAAGATTTTTGCTGCATCGGCGCTTGCTTCAGCGGCAACTTTTCTATTCATCAGCTTTTTCAACGCTATTCCGTGGAGCGTTATGCTCGTTGCTGGCTTTGTAGTCTTTCTGCTGGTTTACTTGGCTTCTGCTCCTCTTCTTGGAGCCATCAACCAGACGGATATTGAAAATTTCAGAGCCATGTTTTCGGGGCTGGGCATAATTTCAAAGATTTTGAGCTTGCCCCTGCTGTTTATGAGTAAAATGTGTATTTGCCGAGTTAACGTTGCCAAGAAACTCTTAACCAACGGCAAATAAGGCTCATAAACTTGAGATAACGCTTTTCATATTTCCATTAAACTTTTTTCATTGTTAGTTAAAGGGATTAATTTGTGATGCCGAAAATACCTAAAAGAGTTAACCCTGCAGGCGCGATTGCAGGTGTATTTCTAGCCATTGGGGTTCTCTTGCTTGTTTTTGCAGTGTTCCTTGAACAACAGGTCATCGCTTTTATCGGATTGGGGTTTACATTTTGGGGTGCCATCTTCGCCCTTACAAGAAGCAACAGGTATGTTGAGGGTATCCTTCTTGATAGCACCGCAGAATCAACTTACACCACAATCGACAGAATGGTTAACGATTTAACGTTCACCAAGCAAGGATACTACATTCCAGCTTACCCCAGAGATGTCTCCCTGCCAGACTACCTCAAAACGCTAAAGGAACCAGTTGTTTTCATTTCAGCTCCATCCTTGAATGGAACGCCCTCAGTTGACGAATTAGCTCAAGGAAAATTCCTCTCAACAAGAAGTCAAGGAATATTCATCATCTCGCCAGGTGCTGGGCTCTTAGCACAGATGGAAAAACAGGTGCAACTTGACTTTAGCAAGATTAGTCTCCAAGAGCTTGCCGAGGTTTTGCCTCGCCTACTTACTGACGTTTTCACTTTAGCTAAAACCGCTGACTTAAAACTCACTGAGAACGGAGCAGTTTTCAAAGCGACTGGTATCGTTTATGAAAGCCTCTATCATGCTCAGCCGCCTCTTAAGAGCGTCAACATATTAGGTTGCCCCGTGGTAAGCGCTGTTGCCAGCGCGCTAGCCAAGACTTCCCAAAAGATGGTTGTCATTAGCGAACAGGTGCTGTCGCCGAACATTTGTGGGGTGAATGCGACCTTTAACTTTGTAGGTGGTAGTCAATGATGTTTCCTCTTTCGATAGCTGATGTTAGCCTCTGGCTTGCGGTCACCGCTATCATACTCTTAATTGCCTCCGAATTGATACTCTCCAGTCCAGAGTATTCAGCGAGGATTCTACTTGACAAGCGCCTTCTGCGGTTAAGCGCCATCGGATGCGGCGTAGCTTTTTCTGTCACAGTTGTCATGCGAATTATGAACATTTCTTGAAGCTTGTGCAGTAAAACCGCTGTTATATGCAAGCAGATTCTCTCAATCAGGCTGCCGTGTGTTCGTTAGTTTTTCTGGCAACCAGCCGTGTTGCGACTAACGCTCACCTAAACTTGACCCCAACTATACCCATACACTTAATAGCAGAATAGAAGTTGATTTTTGGAGTCTAAAGGAGGAACACTGCTTCGTTCGCTGTCGGACACATGGCAATCGCTTATCTGCTAGGTAAAGGCTCCGCAAAACTACTGCATGTAAAACCAAACATACCTGCGCTATTGGTTCTCTCTTTACTGCCTGACGCAGACATAATCTATGACTTTTTAACTCACTCGGAAATACATAGGGGACCAACCCACTCCATAGTAGTTGCGCTTATCGTTTTCATTCCACTCTTCACTATTTACCGCAAAAAAGCAGTCCCCTACTTCTTAGCCCTAATATCCCATGCAGCAATAGCTGACTTCCTAATTGCTGGACAACTGCAACTGCTCTGGCCTCTTTCAACAACCGAATTCGGACTCAACGAGATATCATCAATTTACATTAACATTTTCAGCCCAGTAAACATAGCACTCGAACTTATCCTGTTTCTTGCTGCAACCGCTGTCTTGTACAAAACGGGCGACTGGAGAGTCTTCTTTAGAGCCGATAAAACAAACCTTGTCCTGATTATCCCGATTGTGACGGTTCTTTTGCCGAGCACAATCGGCTACCCATTTACGCAACCATTGCTCTTAACTGTACCGCTGCTTGCGTTTGCACACCTCTTCTACCTTGTACTTTTTTGTATAGCAGTGCTAAAAACTCTCTCAAACATGTTCAAACAACAAAGCATACCACAAAAAACCGCAACCGCAAACGGCAACAGCACAAAAACCTAACAGAACTATTGACAACTGCTTGCACAAACTCCACAACCAGCTTTCAACCCAAAACAAACGCAGAAGACAAAACACAACGTTCTGGCATCAAGCACTGCTTGTTGTTGTAACGGGGGAGGGGTCTACTCAACAACAACTAGAAAAAACAAAGACGATACGCTTATATCTCCCGCTTAAATGTGATAGTGAACACCAACATATATTAAAACCAAAAACAATGGATTGATGGACCAACATGGTTAGAAAAGCACGAATACGCCTCACAAGCACAGACTACACCAAACTAGAAGACGTCTGCGGAGAACTCAAAAGCATAGCACAAAAAACAGGCGTGAAAATGAACGGTCCAGTACCGCTACCAACTAAACGACTCAAAGTCCCAGTTCTCAAAGCACCCTCAGGCTCAGGCACCGCAACATGGGACAAATGGGAAATGCGCATCCACAAACGCCTAATCGACATCGACAGTGAGGAACGCGTCATGCGAAGAATCATGCGTATCCGTGTACCAGAAGAAGTCCATGTAACCATCGAACTTATCTAAACATCCAAACAAACTAATTTTCAACCAACCTTTTCATTCTTCAAACCATCTTAGCAAACACCTTAAATCAACCCACCGCAAACTCAAACACCACAGAGGTGAAAACAATGAAAGAATGGCGATGCATAATCGTCGGACACCACGAACACATCGGCCAAGCAATCCAAGAATGGGAAAAACAAGGCTGGAAACTCCACACTTACAGTGCAGCGGGCATGGGCGGAACCTACAACTACACCGTCAACCACTACCTACTTTTCGTAAGAGGCGAATAAACACCGTATTTTTAGATAAACAAGAAAGTAATTATCGTCAAAACAAGACTGGGAACAAAGACCAAAGCCCAAAGTTTTTTATTCAAACTAAAAATCTTATAGCCATCCAAGACGCCGAACGGAATCAGATTAAACAGCGCCATAAAAGCGTTAATGTAGGCACAGAAAAGAAAGACCAATCCCCATTCTAGACTTATAGGCAATATGAAAGCTAACCCGACAAACACTACTGAATAAACAAGATTAGTGATTGGCCCCGCTAGAGAAATCTTTAACAAATCATCCCTCTTTTGTAGCGTCCCTCCAATCATCATAGCACCAGGAGCAATCATCCGAAACGGCAGAAAAATCGAAGCAAACGTCAAAACTGCACCCCAAGTCGTCAAACGAAACTCAGCCCACAAACCCCGCTTTTGAGCCATAATTTTATGGCCTATTTCATGGGTTAAAAAAGACGCCACCATCACAACCGCAAAAAAAGCCATCATACCTAAAGTCCATGTAAAACTGAAACCACCAAAAAAGTTGCCATAAAACCCGATTGAAAAACCAATGCCCACAACCAGCAAAGCCGCAACCGCTATGTGCTTAACCTCTTTTTGACTAAAGTTAACCCGATACTGCCGCTTAAACGGCTGCTGACCAAAAACGTAACTGTAATTATAAGAATTATACCCTTGTTGCGTCATCACCTGCTCACGCTTCTGAGCACGAGCAGCAGCAATTCCGGGGCACGCATGACTTTCAGGTAAACGGTGTACACTACAAAACTGTCCACCGCAAAATGGACAACGAAACGGCATCATGGTTTCTTGTGCACACACTTGGCAGTTCATGAGAGCCTGCGCCTTGCAAAGTAAGGCGCACCATTGAGGTTTATATTTTTCCCTAATTTTCCCCCAAAAACTCAGATTAGCATAAACCCTTTAAAACAACCAAACCATAACAGCAAAGGAAGGGAAACATGAGGGAGCCGCAGCCAACTTGAAGCCGTTTAGCTTTGTCCACGCTTCAGACCTGCACTTGGGCTATTCGCAGTACGGCTTAGAGGCAAGAAGGCAAGACTTCGACAAAGCATTCCAAGAACTCGTGGACAAAACAATCGGGCTAAAACCTGACTTCATGATAATCGCAGGTGACCTGTTCCATCATGCAAGACCCTCAAACGTCACCTTAGAGAATACGATTCGAACCTTCAAGCGGCTCAAAGACGCCAACATTCCAGTCTTAACCGTTGACGGTTCACACGATTCTGCACCTAACACAATAACCAGCACAATTCTCTATCCGCTTGACAGCGCAGGATTAATACATCACCTGCCAAGGCACACTGGCGCATGCTGGCAAAAAACAGACTGCTGCTACGTTTACGGCATACCAAACTACCATAACAGACACAGAACTCAAGAAGCACTGCCAAAATTCTTTGCAGAAAATCCGCCGACACCGAAAGATGGAATCGCTAACATTTTTGTTTTCCACGGCGCTGTGGATTTACCAAGCGTTAAACCACCTTACATAGAAGCAGAGATTTCTCCTGAACAGTTGCCTGAAGGCTTCTGTTATTATGCGGCTGGACATGTGCACGAGCATTATTTGGACAAGTTCAAAACTGGCTATTTGGCTTATAGCGGCTGCACTGAAACGGCTGATTACAGGGAAGCCAAATGCACCAAAGGCTTCTACCACGTGCATGTCAACGAAAAAGGGCAGGTGAAACCAGAATTTATAGCGTTAACGGCTGGTCGCAAATTCGTAATTATCGAAGAAGACTTCTCTGGGATGCCATCCGCAAAAATCACCGAGTTAGCCGCTCAAATGGTCAAAGACGCTGACTCAGATGGAGCAGTGCTGATTCCGCTTTTGAAAGGCACATTGCCAGCAGAAGCAAACAGGGGAGAAATCGACATTGGAAAAATCCGAAATGCTGCTGAAAAAGCCCTGCTTGTCCACCCAATCGTGCTGCTAAAGGAAACAGCCGTTGCAGACGAGATTGTACGCTCGATTTTTGAGAGCGAATTCAAGGATATAAAAACCAAATCTTTTGAGTATTTCTTGCAAATATTTATGGAGCGTTACGGACGCGAAGAAGCGGATAAAATCGCTCGTGGCGCACTCAGCCTTATCGAGCCTTTAACTCGCAAGCAGGACGAGAAGGTCAAGCAAACAATCGAGGAGTTGATCCGATGAAGATTGAAATCGTCCAGCTAGAAAACATCCGAAGCCACGTCAAATCAACAGTACCCTTTACCCGAGGGTTTAACTGTCTTGTTGGCGGATTAGGCTGCGGAAAATCAAGCGTTCTCTATGCAATTGATTTTGCCTTTTTCGGCGACTCAATTAGTAGAAGTTTTGAGTATCTTTTACGTGAGGGAGCTGACGCATGCCGAGTCACGGTTCAGTTCTCCCAAAACGGCAACACCTACAAACTAATTCGTGGTCTAAAAAGAAAAGGCAAAGGAATCAGTCAGGACTTTGAAGCCCTCAAACTCTACGAGAACGATAAGCTTGTTGCCAGCATGAAAACCGAAGCCATAAACGAACAGTTCAAGGCAATTACTGGCTTGGACAGAGACCTTTACCGCGAAATCGTTTGGTTTAGACAAGAACATCTAAAAGAACTGCTTGATGCGGCACCACGCGACAGGCAAAGACGCTTAGATGAGCTATTTGGTTTGTCTGATTACGAAGTAGCTTGGAGCAACATTGCACAGTACCAGCGGGACTTTGAGACCGAGAAGAGGGTTTACGAGAAAGACCCGGATGTCAACAGTTTAGAAAAACTCAGCGCCGAATACAACAGGGCAAGCGAGGAATTCGCACTCTTAGAGATGGATTTGGAGAATTCAACACAGAAACTAGCTGTTACTAAGAGGGCATTGGATGAAGCAGATTTGAAGCTAAAGCGGTTGGAAGAGAGAAAACTGGCTGTGGAAGAACTTAAACGAAAAGAAGCAAAGCTCCTCGCTAACATTGCAAATATGGCTACAACCTTGGCTTCTTTAACCCAGCGCATAGAGGGCAAAAAAAGTATCGTGGATAACCTGCGTCAGCGCCAGAACTCGCTGGATTCCCAGATGAAACTTTGCCTTAGTAAGCTTGAGCAAGCAGGATTGCCTACTAACCAGTCGCTTGAACAGTTAGGTGCAAGCTTAGCGGCTTTTGATGACAAGATTAGTAGCTTAAAAGCTGAGCAAGAAGCTACTTCGCGCAGTTTGCAGACTGACCAGAAAAGAGCAGTGTCCTTAGCTGAGAAGAGCGAGTGCCCACTTTGTATTCAGCCCTTAACTGGCGAGTACAAGACAGGCTTGCTTGAGCGAATAAAGCAGGAGAATGCAGAGCGAGAAAGGATAATTGGTCAATTAGGTTCTCAAATTTCCAGTTTGCAACAATCAAAGTCTTTAGCGTCGGAAGCTTTCTCTAGTTTGCAGACATGCATTACTAAAGCTGACGATGTCAAGTTGAGAATAATTGAAGAGGAGAATAACCTCAAAAGTTTAGCAAGCGAGTTAGAAGAACAGCGCAAGCTTGAAGCAGATTTTCGTTCGCAATTAGAAGCTGTGCAGTTTGAAATCGCCAAATTTGATTTGACAGCGGTTCAAGTTGCAAAGGATTGCAAAGAACAAGCGGTCAAGCAGTTTTATGCTTTAGAATCAGATTTGCGCACCAAGGAAAACCGCAAAAAAGATGTTCAAAGACGCTTGGATGACATCAGCGAACGCATCAACATCGCACAGCAAAAGCTTGAACGGGTCGAAAAGATTCGCCGAACTTTGGATGTTTTGGGTGCTATTCGTGATGCTTATCGTAGTATTCAGCCTAAGCTTCGGGCTGAGTTTGTGAAGGTTTTGCGTAATTTTGTTCAGCAGGTGCTTGATAGTTTGGTTGGTGGAGAAGCACCGTTGCTAAACGTGGTTATCGATGAGAGTTACACGCCTTACGTGAAGAACGAAAGTGGCGTTGACCGCGAAGTAAGCAACCTCTCTGGTGGTGAACGGACGCTTCTGGCATTTGCTTACCGTTTAGGCTTGGGGCAACTTATTATGCAGTCGAGAACTGGGCATGGCTTGAGCATACTGGTGCTAGATGAGCCTACTGAAAACTTGGGCAGTGAAGATGGCAGCATAGAGAGGTTAGCTGAAGCCATCAGCAGATTCAAAGCAATCGAACAAATAATCGCTGTAACGCACAGTGAAGCGTTTGCAGCCAAGGCTGAACACGTTGTGGTTTTAGAGAAAGAGGCTGGAATCAGCAAAATCTCAATCGAGAAATAATGGTAGCTTGATGTTTTTTAACTTTCTAAAGCTACTTTTACTCAGTCTTATTATATGGCTCTCTTAACGAGTTGGCATTGATAAACAATTCTCTTAATTGCTCGTCGCTTGCTCCCTTTCGAATCGGCGTCAAAATATCTGTTAGATTGTCGTTTCTCATTAAACATGGCTTTAATTTGCCATCACTGGTGACGCGCATGCGAGTGCAGTGCATGCAAAAATCACTGTTCTCGATGGGTTTTACAACCTCAACGGTTGCGTTTGGCAAATGGTAGATGAGACGGTTATGCATAAACGGTCTCTTCTCCACACTAACAGCTTTCTCTTTGAGCATTGCCTCTTGCTCGTCTAAACTGCGGTGATGCGCTGAGTAGTACTTGTCGCTAACGTTTATGGGGTCAAGTTCAATGAGTTGTAAAACCACGCTGTTGCGTCCAGCGTACTCTATCATTTCAGGCACATCATTGACATTAACGTCTTTTAAGACGACCATGTTGAGTTTCACTGGGCAAAAACCTGCCTCAATAGCAGCGCTCACGCCTGCCAATGCATCTTCTAGCTTTCCGCCTGACACCTTTCGGTATGTCCCTTGATTCAATGAAGGCAAGCTGATGTTTACTCGCCTAAGACCGCTTTCGCGTAGTTTTTTAGCCATACCTCCGCCAAGCAACAACCCATTAGTAGTTAACGACAAATCCCTCAAGCCTGGCACTGCCGCTATGCCCGCGATGATTTCCGGGAGATCTTTTCGCATGAGCGGTTCTCCGCCAGTTAACTTTACCCTAGAAATGCCCAAACCGATGGCGATTTTGGCTATGCGCACGATTTCTTGGGCTGTCATTTTCTCTGCTGAGCGGTTGGCACGTTGCACTTCACCTTCCCTGTGGCAATATACACATTGATTGTTGCACCGCTGGGTTATCGAAATTCGAAGATTAAGTAGAGGTCTGCCACAGTTATCTTTTAAACTCATTTTTCCCCGTTATTCCCGTGCGTGCTTAACGATGTGAGGAGCCTCGGGCAAAATAAGCATTTCGACCGAAACTTTAACAGCGTCAGGGGAACCTGGGATACAAAACAACGCTTTACCCTTAGCAACCCCTGCAGTAGCGCGGGACATAACCGCGGCAGAACCGACCCTGTCATAGCTTATGCGCCTGAAGAATTCGCCAAACCCTGGCAAGGTCTTATCAAAAAAGGGCGAAACCGTTTCAATCGTAATATCGGTAGGCGTTATGCCTGTGCCGCCTGAAAAGATTGCAACGTCTAATTCAGGCAAGCCTAAAACGTACATGACAGCGTCTTGAATCATGGTTTCGTTGTCAGCGATAATTTTTTTGAACAAGACTTTGTGTCCAGCGCCCTTTAGCATTTCAACCAAAGTGTCACCAGAAACATCGCTCGCCACTGGTTCGCCTTTTTCCATTTGGTTGTAGCGTGAGGTGCTACAGATGTAGATACCGAAATTCAATTTTTTAGCTGCTTTGGCTTTGTGCTGTTTAGAAGTTTCACTCATCGCTTACACCTGCTTGAACTTGCGTACAACATGAATGTTGCCAATGCTTGTTGAGGGGTATTGCCCTTCTGAGTCTTTTTCATACTGCTTAGTCATGTCCCAAACCGTCAGCAAAGCCACCGAGACCGCTGTTAACGCTTCCATCTCCACGCCTGTTTGAGCTTTGGTTTTAACTGTGGCTGAAGCCTCAACAGTAAACTTGTCTGAAACTTTAACGTCCACTTCCACGTTAGTCAATGGCAACGGATGACATAGCGGAACTAATTCGCTTGTTTTTTTGGCAGCAAGCACACCCGCAATCTTCGCAGTATAGAGGGGGTCACCTTTGGCAATTTTGCCTTTTTTTATCAAATCAATTGTTTCAGCTTTCAACTTTATAGTTCCAGACGCAGAGGCTTCTCTGAAAATCTGTGATTTTCCCGAGACATCAACCATAGCCAACTTGGTTTCCTTCCTGACAGCGTTATGTTCCTTTGAATACTTGGTTTTTCTTGCTTTTATTCATTAATGCAGTTATATGTTGGGTACAAAGAAAGCATAGAGAAGTTATCGTTTAGCTTTTGTGGGCATATTTGTATCCTATTAGGATATCTATGCAGAAACCTATAGGGGGTAGGTGCTATTGGCGCAAAACCAGCACAAAAGAATGTTGAAATCGCTACTTTATATAGGGGGATAGGGTCTATGGCAGAGCAACAAAAACTTTTACAACATAGCGCCTATATAATAGGGGGGCTATAGAAAAAAATTGCATGTGCCCTCAAACTCAGTGCCGTAGCGCAATTATTCTACGTAGATTGCTGGTTGATACGGCATAGCCATCACCGAACGATGCTTTGGGTCATAGCGTTCTTTATCGTTCTCGCCATACACTGACACTTCAGCGTTGAATCGTTCCCGCAAAAAGCCAACTGCATCTTGCAAAATTGCTTTTTCATCAACAGCCCCAATTTTTTGCATGTTAATTTTCCGTTCACCAGACACTTTAGTTAAATTCTTTAGTATCCTTGGAACAATGCCTGCAACATCCTTCATGTGAGGTTTCAAGTCAGGTGCAGAAGCGAATTCTCTCATTAACTCGCTAATTTTAGCCTCACCAGCCACAGCCTTCTCTAAAACCTTAAGGTAAACCTGCCACTTCCATGGTGCGGCAGTAAAGTAGCAAATGCGTTTTGGCGCAATCTTCATCGCCTTCAAAATGTTGGTTGTATCAGACATTACATCAACAACCAAGTTCTCCTGCTCCTCAGCAGCCACATCCACCTTACCAGCATCAAACACAGGCCACGAAGCAACACTGATGAAACCTTGCTCACCAGTTTGGCTCCAAAGCTCCTCACAAAGGAAAGGCGCAAACGGCGCAAGCAACCTAAGCCAAACCTTCACCGCCCAACCAAGCGCTTTCGCTTCAGTGTTGCCTTTGCGTTGTATGTACCAGCGTAAATCATTCCACGTCTCAAACAAAGCAACCTGCAAAGCAGTTCGAGTCTTAAGCTCAGCCAAACTTTCAGTAACCAATTTAATTCGGTACTGAAGCCTGCTCTGCAACCACCGCTCCAACGGCGTGTTCTCTTCCCTTTTTGCAGATGCTAGTACGCCGCTAACAAAACTCAGCAACCCCTCAAACTTGCTCTGCAAATCCCTGACGTTTTCTGCACGCCAATCAGGGTCATCCATGCCCTCAGCACCCAACAGCAATGCGCAACGAGTAGCATCAGCACCATACTTCTCAACCGCACCCTTCATCGTAACGAAATTGCCCTTGCTCTTGTGCATTCCTTGCCCTTCAACCATAAGCATGCCGTTAACACCGATGGCTTTGGGCCAATGTTGAGGCGGAAACAGCGCCGCGTGATGGAAAATGCAAAAAGTCAAATGATTTGGCACAAGCTCTTTGGCAGAGTTCCGCAAATCAAAGGGATACCAATACAAGAATTCTTTACGCATCTCATCCAACACGTCTGCACTAATGCCGACTTCCGCTGAAAGCTTTTCACGTTCCCCTTTTCCATAGAAAATATAATCAAAGACTTCAGGAGTTAACGATTCAGGCTTAATGTTATTTTGTCTGATGTGTTTGTTTACAGTGTAAAATGACATGTAAACTGTAGAATCGCTTAGCGTTTCAATAATCCAGCCTTTCCCCCAAGGCAGTGGCGTTCCAAAACCCGTCGTTCGGGCACAAGCCCACTCACGAAGCCAATCAATCACCGTGTTAAACCATGGCTTGGCAGAATCAGGATAAATCGCCATCTGAGCCACCACTTCTTTGGCTTTGCTCTTCCACTCCTCGTCGGAATAGTTGAGGAACCACTGGTCAGAGAGAATCTTAACAATGCACGGAGTCATGCAACGGCAAACCACAGCCTCAGGCAAATCGTACATGCTGTCGGCAACGCCGAGCTTGCGAAAATCGGCAATAAGCGCGTCCTTGGCTTCTCGAATAGTCTTGCCAGCGTAAGGTCCACAGTTCTCTTTTAGCACTCCGCCATGGAACTCTTTCTTGTACAACTCCTTAGTGGCTTCATCCGCTTTCGGGTCATTTTGGTCTTTAATGCCCATCTGCTCAACGATTTCAACTGCTGGGAACTCACCGAATCCTTCAACTTTGATGATTGAAATGGGTTTAATGTGCTCTACAACTGTTGGGTCCACACCGAACTGTGAAAGAACAGCTGGCTTTTCCTGCAAGTCCTTAAGCGCCAACCAATCGTATGGTGCATGCGCTGGAACACTATAAACCACTCCTGTAGCAGTTTTAGGGTCAACAAACCAGCCTGGCAAAATCGGAAACTTGCCCTTAGTTATAGGATTTTCAAAGGTTTTGCCGATGAGCTCCTTGCCCTTAAATGAACGTTTTATCTCAATTTTTCGCTCTTGCTCTTTAAGTTTTTCAGCGGCTTCTTGACTAACTATCCATTTCTCACCGTTCACAGACGCTTCAACATAAGTGGCGTCAGGGTTAATCCACATGTTAGTTATTCCATAGATTGTTTCAGGACGGAAAGTTGCCGCCGGCAAAAATGTTTTCTCATCAAGCTTATACTTGATTAGCGTATACTCTTCAGGCGTTACGCCTTCACCGACTTGACGGTCATGGTCGCCAGTTGGGCTTTGGTCTTTGGGGCACCAAACCACAGGATGCGTTCCACGAGTCACATAGCCTTTTTCTTTGAGGTTCTTGTACTGCCACTCAATAAACTTCTGATAAGTCGGCATTACCGTGGTGAATTCACGCCGCCAATCCACTGAGAAACCGATGCTTTTTGCTACTAATCTGCCCTCGTTAGTGTAATACTGAGCCATATACAATGGATCAACAAACTTTTCAAGCTCCGCCTCTGGCACGCCGTCAACCTCTCGAAGCACTTTGATGTAGGCTTCGTCGCCTCTGGCAACACGTTGACTGGCACCCAACAATGGCTGTCCTGTCCAATGCCAACCCCACGGCCAAAGAACATTGTAACCCTGCATTCGCTTGAACCGCGCATAAGCGTCTACACGGGAAGCAGTGAACGCATGTCCAACGTGCAAAGGCCCGTTCATGTAGGGATAAGGAAAAGTCACCATTATTTTCTGTCTTTTTGGGTCTGGGTCAGCTTCGAAAATGTGTGCGGCTTCCCATTTGGCTTGCCATTTTTGCTCCATTTGATTGGTTTGGCTCATGAAACCTTTTGATTAAAGCCTAAGCTATTAAGAGTTTTGCTTTTCACTTAAGAGGCGGAATTACGAAATGATTGGTTTTTTAAGCAATAACCATCATAAAAGTAATCATGACATCAAATACATTAATGATTATATCTGAGCTTCAGCGAAGAAGCAAAAAAGGACTTGATTATGCCAAACAAACGATGCGGCAAGAAAGTATACGAGACCAAACTATACATGATGCCCTCGAACACTATCTTGAGAATTGGAATGACTATACCCATTCAGGCTTGTTTTCATTGGCATGCGAAGCGGTTGGAGGCAACTTGGATGCTGCTGTACCTGTTCAAGCAAGCCTTTCTATGATTGCTGCCGCCTTTGATCTCCATGACGACATAATTGACAAGTCCAGTACAAAAAACGGGAAAACCACAGTCTATGGCAAATTTGGTGCCGAAACAACGCTTCTTTTGGGCAACGCTTTCATTTTAGAAGGCTTTGCTCTTCTTGGAAACGCAATGCTGAACCTTAAAACAGAAAAATTAGGTGAATTATTTCGCATCGTTAAAAACAGCTTGTTTGACATTGGTAACGCGCATGCCTTGGAGTTGAGCCTTCGTGGAAACGCTGAGGTGGATGCTGACCAATACTGGAATATTATTAACGATAAAGCGGCTAGCATAGATGCGGATATGCGTATCGGCGCAATTATCGGCGGCGGAACAGAAAAAGAAGTGCAAGCACTAGCGAGATACGGTCGTATTATTGGAATACTGACTATCTTAAGAGAAGAATTCATTGACATCTTCGAAATAGACGAATTAACCCAACGAAGCAACGTGAAAAGCTTACCCATACCAATCTTGTTAGCTCTAAATGACCCGGCCACAAAAATCCAGATAAACCAACTTCTTTCCAAAAATGTGCTGACAAGTGAGGATGTAGACAACCTTTTAGATCTGCTTTACTCAACCAAAGAAATCACTCAAACAAAGATCAAAATGAGTAGCTTGCTCACCGAAGCAATTGCTATAGCATCACAGCTACAAAATCAAAAGAATATAATAATAACTATACAACTAAATGAACTAGCCAATTCTCTACTTGAAGACCTTTAAGGTTTTTATGGTGGAAGGGCACGGATTGGAGTGTTTCTCTTCATTTTCCTCTCTCCTCTTGTATCTTTGTTCTACTGTTCTACACAACTACTATTTAAGTTTTTGCAGGTTTTCAATTTTGAAGCTTTTTAACTTTTCGTTAAACAATAATGCTTTATTCTAGAAGCGCTGAAATATCGAATATGAAAGTGCAATCGCCTGTCAATTTCAGCTGGAAGAAAGCTTGGAAAGAGTTCGCTCCAGCTTTTGTTGTGGTTGTTAATACGCTTGTATGGTATATTATTAGTTATGTTATTCTCAACAGTATTATTGGAGAAAGCGCGCCGGAGTTACAGGGACTATTTTTCTTAGTTTACTACATTGCCATTGCTCTTTCAGCCATAATTGGGGCTTATATTTTGCCCCGTGCAGAACGGCTCGGGCTAGCTTTATGGATGTTATTTGGGGCTCTTGTGTCTTCATTAATGATTTTTATTCAATCAAGTAATGAATTAGTTACTTTGATAATCTTAGTGTTGTTAGGCGTATCGGTAGGAAGCGGGCTTCCATCAGCTTTGGCCTATTTTGCCAATAGAACTGCCATAGAGAAACGGGGTCTTTTGGGCGGCATAATATGGAGCGCAATTGGCTTCATTATTTTGCTGCTACTTGTCGTGGTAGGTATCTTCGGGGTCACTCTTGGTTTGTTAACGCTTGTTGCTTGGCGATTATCAGGATTTGTTTTGTTTTTACTCCTTGACAGAAAACAGGCTATTTCAAGTGGTCACGCTACCCCGAGTTACCGCAATATCTTAAAGAGGAGAGATGTTTTACTGTATTTATTACCTTGGTTAATGTTTTCTATTGTAAATTTCATTGAAACACCACTTTTGGATAATATTATGGGACAAGAATTGACCACAACCCTTGGTCTAATTGAGTTTGTAATCTTGGGAATTTTTGCTATTATCGGTGGCTTTATGGCGGATGCTTTTGGAAGGAAAAGGGTCGTTATTACTGGTTTTGTTTTACTGGGGATTAATTATGCTTTGCTCTCTGTATTCTCTGGGAACCCAATATCTTGGTATGTATATACCTTTCTTGATGGTGTGACATGGGGTATGTTCGCTGTTGTATTTTTCATGGCTGTGTGGGGTGACTTGGCTATGGATTCAAGAAAAGAGAAGTACTATGTCTTGGGTGGTCTGCCTTATCTTTTGTCAGGCTTACTGCCCATATTAGTCCAGCCTTATGTGGTGTCAGTAGAGCCGAGTATGGCATTTTCACTGGCTAGTTTCTTTTTGTTCATTGCAGTTTTGCCCCTAATTTATGCTCCTGAAACTTTACCTGAAAAACATGTGAAAGAGCGAGATTTGAAAAACTATATCGAGAAAGCAAAGAAGATGGTTGAAAAAAACAAAAAAACAAGTGAAAATGAAGATAGTTCGGAATCAAAATCAGATGATCAAACAGAGAATAATAGTGAAGAATATGATAAAGCTAAGAAGTTGGCAGAACAATACTATTAAACAAGGGTACATTTGATTTAGATTCATGTTCTTCCACGTGATAGTGACAAGTGAATGCAATCTGCAGTGCCGCTACTGCTTTGGCGAGAGCCTCGACGATTTCGACGAGAACTTTGGTGAAGATATAGAAGTCGATTATGACTTGCCCCGCAAAATCGCCTATAAACTTGAGGAGTTAGATAGCTTTTGTCGCCAGGATGCAGACTGCGTTTTAACGTTTTATGGTGGAGAACCTTTGCTTGAGGCTGATAAACTCAGGCAAATTATGGACAAAATTACGCCTAAGCATTTTATGATTCAGACAAACGGTTTGCTCCTTGACAAGTTAGAGCCAAAATACACTAATAGTTTCCACACAATACTGGTTTCTATCGACGGTGAAGAAGACTTAACAGACTACTACCGTGGAAAGGGCACTTTTCGCAAAGTTATAAACAACCTAAAACTAATCAAGGAGAATGGTTTTAATGGTGAATTGATTGCTCGCATGACCGCGATGGAGCAAACTGACATCGAAAAGCAAGTCAAGTGGCTACTGAATAATGACGAGTTTTCCTTTTCTTCAGTGCATTGGCAGCTTAACGCGGGATTCTGGGGCAACGATTTTCCGAGACGCAATTTTGAAGAATGGACAAAAACCAGTTACGTTCCTGGAGTTAAACGGCTTACGAAATTTTGGGTTGATAAAATGGAGGAGGGTGTAGTTTTAAAGCTCTACCCATTGCTTGGTATTGCGGAGTCACTTTTGCATGAAGAGAAAAATTGTCTAATGCGGTGCGGCGCAGGCTGGATAAATTATGCAATCCAAACGGATGGTAACATTATTCCATGTCCAACCATGTGGGGGATGAAGAAATACTATTTAGGACACATAAGTAGCCAACATCCGCTTAAGCTTAAGCAACTTTTTGTTAGTCAAAAACCGTGCATCCAATGCCAATCTCTCAGCGTTTGCGGCGGCAGATGCCTATATACAAACATAACAAAACGGTGGAGTGACGATGCCTACCGCAATGTTTGTTATACAGTAGAACAGCTTATTGTGGCGGTAAGAGCCAAGATTCCAAAAATCCAACAGCTAATTAAAAATGGAAAACTAAACATTAAAAATTTTGATTATTTGAAATACAACGGCTGCGAAATCATACCATAAAAGCATCAGATTTTTTTGTAAACAACATCCTTTTCTCTAACCGGCTGCGTTACTTTCAAGCCTATGCTTTGCCCACCTTGAGCTCTTTGAATGGCTTTGCGGTCAATCTGCATTGAATCAACAGTTTGCTCAAAATCGGTCATTGGCCCCTTAATCAGAATGTGGTCGCCGACTGAAAGGGGCAATGTTAGTTCTACCACTGCGACATTTATTTTTGAGAAGAAATGTGTGATTAATCCTATCTCGATTATGTCCTCTTCAGTCAACATATACACGCTCAATTCAATTAACGAATATTAAGATTAATAAAATTTTTGTTTTACAATGTAACGTAACTTTTATCCATCGTCTCTTTTTTTAATGTTCAAAACGTTTTCATCTAAGTAGTGCGTAACGGTCACCAGCCAGAAGTTGCGTCGTCACCCGTTTGGTCTAGCGCCTTCTTCTCTTGCTCACCAACATCAGGCGGAATATTTACTCGCTTATCTTGTTCCTCAATAATCTCCCGCTTCTTTCGTCTCTGTTCAATCGTAAATTGTCCTCTCTCCTTTTCTTTTGAAAAAGCATTCACCCCCAAAATCATTTTAAAAAGAAGTCATCTAAAAATGGGAGTTATTTTTTCAGCCTAACTTTAACGGACCACTCAAGTTTATCAGTCAGAGCGGATGCATCCTCGTTAATGTTATTGCTTTTCAGGTAGTCAGAAAGCATTTGCTCAACCTTATCCCACACTTCTTCAGTGTCGAGTTCATCAACAAGCAACCTCCCAACATTCTCGCAGATTTCCATTCCCTGCTTGTCACTTATACTTACTGTTTCCATACTTTCACCCTACTACATAAGTAGAAATTTTCCGTATTAACATAAGTGACTGCGTGCATGCAACAACAAAACGGACAAACCAACCGACGAACTTTTCAACACAGTGCTTGCCTTTGAAGTCCCACCAATGCAAAAAATTTCTTTAAAAAATGTAAGGTGGACTTATTTGTTTGCAGTTCTAACTTGAGCCAGACTCTTTATCTGGTGGGACAAATACTGCTGCTGCAACTGTCGTTGTCCACAAACCGTTCTTCTCTCCTGCCGCTGACTGTGTTATGTTAGCTGTTTTGATGATTAAGCCTGTAGTTTTGAAGAGCTGTTTACGCTCATCCCATGCAGTTTCTGGGTCAAATTGTATACCCATGGTTGTAGCAAGCATAGTTGCCGCCAAATCCTCAGCGTAGTCACCTGCTGTTTCATCTGTCTGTCCATAAGAGTGATGCTCGCTTAGGTATCCGTATTGGTTTTTGCCCGACGGAATCGCCACGCCGATGGATGACGCGACAAGACGATGCGGTTCATTGGTTGCATTGCGCGCGATGACGACGAAGGTAATTTCTCCAGGTCTTACCATCTTTAAGCCCTTTTCACGTGTAATTTGTTCGCATCCAGGTGGTACGATGCTGGATACGCTGACGAGGTTACAATGTTGGATGCCTGCATCTCTGAGGGCTAATTCGAAAGATTGAAGCTGCTCTTTGTGTTTTCCCACGCCTTTTGTTAGAAAAAAGTATTTCGGTATCATTTCATTTCGGAAAATATGGATTACAGAATGCATTTATTAGGCTTTTGTTTTAAGAATTAGTATTATCCAACAGTAAAGCTACACTTGAGGCAGTTTGCTATGGCTCCGCGTCAGAGCGTGTTTAAAGATGAGTCGAAGCTTGACATCAACTACATTCCACAGAAGCTGCCTCACCGAGAAAGAGAACATCGCTTACTAACCGAATTCTTCAGCTTCATTTTGCGTTGCCCAGAGCGGATGGCTCAACGTGTCATCATAACTGGTGATGTGGGCACAGGAAAAACAGCCCTAGCACAACATTTCGGCGCAACGCTCACTTCCGAAGCCAACAAGCGAAGCATAAAATTCCATTATCTTCACGTTAACTGCAGAGAATACCGGGGAAGCCTTGGCCAAATTCTGTACCAAGCAGTTGCACTTTTTCAGCCGAATTATCCAGCGCGCGGTTTTTCTCCTGAAGAAATTCAGTCCTCACTTCTGAAGGTTTTAGATGAAGAGGGTGTTCAAATGATTTTGGCGCTTGACGAATTTGACAGTGTTATTGAGAAGGAGGGTTCGGATGCTGTCTATAAGTTGACGAGGTTGCAGGAGATGCGCGTGGGAAAGCCTCAGCGGTTGTCGTTTATTTTTATTATGCGTGACCTCAAAGCTTTAGAGCAACTGGATGAAAGCGCTAAGAGCACTCTGCAACGTAGCATCATACAGCTTGAGCGTTATGTCAAAGGTGAGCTTGTTGATATCCTCAGTGACCGTGCGGGGATGGCTTTTGAGTTGGGCGCAGTGTCTGAGGACGTGGTTTTATTGATTGCAGAATTAGCTTTTACAGAAACAGGTAATGCACGTTTTGGGATTGAACTTTTGTGGCGCGCTGGAAAATATGCTGATGCACAAGATGCGGGAATAGTAGAGCCTGAATGCGTACGGATGGCTGTTTCGAATATTATTCCAGGATTACGGCGTAGCGAGTTGGCATCGCTTGGGTTACATGAGAAGCTGTTTTTGCTTGCGGTTGCACGTTATTTTAAGGAAAATGAAGAGGCATATGTTTCACTCTCTGAGGTTGAGCGGGATTACGCGGTTGTTTGTGAAGAGTTTAATGAGACCCCGAATAGTCATACGCAACTTTGGAAGTATATTCAGTACCTTTCGTCGCTTGGTATTATAAAAACTGAGGTGGCAAGTAGTGATATGCGTGGGCGGTCTACACGTCTTTTTCTCCCAAGAATTCCTGCTGCGGAGTTGGAAAGGGAGTTGTGCGCGAGTTTAGAGGTTGAAAAGGGAGGAGGGTTATTGCGTGGAGCTTGAGGAGGTTTTTTCTTCCAAATCGCGTGTGAAGATTCTGAAGTTAATATATGGTTTGGGTTCGTTAAATGTTTCGGATGTTGCGCGGCGGCTTGGGTTGAATTATGCTTCGACTGCTGAACACCTTCGGGTTTTAGAGGCTGAGGGAATTTTGCAGGTACGTACATACGGACGTGTTAGAATGTATCGTTTTTCTGAGGGTTCGCTTAAGGGGCGGGCGGTTGCGGATTTGATCGAGGCTTGGGAAGCGCAATAGATATTGTTTGTTTGGTTTCCTTGCTGTTTGTGGTTGTGCCACAAGCGTTAAGATGTGAGTCATTAACAAGATGCCACTTCCAAACATTTTATGCTTGAGAAACAGTCAATAGCATCCTACTCTCTATAGGATTCAACATAGAACCACTAATAGCATCCAAATATGCTTGGGGTTAGTGTGTGATTTGGTAGTTTGGTTCTTTTTGGTTGTTTTTGGGTATGGTGATTTCGAATCTTGCGCCTTGTGTGTAGGTTCCTGTTTCTTTGATTTGCCAGCCGTAGGTGTCGAGGGTTTTCTTGGTGAGGTAGAGTCCTAGTCCTGTGCCTTGTCCTGTTCCTTTTTTGAAGAGGGTTTGTTTTATTTCGGGTGTGATGCCTTTGCCGTCGTCTTGGTAGATAAGTGTTAGTTGATCTGGTTGTACTGCATAGGTTAGGGTGATTTGTGTGGTTTTTTTGCCGTATTTTAGCGTGTTATCGATTAGATTGTAGAATAGTTCTTTTAACAGTGAGTCAGCGTAGACCTTGAGGTTTTGGCAGTGGTTTGTTATTTTTAGGTTACTTGCGTTTGGGAAGAGTTCGAGTACTTCATTGAATATGTCTGCTACATTGAGGTAGTCTGGTTCTTGCTGGTGAAATAGTTCATAGTCTTTTGAAAATTGCAGCATCCTTTTGATTTCGTTGCATGCATGTTCTGCTTGTGTTAAGTGTTCAATTTTTCCGCTTTTTTTTGCCATGTAGATGCAGCTGTTTATGGTTGTTAGTTTGTTTGCGATGTCGTGTCTGACTAGTCCGCTTACAACCAGCAGTTTTTCGTTTGAGATTTTGAGTCTTTTTTGGGCTTCTTGAAGTTTTTCTTCACTTTTGATGCGTTGAGTTATGTCACGGATGATGTCGATGAAACCTATGGCTTTGGCGTTGTGGAATATTGGTGTGCATGTTACTTCTACTGGGAATGTTGAGCCTGCTTTGTTGAAGATTGTGAATGTGTCGCTCCAGCCTTCGCCTGTTTTTAAGCCGTTCAAAGATTTTTCAGTGACGCGTTCTCTATCGCTGGGAGCGATGAATTCTATAACGTGTCTTCCGATTATTTCGTTTTTGTTTGTGCTCCCCCACATTTTTAAGATGGCTTGGTTAATGTATAAGATTTTGCCATCAACGTTTCCGATGACGATGCCATCTATGGACATTTCTGTGGCGAGGGCAAAAAGGTTTTGGTCTTCGATAGGCACCTGTAGCATTTATGTTCACTTCATCTGAAAACTTCTTTTTTCTATTCACTTTCTTTCTTTTATATCTTTTTTTGATAAGCAATCGATAGAACATGTTGGGGCTTGGATTTAACTTGCCTGATGTTGAATCATTTGCGTATTGCTGGGGGCAGTTGAGCGCTGAATCCTAAAAAGCAATAAATTTTTCGTTCTGCCTTATTTTTGTTGGTAGCGTTGAAATGTCAGATCCTCACCAAGAGGCGCTCAAACGCCAAGAACATCGGCAAAGGCAACTTGAAGAATTAATGCAACGCCAAGAAAGTCAGAGCCGACGTGACGAGCACTTAAAAGTTCAGCAGGAATGGTTAAGCAAGCAGTAAGTCAAAGAAACGCTTCTCGTTACTCGTTAACGGTGAATACGTGAGTTGTTAGGCTATTTTTTAGTGTGTAGTGTTTGGGAAAGCAATTTAGGTCTTTTTTTGACTTTTAGGTCTGGGGCTTTGGAATTAAGCTGTGTTTTTTCTATAGCCCCCTATTATATAGGCGCCATGTTGCAGAAGGTTTGTTGCTCTGCCATAGAGCCTATCCCCCCTATAAAAAACATTTGAATGCGGTGTACAGTGCGGTTTTACTACGACCATCAAGGCGCTGGCTGATGTATTCTTGGCAGTTTTTACCACGACCAACCCCTAAAAGGCAATGGCTTTCCGTAATGGTCGTAGTAGCGTATGGTCGCAGTAAACCGACATGCTAATGGCTTGGAAAAGCGCCAATAGAGCCTACCCCTCTATGGTTTCAACATAGAGTTTCTAATAGGCTCCAAATATGCCCGACTGCATTTAAAGAAACTGCTTGCGCCAAAACAACTCCAGCCCCAAAGCCACCGAAAGCTCTAAATCCTCTCACAGCGGTGTTTTTCCCTCAGCAAACCACCATCGTGGGCCGGTAGATCAGTCGGGTATGATCGCCGCGTTCGCAACGCGGAAGCCGCGGGTTCAAATCCCGCTCGGTCCACTTTTACGTCCGCTCGCCCCCTTTTTGAATCACCTAACCATACGATTTAAGGCACTATTATGCAACCATGCTTTATGCCAAAACAAAAGACATTCTCTTAGTCAAACACCAACTTGGGCATAAACACATTGAACATACGCTAATCTATACTCATCTTATAAATTTTGCAAGGGATGATTTTATTTGTCGATGCTTTTCAAGCGCTGCTTCGCTTTCTCCGAAAGAATGCCCAAGCCAAAGACCGAGCAAAAATCAATGCCCCAAAAACGATTCAGCCTTTCCTCATCGGTCAAAGAAGCCTCTTCCTCAGCCTCTATTAGGCAAAAAAGTAATTGACAGGGAGTCGGTTAGGGGGAGGCGGTGCTGGTGTAGGTTGTGTTGTCAGGAATCAGATAGTTGCCTTCCTGTTCATGTTGACTAAAATATTTAGTTACGCGTTCGCCTCTTGGGGTGTTTTTGTAAACGATTCTGTTATCTACGTTTAATTTTTTGACAAAATTTTGCTTTTCAAGAAAAGTCAAAGCGTGCCTTAACGCCTGATTGCCCACATTAATTTTCTGTTCAATGTCAGCTAGTCTTGTTAACTCTTGTTTTTCTAGCGACCGCAGGATTTCCACGTACAGTTCTAACTTTGTTTTGGGGTTCTTCACCTGTCCTCCCTACAGCATAAAACCATTTTTGACTCTAAATGATTGTGTGTGTGATATTACCAAAATACACAATCCGCCGCGGCATTGAAATATGCAGCGTGGAAGCACTCAGTTTAGTTCACTGCACTTAAATTAGCTTCGAAACGCCCATTTTTCCCCTTCAGTGTATTTCTGTTGCTCTCATTAACACTGAAATTCAAAGTCTGGACCCACGCTGTCTTCTCAGAGAGAGGAAGAAAAAATAAATGCAAACAAAAATCCCTGCAATAACCGTATTAGCAATTATTTTAATCAGTTTGGCACTGACACTAACAGCATACTCAGCAACAAATGTAAGTATAAACATAAACTCATCAGGACTAATCACAACAACATCTACCCCTTCCTCAAGCTTAGGCGTGTACTCTGACAGCGCATGCACAGTTCCCTTAACAGCACTAGATTGGGGCTCACTATCACCAGGCGGAACCGTAACAAAAAATGTATACCTCAAAAACACGCAAGGCACAGCAACATTAACACTTGGCATGACAACAAGCAACTGGAACCCAACAAGCGCCAATGGCCCTATAACAGTAACATGGAACAAACAAGGAACCACACTAGCACCCGGGCAATCCACAGCAGCAACACTTACATTAACGGTATCCTCAAGCATCAGCGGAATAACATCATTCAACGTCCAAATAGCCATCACAGGAACAGCATAAAAACAACACCAATCCATTTTCCCGCAAAAAGAAAAAGCACATTTTTTAATATTAGCGCTTGCAAGCTTAACTTCTCAAAACAAGCAAAATCGGCTTCACCAAAAGCAAAACCCGATTCACAAACCACTAAAACTACATTCTCAAAAACCGTTAAATCACTTTTCTATCTTACGTGCGCTCACTCGATAAAAACAAGGGGCGCATCAAACTGGTCAGAAGATCAATACTTGAACAAATCTTCAAAGAAATGATGAACATGAGAAAGCGACTTGACGATATAGAAAAAAGCTTTTCAAACCTAAACCCGCCACAAATCCAAATTCCCGAAAGCGAACTCATAAGCCTGCCAGACCACCTAAGAAAAACCTACGTTGTGGTGGCAGCAAAGGGAGAATGCGATGCTGTGCAAGTGTCAAACTTGACGGGAAGGTGCAGAGCAATAGAGAGCAACTATTTAAATCAACTGTCGCGAATGGGATGGCTGAAAAAACGTCGCATCTCAAAAGCAGTACATTTCCGCCCAAAAATAATTAAAACAAACAATTAACCCTGTAAAACGCTAAAATAAAATAGCGACCGCTACACTTTGAAAGAAAACATAAAAAACAAATTAAAAAAAAGCAAACTTTCAAAAAAAAGCATATAAGGAACGATTATAAAAAATGATCGAGTCAAGCTACCATTTGTGACAACTGTTCCTTAAAAATTGCCCGGACTTCTCCAACAACACCTTCAACATCAACCCCAACATCAAGGCGACCAACACAAGCATTGAGCTCTTCAAAATTAACTTTAAAGTTTGTTTCATCACCTAACTTTTGCAGTAAGCCCTCAAGAAAACCACATTCTTTCACAACATTTTTGTCGCCCACAATTTTTCCCAAGAAAACATCATTAAGAGCAAAATAAGCATCAACCAAAGCCATTGCATCCTTAAAGTTCGGATGAACATCTGAAAAATCATCCGCTACCTTCAAACCATCAAAGTACCCACGAATCAACTTTAAAACAACAAAACCTTCCTTAGCAACCTTCTTAGACGACTGCAAAGCTATTGAATCAGACATCAAAGATAAATCTAAGGAAAGCGGATGTAAATTTTGGGTCTCGAAATTCCAACTTTTACCCACAGGGCTCCATTGAGCCTCAATTGGAGACCAATCAATCTTTTTCACATGCAATCCCCTCAAAACATCAAAAACCGCATCAACAACAGGCAAGACAGCGCCAACCATCATCGCAAGTTCAACACCCCTAAGACGAGAAGCTTCTTTTTCCTGCAATACTTTCTGATTCTCGTCGATGAGCAACCGAACTTTATCACGGAGCTCACTGAAAGATTCAAAGCTATTCTTCTTGAAAAAAATGTTTGTAACCCCATTCCAAGTTATGCTTAGCTCATTCCAATAACTCTCCACACTGCCTATCTCATCAATCGGTATCTCTCTTACCACAATCACCTTCTTCTTGAACAAACCCTTGACGTTGAAGAACTTTAAAACGCCGTTGGAAATCTCAAAATCAGAAACAGCAAAGACTCTTCTAGGCAGAAGCGACTCTGGGTTATCTTTACTTTGTTCCATCAACTATCATATCCCGCATTTTATCACGTAAACTGCTACATGATTTAGCGTTACTCATTAAAAAAATGTTGGTAACACCATTATGTGTAACACTTAATTCATTATCATGACTATCTATGGCGGTTATCCCAGCAACAAGTATCTCCTTAACTATAACTCGCCGTTTTTTCACAAATCCCTGAGTAGCAAAGAACCTAAGAATGTTATCAGCAAGCTCGTATTCAGTTACAGCTATAACCCTTTTCAAAAACAAGGCTTTCCTTGCTTGATATTCACGCAAAACCCCTAACGTAGCAAAAACAGCAATTACAAAAAGAAGACTCAATGTAATGGGCGTAAGGCCTAGACCCCAAGGTGTATAGTAAAGCATCAAACCCACTATTGGAGTAACTGCTAAACTTAAGCCTAAACTTAATACTATACGTTCAATTGAGTCTAAAGTTAAGGAGCTCGTTTTTAAAGGCACACTTATCGGATAAAGAGTCTTGATTAACGAATACCCAGGTAAATACAAAACAAAGAGAAGCCCAAAAAAGTTACGTATATAACTTAAAGGGAAAAAGTTTTCAGGAATCATAAAAATTGAAAAGGTTGCAACTATTAAAAGACTAATCGTCAACCAAAACCATGTTCCTCTAAAGGAGAAAACGTATTCATTGAGAGCCTGCGGAAATAATAATTCAGCAAATTCAATTTTTTTCTCATCTTCCAATTTTTGGATTACAGTAACAATCTTTTCTTCTGCAACACCAGTCTCTTTGGAGACAAGATATACTAGTTGCCTCATCGTATCTGGTTTCTGATCATTAACAATCCTTAAGATTGCTTTACTAAGTCTGTCAGCATCATTTTTTTCGGTTTCAGTCAAGTCAACCAAGCTTACCTAAATCAGCGCTTTTAATTTTACTTGATATCTTATCAATCGGTAAGTGTCAATAGCTCGCTTTTGACATTTAAATCTCTTAATAGCTTTGCAATTTCTTCTTTGTAAACCGAGTTTGCAATAAAAACATAATCAGGTTTATAGGTTACCAAGAAATCAGGCGCCATTATTTTTTGTGCTGTACCTGGAAGGAACTTCCCTTGTTTGCTTGGGTTTATATCAATTACGTACTTGATTCTATCATCCTTGAATATGTTTAGAAGTGTGACCCCCCTTGCTCCTGCACCCCACATAACTATTCGCTTACCTTGATCTAGCAGATGCTTGATATTGCGAGTAGCGTTTGTCATCAGCATTTTTGTTTTAATACCAAATTCTGATGTTGCTTTTTCTATAGGTTCTAACTCATGATTTTTATCAAATTTTGGAAACAAGTCTTTATTCAACGAAGCAACGACGCTTAATGAACTAGAGAAAACACCTGTTTCCTCTCGAATATCTATTATATTATAGCCACAAGAGGTAAAGAGAAGTAATAGAGCTGAACTGGTAAAATAAGACGGATGTTCATATATTACGTCGGTGAAATCACCCTCATGAAATGCTTTAATAATATGTGGTACAGAAATATAGAAAATGGTCTCAGAGTTCTTCCCTATCCTTTCTTTTAATATATTTAGAAAGTGCCTTGGTGAATTTGCGTGTTCAAGTTCATGGTAGGAGAAAACAAAGTCTACTGGCTCATTGTTAGCTCTGCCTGAATCGCTATCCTCAGTTAAACTATTATAATCAACAGGTATGATATCTTTTTTAGAGCCTTCTAAAGAATTGATGAAAGAAGTATCGAATTTTATCCCCTTATTTGAACCCAAAGAACAGAAAAAGGATAAAAAATCAACCTTACCAACTGTCGCTTCCATAACAGTTTTACCATGCAAATTATACTTATCAATTAAACTTTGAACTTTATTTTTCGCAAAATACTGAAACAAATGGGAGTGATAAAGTGAATTGTCATATTGGCCTATATACTGATTTTTTTCAGGTTGTAAGGTGTAGTTGGCAATAAACGTACAAGAAGGGCAATATCCTAATGTTAAATCGCCCTTGGGGCAATTGATGGCTTCCTCTCTGGTTTGCCAAAGGAGATTGCAATTACAAGGGATATTGTGCATTTCAAAAAAGATTATCGATTTGTCTTCTCCGCATAATGGACAAGGTTTGGATGCTTTTGTGCCAATAGAAACCATTTTTTCGCTTCCATTTAACTTTAAAATGGTGAAACGAGTATATAGCTCTCAGTGAGTCTTTCAAAGGCAAGTGAACTAAGTCGTCAACCGAGACCGCTTTTGGTATGGCAATAATATTATCCTGAGCAATTAACCAGTTAAGGGCTATTTGAGCTTTAGTTTTTCCATATTCTTTGCTAGTTAATTTCAAAATATTATTTATTAAGTACGTATCGATTAAAAAGCTCATAATCTTGAAAGAAACATTCCAAAAACTCGCCGTTTGATAAATCGCCTAACGTTTGCCAACGTGGATGAGGAAAAAGACGGGTAATTTGAGACCTATGCTCTTGCAACGCCAACCGTTTGAGGCTAATCACATCACCAACATAGACCGAAAAGCGGAAATCCACTATTAAATGAAAACTTGAAAAAAACATATGCTTTAGACAGCCTAAAGCGTCTTTGGCTTGAAATTGAACCCAAGGAAAATGATAATAAAGCCAGACAGGATATTCTGATACAATCACTCTTTTTTTATAGTTTTTCAAAGCTAATGAAACTATTCTATGAGTGGCAAAATGATCATTTGTTATTGGTTCTTTCTCATGAGGGATAAAGATTTCATCAGGTTGTGACTCTTTAAGAATCAATTGAACTTTTTTAACAGCGTCATTAATATCTCGACATAAATCACTATCTCGGTAACCGAGAAAAATAAGGTTACTTTCACTCACCTCAAGTTTCTTACCTGCAGCGATTGCCTCCTGAGCACGGATAAGCCCAAGCTTTTCAGAAGAAATTATGTGTGAGTGAGAATTTGCTCCATCAGTCATAAAAACTATCTTAACTTGGGAACCTGCTCTAATTTGCTTTAAAATAGTTCCACCACAACCAAGCGTCTCATCATCAGGATGAGGAGCAAAGACTACTATACATTTTTTGATAGACTCTATATTATTATTTCTCGTACGGTTGCTTAGTATAAGCTTGTATAACTTTAGTAGTCTAAATCGAAGAATATTCATATACAACATCCAAGTTAACAAACTTATAATATACAAATAGTCTATAACGTTTAATTATCAAACTTTGTTAAAGACTCGTAAATTTGAGAGACATCATTTGCAATCTTTTCCCAAGAAAATAGCTTTACAGCACGCTTTCGTGCTGCTTCACTCATCCTAATTCTCATTTTACCGTCTGAAAAAATATCTAAAATAGCTTTAGCAAGAGCGCCCGAATCACCGGATTCAACCAATAATCCAGTTTTTCCTTGCTCAACTACTTCTGGAATTCCACCAACGTCGGTAGCTACCACAGGCAATCCGCAGGCCATAGCTTCAATTAAGCCCATACCAAACGCTTCACTAAAGGAAGGAAGAACGAACAGGTCAGAATTCTGATAATATGAAATTAAATTCTCATGAGGAATAACACCGTGGAAAGTAACATTATTTGTAAGATTAAGCTCCAAAATTCTTTCTTGCAGGTAATCTAGATAACCTGACCGTCCCTTAGCATGAAACGATAGTAGCTCTTTTACTTTTGGTTCCTCACTCAGATTAATAAAATATTCAGGTAACCACATTACTTTTGAACCAATAACATTTAGATGTGTTTCGGGAAATATCTCAACCACTCGAGCTAAAGCTTCGATAAGAACATGCAAACCTTTTTCTGGTGTCACCCTGCTAACATACAAAATTCTTTTAGACGCAAGTTTATTTTCTAAAGGTTTGAAGAGTTTTATATTAACCCCATTATTAATCGTTTGACATTTGATACTAAACTGAGGAAAGCATTTAACGATTTTCTTAGTTACATGATCGCTACATCCAATTATAAAATCAACTTGCTTAAGCCTATTAGTCATTGTTTTTCTATCGAGTTGAGTCAACAATTCACTGTGCATTGATAAAACGATTTTAGTCTTAGGATTTATCATTTTTATAAAAGGTATCAGTTGGGTTTCTTCAGCAATTTGAACTATGTTGCATTTTTCAACTTTAATGCTTTTGGCCGTTCGGAGAGCATAAACAAAATCATTAAAAAGAGATAAATAAAATGGCTTTCTGGAAAAAACTTGTGTAAATTTTGTTATTTGTTTTGCAACTACTGAAATAAAATATCTTGTTAAATAATCAAACCTACTAGAAATATGATGATGCTTAACCAGTCCGTCTAAACTCATCTCAACCTGATTGCTTCCCCGTTGAGAGTAAACATGCACAATATATTTTTGAGATAACTGTTTTGATAAGTTACAATGGATAATAGCTACTGAAGCGGTTGGTGAAACAGTAGATGAAATAGTATCTGTGCCTACAATAGCAACTATATGTTTGTTGTCATTTCTTGAAATAGCAATCACTCACCTAATACAACATTTTTTGTTTAAAGGAAAAGTGTTATCAAACAGTGGCTTAACTACTTAGTACGCTTTAAAATTGGACTCCGATAAATGATTAAAAGACCAGCTTATGGCAATGGAACCCTTCTGCATATTGTCCGCGAGAATTACATTCAATTCCACGAACTCTTAGAAGCGCCTTAAACGAGTCGGCAGTAAACCAATTTTTTTCAGTTTGAGATTTAAAAAATTGGAGAATATGATTAATTTTCAGACTTGCTTGTGATTCATTAAGATGAACATACAGATTAGGGGTTCTTAAATCACCCTCATACTTGGGAACTTCATACTCTAGAATTAAATGATTACGAAAGGTGTTCCAAGTAAGCTCAGATATCAAGCGGTGATCTTGATGTGCATCTTTCTGGTAATGGGTAAATATCAAATCAGGAGAAAGCTCCTTTTTGAGGAGCTCAAAATCATCTTTAATTGAGGCACCAATATAAGGAAAATACGACTCACGAAAATTGCCTATAATAATTCTTTTTGACAAACCTTTCAATAAACATTCTGCGCTTGCATTGGCCTCTTTTTGTCTCTGTTTATTGCCGCTAAAAACAACCCAGTAAAAGTCAGAATCAGGTATTTCTTCGATTAACCTAAGAAGAGTACCTCCACAACCGATTTCAATATCGTCAGGATGGGCACCTAAGCAAAGGATTTTTGGTTTCTCTGGAAGATTAAAATTAATAGTCAACAAACACTTTTACCTAACCTTGGCTTTTTGTTAACCATACTTGCCATTTAGCATTACCATTTCCAGCCCACTCATCAAGTTGCTGTTTATCTTTATAATTATCCATATTTGCCCAAAAACCATCATAATTATATGCTACAAGTTCTTTTTTCGCTATGAGTCGTTTAAATGGTTCATCAACCAGATCCTCACCGTTGCCTATGTAATCGAATATTTGATTTTTAAAAATAAAATATCCACCGTTTATTCGTATATCAGAACTTACTAGAGGCGTTATGTTTGAAACTAAACCGTTTTTTCTTGATGTTATTGCATGATATGAATGAAAAGGCTTTACTGTTAAAAGGCAACCTATTTTATTTTTTTTGATGAAATATTCTATGTATTTTGGTAGATTTAGATCAGTTAACCCATCGCTATAATTAGCTAGAAACATATCCTGGCCATCAAGATGTTTTTGTACCGCTTTTAATCTTTGACCGATATTTGAATATAAACCAGTATCTACAAAAGTTATTCTCCAATTATCAGTATTCTTTTCAATTAACTTGCGATCTCTACCACCATTTGATAGAACAAAATCACTGGAAAGGCATTCATCATAATCTAGAAAATATCGTTTAATACGCTCCCCTTTGTAGCCTAAACAAAGAATAAAATCATTATGACCAAAGTGAGAATAATACTTCATCATATGCCAAAGTATAGGTTTCTCTCCAACTGGAACTAAAGGTTTAGGAACTAATTCTGTGGTTGGATGCAAACGCATGCCCAAACCACCGCAAAAAAGAACTACTTTCATCCACCAACCCTCTCAATTTGTAATATTTGTTTGTTACTACTCATAAACTTTGACTTCTGGAATGGGAACTATAAATTTAGCACCCCACGCCTTAACATAAGCTAACTGGTTAATTATTTCATCTTTAATATTCCAAGGTAAAATAAAGATGTAATCAGGTTTTGTCTTAGCGATCTTTTCAGGACTGTAAATTGGGATATGGGTTCCTGGCAAGAACTTACCTTGTTTGTAAGGGTTCCGGTCAACAGTATAATCCAAAAAATCTGAACGAATTCCGCAATAATTAAGAAGGGTATTACCTTTACCTGGTGCACCATAACCGGCAATTGTCTTTTTCTCACGCTTTAATCTAATTAGAAAATCTAAAAGATTCCTCTTCGTTGCCCTCACTCTTTCAGAAAACGTAAAATAAATATCCAAACTATCGTAACCTTGCTGTTGCTCTGTTTCTCTTAAATCCAATACCGATTTCTTAACAGGCTTTGAAGAATCTTCGCTATGGCAAGCATAAATACGCAAAGAGCCTCCATGTGTGCTTAGCCTGTCTACATCAAATATAGTTAAACCATGCGCAGCAAAAATTTTTTCGACCGTTAGCAATGAAAAATATGAAAAATGTTCGTGATAAATAGTGTCAAATTGATTTTCCGCAACAAGATTCATTAAGTGAGGAAACTCCATGGTTATCACACCCGACGATTTGAGCAATACCTTCATGCTCTCTACGAATCCGTTGAGGTCCGTTACTTGAGCAAGAACATTATTTCCGATAATCAAATCGGCACTTTGACCTTTCTTAAAAAGAGCATTAGCGATTTCTAAATTGAAGAAATCAACAACTGTAGGAATACCTTTCTTTATTGCTACTTCAGCTACGTTTGCCGCTGGTTCAATCCCTAAGACGGGGACACCATACTTTGCAAAATATTGAAGAAGATAACCATCGTTGCTAGCAACCTCGACAACAAGGCTATCTTTATTAAGAGACAACCTTTTAACAATCATATCAACGTAAGCTTGGGCATGATTTAACCATGCTTCTGAGTAGGATGAAAAATACGCATACTCACAAAAAATTTCTTTGGGAGAAACATATTCTTCCAGTTGGACTAAAAAACATTGATCGCAAACTCTTACATGCAACGGATAGAAAGGTTCCATATGATTTAGTTGCTCTGCTTTTACATAGCTTTCGCAGAGGGGTTGCATCCCCAAATCGACAAATGTATGTTTTAATGGAGCTCCACAGAACCTACAAGCAGGCGAACCAATTTTTTTGATACTTTCCCCTCCAAACGCTATCTGTGTAATTGATCGTTAATTTAATTAGGTAATTCATCCTCTGAAGATTAAGGTTGCGTTCAAGGTAAGTGATATGGAACTATCCCTTAAATGCCCCTTTTTAAGAGAGAGCCATATGTACTGAAAATGTATTACATTTGATTTTTTTTAAAAAAAAAAATGGTCATCCTCTTCAATTTACACATAATTTTCTGGGACATTAAGTAATATGAATTTTTTCATTAACTCCTCAACTTTCTGGGCATCAAAAGAACATAGCTGTCTATTGTCTTTTACGCATATTCCGTCGAGTTCAATCTTTTTTGGCAAATATTCTTCAGAAAATGGATAATGATCACCTAAACAGCATGCTGAGACCGGGCGTTCCAACAAGAATTTGTCATCTTTCTTTTCTACACGATAAATTGGATTTATGATCAGGTTGCTTTTAATGCTCAAGAAATCTTTATCAACATTATCATGGACCTTAAAAAGCGATCCATCATCGGTTGCCATAAGAATTAATCCGTTAGAAGAATTAAGTTCATCTTCGGTATAGTCTTCCAAGAGGTCAAGTTTATTTTTTATTATAAAGTCATGTATTATTTTTCTTTCCGGCATAACTTTGACTTTAATTCCTACATCATTGAAAAGTCGCAAACACGATTTTGGAGTTAATGGATGTCCCTGTCCTAAATTAAAAGTGAGAGAATTATGTACATGCAACAGCAGAAGAAGCCCTTCGGGCACCAGACAACGTTTCATCTCTCGGGCTAATGAAACCCGTGAATCGACATACCCAAACGCATCCGACATTAATATTGAATTAAATATTCCATT
The DNA here is from genome assembly GCA_026014725.1 of Candidatus Bathyarchaeota archaeon. Lineage (NCBI taxonomy): Archaea > Thermoproteati > Candidatus Bathyarchaeota > Candidatus Bathyarchaeota archaeon. The sequence goes on along the minus strand of JAOZHV010000026.1, from coordinate 94,308 downwards.
ATCAAACGGAAGAGGCAAACCAGCATCAAGACAAATAAACTGCGCTTTTGGGGCGAAATATTTTTTTGCATAAAATAGATGTTTAAAAGAGATATCGACCGAACATAATTGTTGAAGATTAATATAATTAGACAACACGAACGAAGCGTGTCCACCACCGCATGCAATATCTAAAACTTTTTCATTCTTTCTCTTAAGTAATGGTAGAAAAGGATAGAGAGACCAAAATGTTTCAGTTGAGAAACGATGTTTCATATAAGCAGGGTATAAATCACCTTTTTTCGTCTCGGTCTCCAAAAGATCAATGAAAGAAATTTGCTGCTTTGAAAAACGTTCATATTTCTTTTTCAAGCGACCCTCTGAAAACTTCTCGGCTAAACTTGAAAGCGCCTTTCCAAAAGAAACGAGTGATTGAGGGGGGAATCGAAGCGAGAGTTTATCTAATCTTTTCAGATAATTACCGATAATAAATCGTTCAGACCATATATATCGTACTGTTGCTTCATTTATTCTTCGTTCTTTGATAAGTTTAATGCAATCATCCAATGAAAACTCTTTAATAAGCAAAATACCCTCAAGAATAGGAAATTTATTGCAATCACATTTTACACACCCATTTATCAGTTCGCTTTCTACCTCAGTAACGGCTTCCTCAATCTCGAAACGGGAACCACAAAAAGGACATTTTAAAAAATTTAAGAAGTCAAATTTCAATGAATCACAGTCCAGCACTATTCAAATCCGTTCTACGCAGTGTATGATCAAGAAGCCCAGACTTTATACTGTTCTCAAGATGCGTTATACGTCGATATCGTGGACCCTCGAATTCTTCAAGAGTTATGCCGACTTTTTTATAAGCCTCATAAAGCTGTTTTGCACCTAAGCGTGCATTCCATTTAGGTTTGAAGCCCTTCAAAGTTTGAGAGATTTTACTAAAATCAACACGATAAGAGCGCTTATCAGGCTCAGCGCTATTAGCAAATTCAACTTTGGAGCCAGGCACGGTATCCTTCACTATTTCTGCAAGTTCTCTAACCCTAAAATTCTCAGCTGTTATCCCAACATTAAAGGCTTGATTATGAATTAAATCACGTGACGCTTCAAGAGTTGCTATAAACGCGCGTGACATATCTTCACAATGGATTATTGGGCGCCATGCCATTCCATCGCTCTTCAGCATTACAGAACCTGTTGTGTAAGCCCACGCAACAAGATTGTTAAGAACTAGATCAAAACGTAACATTGGGGACAAACCGTAAGCTGTTGCTGAACGAAGAAAAGTAGGGCTAAAAGTAGAATCAGCCAACTTTGAAATATCTTGCTCCGAGAGCATTTTAGAGACGCCATAAGGAGTTACAGGGTTAAGCTCGGATTCTTCGGTTACAATATCAGAGCCAGCAGCACCATAAATACTGCAAGATGAAGCAAACACAAAGCGTGAAACCCCAGCTTGCTTAGCAAGCCGAGCCAACCTAACAGAAGCTTGATGATTAATCTGATAAGTCAATTCAGGATTTAGGTTACTAAGAGGGTCATTTGAAAGGGCGGCGAGATTCACAATAGCATCAACTCCTTTCAAATCGGATAAAGTAACATCACGAATATCTTTTGTCATTTGTTTGACATCGCTAAGGATAGCTTGATCTGTTTCTTTACCGAAAATGCATCCCTCGAAGAGACCGCTATCAACTCCTAAAACGTCGAGCCCTGCCGATTTTAGAAGCGGCACCATTACCATACCGACATATCCTTTGTTTCCAGCAACCAAGACAAGCATTTTATAATCACTTTTTTATATTATTTTTGAACCGAAATTTAAGGAGTTATTTGATACCTGCTTTTTGGATGAATTTTTGGCTTACAGGGGCTAAGATTCTTAATATATGTTGATTGGTTATAAGGTTTAAACCTATATCCATCGTTACTAGAACCCAGCCCTCTCTTATCAACCATTTAATTATTTTGACATAACATGTTTGTTTCTCAGACCATTTCATGGGTGATCGTTTAACACTTTTGAAATATTCAGTAAAAACTTTCATATAAGGGAAAACTATCTTTGATCCTTTGTCTTCCAACCAACAGTTTTGTTTTTCTTGAAGGCTTTTATGAGATTTGTTAGTGTAAGCTTGAGGATGCTCTCGTCTAAAGAAAAGTATCTTTGGAATAATATTAAAAGATCCACGAAGACGAAGTTCTGCAAGAAGATTCCTATCTGCACTTATATAACTCCCAAGGAGATTTGTTTGTTTAAGAGCGGACGACCGAATTAATCCAAGGATCAGAAGCCAAGCATAATTTCTCATGCTAATAATGTCAGAAAAATCATTACTCTTTTTTGTTGTAAAGTGAACACCTAATTCGTATAAACCAATTAATTTACCAGTCGTATCAATACGACCAGTTTTAGAATGACATAAAACCATAGATTGATCTTTATCTAATGCTCTGACGCATTCCTCAATAAAGGTTGGAGATAAAACATCGTCATGTGATGCCCATTTGAAATATTCTCCCAATGATAACTGAAAAACTAAGTTATGATTTTTGGCTATCCCCAGATTTTTTTTATTTCGAAAATAACGGATTCTATGATCTCTTAATTGGTATTCTTGGCATATCAATTGAGTTTCATCAGTCGAAGCATTATCTGAAATAATAAGTTCAAAATCCCCGTAAGTCTGGGAAAGAATAGAATCTAAAGCGAACCTAAGGTATTTTCCCCCATTGAAAACTGGCAACCCTATAGTTACTCTAGGTCTATGCTGTGGCAGTACCATCTCTACACATTCCATTAATTGTAAAAATATTTCACTCATTAAAGCAAGAACTTTTGTTATCCATATACAGTTATATACCAAGGAATCAGTTAAATTAAGTTCTTTAAAAAATTATCCAATTGGCTAAAATTATTTTCAAGTGAGAACACACTGCGATTGTTAATAGCGTTGATTTGATATTCACTTAACAAGTTTCTATTAAATAATTTGTTTTTTAAATCAGAGTAATTTCTATATGTAAAACCTATTCTATGTTCTTTTATTATATCCTCGCATCCTTTCAAGTAGCCGCCTGGGATAATAATTGGAATTCCGGCAAGGAGCGCAATCGAAAAACGGCTGGGTATACTATTAGAGAATCTGTTTAAGCTGGAACCACGCCAAAAATCGTATGTAACTAAGCAGGCATCAAATTGTGTTAAGAAAGTTGCAAAAGTTCCATCCGATATTTCGTCATTGGAAAATCTGTTAAAAGTATGAACGTAATTTTTGTTTAAAGAACCATTTACATAAAGAGAAGAGTTATACGCCCTTTCTGATTTGCCTTGAGGCCAACCAGCTTGTTTTAGATCGCAAAAATGAACATGAATTTTATTTTTAGAAACCCTTTCAATTTCGGGCAGGATATCGTCAACATCCATTCCTATAAAAACTATATGCGGTTGACCATCAATCTCTGAGAGAAGTGGTAATCTCTTTTGATAATAGTATTTTTTAGGATAGCATTCCATGAAAACCAAGTTTTTACCATTATTTAAACCGAATTTATTGCTGAAGTAGGCAGCCATTCTTTTAGTAGAAAAAATTCGCCCATCTAGACTATTTATTATGTGCCTGCTGAAAAAATTCTCAGTTTTCTCAGCCCAACCAGTCCTAACTGTGGGGTATGTTAGAAATTCGTACACTATTGGAGTCTGATATCTTTGCAGTAATCCAACCTCAGGAAGACTAAGAGACCCCCAACTTGCATAGACAAGATCTGCCTTTGCGGCGTTAACAAAACTACCAGATAAATCATTTTTAAGATTTAGATTCTTAACAAATTTATAAAAAGCTATTTTTCTATAACTTTCAGGTTTACCTAAAAGAATTTTACCTATACTGTTGCTGTATAAGTTAAATACAGAAATATTACTGTCGGCAATTTTTTCAGGAGATGCCCATTTTGAAGTGTTAATTGCGGTAACTTGATAACCATGTCTAGATAAATAAGGCAGTAAAGCATTGGCTTGTATAGTTAGTTGACCCAGAAATAACAAAGAGACCAATATATTATCACTTACAGATTAAAACGTTTTTCAATGACAAGGTTTTTAGTTTTTTGATAGATCGAGTTTTGCGAAGAATAAACTTTAACACAGTCCTAAAATCATCAGTAAATTCTTGAACAGGTAAAAAGTTGGCATCGCGCAACATTGGAACCAGTACATTATCGGAAATTTTTCGATGAGCTTGGATTTTTTGCCGTTTAGTTAAAATCGATGGCAACGTTCTCAAAAAAGAAATCACTCCAATAATTCCCGTAATTCCACCACCATGTAAAAAGGCTTGAAATGGATAAAAAAATGAGAAAGGTAAAACATGCTTTACCAGTGTCCTTCCTTCTAGGTCTTTTGCCCAAATGGACAACATGTTTCTTCCACCGTAGAAATGAAAAATTGGAGCAACACCCTTGCTGGATCTGAGATTACCTCCATCATGGTAAACTATTCCTTCTGAAGTACATACAACAGCATAACCTCTTAACCATAGTCTAATTCCAAAATCTATATCATCATGTCCTACGAAAAACGCAGAGTCAAAACCTGAAACAATATCCCAAATATCTCGGCGGGTAATTATACATGCACCAACAGGGAACAAAATTAATTCGAAATTGAGCTTTTTTTCAGGCGATTTAAACCAGCTTATGCCATTCACCAAAGTCCCAGCGATTGAAAGCAGATTCGGAGTTTTTATACTCAACATTTTGCACTGAACGGCGCCAATCGTTTGGTAGTTTTCAAGAAGTGAACATGGTGTCCCTAACCAATCAGGATCTACAATAGAGTCGGCGTCAGTAAAGGCGAGGTATTCACAATTTGTTTTAGTTACTGCTAGATTTCTTGCCCCAGCCAAGCCAATATTGCTTTTCAAAGGAATAATCTTCAAGCGCTCATCAGTTGTGTAATCTTGTATCAGTTCAAGACTACGATCAGTAGAAGCATTATCAACTAATACTAATTCTCCGACATTTTTGGAGAGAAGAATACTGTGGATACAAGCTTTTAAGGTTGTATGACAATTGTAGTTAACCACAATAACGGAAACTTGAGGCAAGCTTTTTAGCACCTGTTGAAGCTTGAAATTATAGTTTTTTAAAAATTCTGAAATAGAATAATAAATATTAGACCATCATTACTGACAACATATGAACACTAAATCAGGAATGAGTGATTAGTTCTTACATTTAAACCTATTCTGAGTTTATAGCGAGTATAACCCATGAATGAGTATTGTGAAGAAGCGTCGTATCAATACAGTAAGAGGCAAAACGCAACAATCCCACATCAATGCCTTTCTTGATTTCAGGGTTTACACCTTCGGGTAAAACAGTTTCTGCTAATGAAATATTTTCAGAGACTATCACACCTGTTTTTCCTTTAGACAACCTATATTCCCACAAAGATTTAGCATTACCGAAAGGGACGAGAGCGTTTTCAAAGATACAAAATTGAGAAAAGTGTTTTTTAAACAACACGTTAATCTCTTCAAAAGAAAAACCGTGAGAATTAAGCATCTCATTGTTTGGTGTACCGATAATCATCAAACCGTCCTTACGCGTAATTCTTTTCAATTCACATATTGCTTGTTCTTCCATACCATATTCTTTAATGTGTTCAAGAACCTCATTTGAAATAGAAACATCAAAAAAACCATTCGGAAAGTCTTTTATGTTTGTAATTTCCTGAATTCTGAAATCAGCAAACTCGCCGTAAACCGATTTGGCAAATTTCAGAGCATGCTCAGAAGGGTCTAATCCATAAACAAACTTTGCGCCGCTTTGTTTCAGTATTTTACAACCATAGCCGCTACCACAACCTACGTCGACAACCACTTTATTATTAACGAATTGAGCGGCAAATTTGTAGAACTTGCAATGATTTAAGAAATTATTAATGTCATTTCTTGTCGATTTAATTTTATTTCCATTATTATCAAATGAGAGTCCATCTGGATAAACTCTGACGTAATCTTCTTTGTAATAATGTCGTGTTAACTTTCCAATCGAACGAAAAAATATAATTAAAAGTCTTCGTGTAGCATTCTTCAGATACCGCTTAATTCTCAAGAAGTATTTCCTCCGAAATCTGTTTACTCAATTTGAATTTTTTCGTGTAATTTTCTCTTTATTATTTCTTAAATCAAATATTTGATTATCTATCTACCCACATTTTAGAAAAGCTAATATCTACTTTTAGCCAATTTTAAACATTCTGTCTCTGCATATTTGATTTAAATGCATATAATGTACGAGGAAATTTTCGGTTAATCCAAAAAGATAACGTTTGGTAATGTTTACGTTTAAAATAATCCTTGTCCCAGCTTGATTGCTCTAACACTAGACCGCCTTCGAAATAAACACACATAAAATTTTTAGAGGAAGTATTACAGTAAACCCTTACTAAACTCATTTTTGCAATTTTCTCAGAGGCACTAAGTGTAAGCTCAGCTTTTTCTTTTGAAAGATATTCCAGTAAACCTGAAAAAAAAGCAATATCAAAACTTTCAGTTCTAAAAGGGAGTTTTTCTGGATCGACAACTACGTAGTCATCATGAATACCCAATTTCTTACTAATAACTAAGTAACGTTTTTTTTGTGAAACACCAACACTAAATAATTTTCTTTCCAAACGTCTCTTCATCGAAATTTGCTCAATAGGCAAACAACCTATGTCTATGATTGTTTTTTTATCCATTGAAACTTTTAAGAGTTTTAAAAAAGCTTCAATCACTACCAAATAAAAGTCTGAGCTTAATGTAAAAAACCTTTTTATTGCAACTCTCTTTCCTCCAAGATGCCCTGTTGTTTTATGTATAGTTTTGAATTTGCCCTTATGTTTCTTAATAAGTATTTTTTCTTGTTGTTGAATACTTGACGCTTTTAAGGTTCCGATAGATAAGGAATTGTGTTCAACAAAAAGTGGAAGGACATATACTTTTAGTCCAAGGCTTTGGACCGAAAGACAGTAATCTGCCCCATACAAGTGATAGTTAAAATTTTCATCAAATTGTATTTTTTCAAATACAATTCGTGGAATGATTATTAGTTGCTCATCCAATGTTTGAACTGGCATCGGCATACTTAAAGGTCTACCCCAATACCTTCCCCGATCCAGAATAAAACCAGTCTCCATTCCTGTTGAATCAAGCCCAGCTACACCCGCGGCGCCTAACGCCGGCAGTGCACTCAAAAGACTAAATGCTGTATTTAGCCAATTTTCGCCACAAAGGAAAATATCCTGGTGTACAAACATTATATAATCTCCAGTTGCTTTGTGTCCACCGTAGTTCAAAGCAGAAGGAATCGAGGAAAATTTTTTCTCAGTGTTGTCCACTGCTATTAGTTCGAAGTTTATATTATGCTGTTGCTCGAGACTCTTTATCAAATTTTCCCGCAGAATTTCGTGATTATTGAAACAAATCACGATCGATATTTTTGGTTTTCCCGATGAGATAATTTTCAATTGCCCATTTAACATTGAGTTCCAACCTCACATAAGCTCCTCAATCACGATCTCTAATCTTCAAGCTATTTTGAACTCTTTATTGCTATTTCAGACAAGCCGTTAGTGTACAAAACACTTAGTTGCCCTTCAGAGACAAGTTCATCTAATGTATAGTTATAAATTAAAAAGTCATTTCCAAGACCAACAGTGTAAAATATACCATTATATTCTTTTGGCTCAGGAAAAAGAACGGAGGAAATATCCTCTGGAAACGTTGTTTTAACCTGTGTTGGATCTAAAACTGATGATAAATAAACTCTAATAGGAGCATGTACAAGCATTAGACCTGGAGTCGTCCAGTTATAGTGATTTACAAGGAAGTTTTCAGCATTAGAAACCTCATAAGTTTGGAATGGGATAAACTCACCAATATACGAATTATACGAGGTATGAATAGGCACAAAAACCCAAAGAACCAATAAAACTAAAAATATGCCTTTTATGTAAATCCGGAATTTAGTTTCAAATAAAAAAGCAACTCCCAAACATATAGGTATGAAAAATATAGTGAGAGCTCGCGAGCCCAAGGTATAAAAAATAAAACCCAGAGCCAAATAAGCTAAACCAGAAAGAAGAATAGCTGTGTCAACGACCCTGAACTTCCGCTTAATTACGAGAAAAACGTAACTAAATAAACAAATTGCAATAGTCACAATTGTAACTGTTCTTGAAATATTCTGAGCCAATATATCAAACGGGATTATAATCGGTTTTAAAGTTGTTTCAACAATTACACCGTATTCTGGAGACGAGTTTACCAAAAGCCCAAGATTAAATTTAATCCAATTCCAAGAAGTAAACGAGAGCTGTGTTACCAAATAAATGGTTAGGGTCATTAAGGAGAGCTTTGCATATTGTTTGCTTCTACCGATGATGCTCCGAAGAATCAGATAAAAAATGAAAAATAAACTCACAAAAAAATGGGTAAATGATATACAAAAAAATAGTACAAGTATTATTAATAAAGCAGGAGCACTCTTTTTTTGGAGTTCAAACATAAACAAAAGAAAAGTTAACGCGAGAGCAAATGAAAAAGGAACACTCTGATAATTCAGGAACCAATACATTGAAATAAAAAAGGAAATTACGGCAAAAAACGCACCATTTTTAAAGTATTTGGAAGCATAAATATACAAAGTCATTGATAGCAAAACACCGATTATAGCGTAGAACAAAAATTCGAAGCCAATAACATTTAATCCACTTAAAGAAGTTACAGTGCCAGCCAGAAGAAAATAAGATGGCCATTGATAATAATAATGAGATATGTAAGAAGCATCCAATTTGTTTGTATTTAAAAAATATTCAGTTAGCCCTCTGAAAAATTGTGAATCGGCGGTAGGCATCGAGGAGTAAAAGAAAGAGATTGAATATATTGTCAGGATTACTGCAATTGACACAAGGCATTTGAAAGAGTGATTTTTCGAAAATACTCCTAGTACGTACAGAGATCCTAATATTAATGGAAGACTAAGCCAATAAAAAAAGGATATGTGATTAAAAACAAAATCTCCAGGATAATCAATTGATAACGGATAGCTTTCAAACCATGAATAAATCAAAAAAGCTATGCCGACTAAAAGTGGTAAAACTGCTAGTTTGTTTTTTTTCAACAGCGCCACCTTATGAGAAACTGCAAAGGAAAAAAGAATACTATGAGTATTTAATATAAAAACGCAAAAACACTAAGGATTAATGTATAGTTCTGCATCAGCGAACCAAACGGCGCTAGCCGTACTGTGTTGTATCCAAGGGGCACCTTGAAGCCACAGCACAAACATAGTAACTATGCCAACATTGCCGGCTGAATCAGTTGCAGTCGCAGGAACAATAATATCTATTGTTTTTTGCTGCCACGCTCCACCATTGCTATCACAAACGTACATTTTTGAAAAATCTCCGCCATAATAATTATACCAGAAAGCATCGGCAGGCAACATCGTAAATACGCCATTAACATAACCATAAAAATCTATGCCGATTCGCGCTCCACACTGAGGATAACCCAGAGTAGACGAATTAGTCAGGACTCTCATCCAACACTTTGCGACAATATGGTCCCCAGGATTTACAGTGTACCATTTACCATCAACTTCCCTTGCCACGTTTACATCAAGAGAAGTGTGAGGTTCAAGGCGTATGCTTGGCTTTCCAGCCGTTCTAACGACATTATAATCGAGAAATATGATTTGTGGACCATTTCCATATGTTAATTCAAAATCGTTGGGAATGCGTGCCAAGTTAGTTGCGGAAGGAGTGGGTGTTGGAGTAGGGGTTGGAGTTGGAATAACGATAGTGCCGGTAGAATTTATTTGAACTTGGGCAGAGAACTGGGCATTCGCAGGTGAGAGGAAAATCGGGTAATTTGCTAGCATCATAAGTAAGAGAACAACATATGCCTTTTTATGGCGCCCCGCTATCGCAATCCTTATGATACCATACAACCCCCTTTTACAAATGGGTGTTGATATATATAAATCTTCAGTGAATTACATGTTGAAATACTTAACATTCACACAAAGGTGTATCATAAAGTGCATAAATATCTTTCTAAATCTTCCGAAACCTTAGCCCACGTGTATTTCTGCTTTACTAAATTTCTTCCAATTTGCCCAGAGATTTTCAGCACTTCCTTGTTTAAATAAGCTTTTTCTATGCCCTCTGCCAAGTCTTTTGGATGGACAGATGAAACATATATTCCGCAGTTAGCTGTACCAATCACGGTCCGATGAGCAGGAATATCCGTCAGAACAACCACTTTTTCCATAGCCAAATACTCAAAGAGTTTAAGCGGACTTTGGAAACGCCAATATGGATGATTGGGTAAAGGAATAATACCGACATCACACATGCTAATGAACTCGGGAACTTTGGATGGAGCAACCGGTTTCGAAATAATAACATGCTTTTCAAGGTGCTCGTTTTGAACAGCCAATTCTAAGCTACCTAACGAAGGCCCAGAACCCAAAAGAAACAAAAGAATGTCAGGATATTTTGGAATTAATAATTTCAGGGATTGTATTGTCTCTATTAATGCCCTAGTAGGAGTGAATACTCCATGGTACAAAATAATAAATCTATTTTTAAGACCTAACTTTCTTCTCAGGGCATCGCCTTTAAATGCAAGTGGATCAAAAAGAGACTCAGATACTCCCGACGTCCAAACACCAATCTTGTCAGGATCAAGACCATAATCATTGCAGATTTCATGCTTCATTAACGGAGTGATAATTGTAATTCCATCAAACAAACGTTTAGCAATCAGAATCGAACAAGAAAACCAAAACTTTTTGAGATAGCCACGGACTCCATGAGTCTCTACCGGAGTACTTCGCACATCCAAAACTAGTTTTGTTTTGGTAAATTTACAAAGACCAAGAACTACAAAACTGCTCAAAATATGCATATCAGGGTCATAGATAACGAATTTTATCTTTTTTGCAAGCAGATAAAAAGGAAGCAAGATAGATTGTAATACTGTGAAAATTGCTATAGAAATAAGCGGAAAATATCTTATAGGTATAACTGTGATCCTTATAGACGGTTTTTTATTCCCATATTTATTCTTATAGGGTAATCTTGTTCGAATCGCCATCAGCGAGACTTTATTTCCTAATTTCACGAGATTTTCAAGAATATTTTCAAAAGCTGTTTTATGAAGATCTGAATCCATCATTGTAAAGCTTAACCATAGTACTGAAAGCTTATAAGAGATATTTTCTTTGCTCACAGTAAAAAATCACTACTTTATTTTCTAACAGTTAACATTTTTATTGCTTTCAAATATCTCTCGATATATGCTTCAGGCGAGTAGTTCTTTTTGTAAACAGACTTAATTTTTTCAACAGGGTAAGCTTGCCTTGAGAAAGACAATAAAATTGTTTTAAGTTGATCGTTATCATTAAAGATCAATATCTTGTCAACTTTCCTCACAATCTCGGGTAACCCTCCTTTGTTAGAAGCTATCACAGGAGTACCAACAGAAAGTGCTTCCAACGCTACTAGCGGAGCATTCTCAGGCCAAATTGACGGAACTATCAACGCCAAAGCATTCGAATATAAAGAATAAAGCTGATGATAGTTAACAAAACCTAAGAAATGTACTCTATCACCAAGGGAGTTCTTTTCAATGTAATTCCGAACAATTGTTTCAAGGCTCCCGCCTCCAACGATTAACAAACTTGCCTTTAAATCATTTTTAATCGTTTTGAAAACATCCAGAAGCGATAGAATCCCTTTGTGTTCTTCAAGCATTCCAACAAAAAGAAAGTAGTTTGAAAAGTCTGTTTTAGGAATATTCTCCGGCGGTTTTGGGGCAAAATTAGGAAGAGTACAACTATTGAGATGAACTTCCTGCAAAAGCCTTTTCCGAACGTAATCACTGGGGGATATTAAGAGATCTATGTTGAAAATAATCTGCTTAAAATCGTTAGTTCGACGCCAAAATTGAGGAAAACGTTTCCAAGACAAAGCACATGAATAACATTGTTTTCGAACGCAGTGAGTCAGATTATTTCTAACAAGGTTGTTCATCTGGCAAATAAGCCAATAATCATGTGCAGTATAAAGGGAGAGATAATTTCCTTTTTTTTTCATTATAGAATAACCTAAAAGCGAGATATTATGATAATGGACAATTTCTGGGCGCTCTCTCAGGATTACCTGGTCAAACTTTCTTTCAACCGAAAAACAATGCCCAAATACATAAGCAAGAGCAGGATCTTTTTGGTGCGGTATTGATTCAACTCTATGTACGTGAAGATTATTATTTTCAAGTGGTTCCTTTACATGAAATGAATTGCTTCGCTTAACTCGATAAGCGTCTATACTATGTATAACATGAATTTCATGACCTATTCTAGCAAGCTCTTCAGCAAGATATTTGACATGAGTAGCATCTCCACCCAAGTGATATGGTGGATAAAAACTTGTACATAAAAGAAACTTTAAGGTTTCTATATTATGATTTCTCCTGCGCCATTAGATACTGAAACTGTTCACTTGAATTGGATTTATAATCGTCAATCTTGTCCGAGATATTCAAACGTAAATTAGATGAATATATCCTCCTAATCTGGTCGGTAATTAAATCCCAGTTATAATAGGCATTAATGCGGTTTATTGCTTTCCGGCCCGCAAGATCAACTAAAGTAGGAGTAGCCAGAAGTAACTGTAGTTTTTGCCTTAAGTCTTCAATATTTCCATGCCTAAAAAAGAACCCAGAGTCACCTATGGTTTCCATGTTTTCAGGGATATTACTAACTAAGGTACACTTTCCAAAGGACATTGCAGTAAGTAAGGCAGGAGACGTGCCTTCAAGGTCTGAAGGCGTAACGTAAAGGTAAGCGCCAGCATAGAGATTCTCACATTCTCTTCCATACACATTGCCTAGAAACACAGTATTTTTGCCCGAAATTTTTTTGAGGTACAATTCATATTCTTTACCATATGGGTCAGCTCCAACGATGACTAAAGTATAGTCGGTTTTAATTTTTTTAAAAGCCTCAACCAAGTAATGAACCCCTTTCTCTTTCACCAACCTACCGACAAAAAGTACATACTTTCTTTCTACCAATCCTCTTTTAATAAGGTTGGCAATATCAGGTTTCCTTAGATTAACGTTTGCCCCATAAGGAACATATGTTGGTCTTTCACCGAGATTTCGTTGATACCAATGTTGAACGACCTTTGAGTCAACTATTGTTGTATTAGGGAAATAACAAGCAAACCTAGCTGTTATGAGTAAAATCTTTCGAATCACCCAAGGATAGCTTGATCTTTTCCAAACCATTCCGTCCAAGGTCAGGACAGTTTTAATTGACATCATTCTAGTTGCTATAGTAAAGGGCCATGCATCAGAGCCAAAAAAATGAGCAATATGTACCTTTCTTCGCATTAAATCTATCGTAGAAATTAGCGAACGGAATGGAAAGTCTAGAAATTTATTGTTAAGACAAGGAACAAAGATAAGTTTAACTCCTTTGTAAACTTTAGCTCTCGGTTTCGAGCCTCTATAACCACAATACACTATTATTTCATGCCCTTGTTTAGCTAGCCTAGTAGCAACTTCTTCTACGCAGGTTTCAAACCCACCGTAGCGCGCAGGGATTCCCATGGTTCCTAAGAAGGCTATTCGCAAAATATCACGACATATTGTTTGAGTAAAATCAATGCTTGGTGCCTTTATCTGGGTAAAGCCTAAATCATTATTAGCAAATAGATGAACCCTCGGATTATTTCCAAGAGCTATTTATGTAATCTTTGAGGGCGTCATCCCATTTTCTAGTTGAATCCATACCAAGAAGCTGAAGCTTATAATTTCTAGACATCTCGGATCTCGCTCGTGCAGCTGGCAAGGGAAAATATGCAGAACTTACTGCCTCAACAGTAACGTCCGTCCGCCCAAAAATTTCAACTATTTTTTTAGCTACATCGAACCTTGAACAATACCCTTTATTTGTGCAGTGATAAAGACCAAAGTAATCGGTTTCAATAAGGTCTGCTAGGCATTTGGAAAAATCTACGGTGTAAGTGGGGCTGCCAATCTTATCATTCACAGCTTTCAGAGTTTTGCCATTATCCATTTGCCGAATCATTTTGCCTATGAATTTTTTGTCCCTTTCAGGACCACCCCCAACCATCCAGCCTGCTCGAACGATATAATATCGGTTTAATAGGCTCTGGACAATCTTCTCACCCTCAAGTTTGCTCTGACCATAAATGTTTATTGGGTTAGGAGTATCAAATTCGGTATATGGCTCTATCTTATCCCCGTAAAACACCCCTATAGTGCTAATATAAACCATTATGACATTATATTTTTGGCAAACAATACTTACATTTTGAGTCCCGATGGTATTAGTTAGAAAAGCATGGTCGGGCTCAATTTCGCATTTATCAACATCTGTTTCTGCTGCGAGGTGCATAACAATATCAGGTTTGACGGATCTGACCATTTCTTCTACTTGTTTAAAACTTCGGACATCAAGGAATTTCGTTTCATTCGTTGGCGCAAGATCTGTCGCAAACACTTCATGCTTTCTCTTCATCAAGGTTGGGCATAAAGCACTCCCGAGCATTCCAGCGGCTCCAGATAATAATATTTTCGTTTAATTTTCCTCCAGTTCAGTCTTCACTTAATTTTTCATTATTTACGATTTCATAAAATATTAATTAAGAATCAATGAGGTATTTCGGTCCATAGGTTGTTGCTTTTCAAAGTTTCAGAAATAATTCTCTTTAAGATTAAGAGCCCATGTTTCATTTTGAGCTTCTTTTCGCCTAAGCGTGGACGGTAAGCTATTGGAATTTCAATAGTTTCGAATCCTGTTTTTTCAATATAATTATTTAGTTCTACTTCGATGTCAAAATCCTTTGACAGTGGATTCCAGTTTCGTAGAAGATCTGCTCTAATAACCCTTAAGCCAGTTAACGGGTCGTTTAAAGACATGCCTGTTAGTATCGTGTGAGCGGTCGCTATTAACTTGTTACCGATATGAAATATTCCTTTCATACCTGTCAGTGGGAATTCAGAGTTGAATCTGTTACCACAAACCATGCCAATTCTGGGATTTTTCTCCAGTATTTTTATCATTTGAGGGATGTGCTTGGCAGGATAAGTATAATCGGCATCGCTCAACACTATATACTCTACATTAGTGTCCATGCATTTAAGCCCTAAACCTATAGCATCTCCTTTTCCGGTTCCTTCCTGAAAAACCACATCCGCACCTAAATTCTTGGCAACATGAACGGTGTTGTCTCGGCTGTTGCCATCAACCACTAAGATTCGAGGATTATTCAAGTATGCCTTAAGCTCGGTTATGGTGTAAGCTATGCCTTGCTCTTCATTCAACGCCGCGAGAATAATTTGCATAGGTTGTGATGACTTATACAGTGCATCATGATATAGTTCTACTGGGCACCATTCTTTTTCTTGCATGCTTTCCTTTTCCTTTCTCCTTTAACTCAATTAAAGAATCGTTATATATAAGAAACCGCAGAAGTTAATTCTATGTCGATTTTAGAAATAAGCCTACTGTGTCATATTTAGAATTAAATTAACGTACCTATTATGAAATTGAGAAGCATTAGATGTAGAATTATATATCCAGAGTTCCACAAAAAGGCTGTAGTAATAGCCTGTTTTGTTTGTATTCCATGCAGAGATTGTGCTAACTTGAAAATCTTGTTCATTAATAGTAATACCAGACAAGTAAGAGACACCATTGGCGAACACTAAATGATTAACTTTGAATGTTAGAGGTGATTCCCAATATTCATCATTTTTAATAAAAGATTTGAACTCATACAAAACAGGCAGGGAACTTGGCGTTCCAGACTTGGTGTTGGGAAGAGGTTCAGTCTCATTGCGCAACTTGACAAAGCATGTGTAGTAACAAGATGACCCCATATGGTTACCTACACCCAAGTAAATCGAGTAGGTTACACCAGCTTTGACGTTAAACGGAATATCATCAAACATGTGATTAGATCCAAGGATGTAGAGTTCAGAAAACACTTCGCCTTCAGGCGGTTTTACTACTAAACCAATTGTGGGCCAAGAAAACAACAATACACCAATCAAGCCGACGGCAATAAAGATAATGCGGTAATTGTCAAGGTGTATCTTCTGCCACCTCAGGCCTCATATCAAGCAGTTTGCTCATGTAGGAACGTTTGAAGCGTCTCCAAACAAATGCCAGCACTAATGAAAAAACAATGGCACCGACTACGGAAAAGGTCAAAGTTACCCAGAAATTTTCTTGGGATTTAATGAGACTAGTCTCACGCAAAGCAAGCGCACCACTATTAACTTGGTTGGCAATTATGATCGCGCTGTCTACGTTAGGATTAACATTTGCTAAATTGCCACTTCTGTAGTTGTTTTCAGCCGCCGCCAAGTATTCTGCCGCAGTGTTCAACGCAAGCAATAGGTCAGTAACATTTCCCCCTGCTTTTTCTGCAGCCAACACGCTAGCGAAGGCTTGGTTAATATGAACATTAGCGGTTTCAATGTTTGAGAGCTCATCTTTTGCTTGCACGGTTGAGACATAGATGCTTACAATGACGATTAACATGAAGACCATAATAATTGTTCGCAAGCTTTTTTTAATCACCAATTGTGCCGCAACCAAACTTATGTTAAAGCGTTATTGGGAGATAACTTTGTCAGTTCTTTACTCGGGGTATTTAATTGTCCTCATTATTAACAGGGCGACATAATTCGTCTAAAGTTCTTTTGGTGCGCATTATATGACTTAAGCGTTTCTCGAGGTACTTGTTGGTTTTGTAGTAAATCTTATAGTTTGCTAAGAAATCATGCCCTTTACTAGTAAGCATGTAACATTGCCTTTCTTCCTCAAAAGTTATCAATGACGCATCAAGGATTTCTGTAAGGTATTTGGTTAAAACTTTGTAGCTCAAGTTTGCTTTGAACATTATTTGTGTTTTTTTGGCATCTGAGCTAACGACCCCAAGTATGTCAGCTATAATGTCAACTCTTCGCCTATAATTTCCCATAAAAAATCCCTTAATGAAAAGTTAATTCTTTGGTTTATTCACTATTAGGCTATTTATGCAGCCAGCCTCTGCCACCCTTCTTGGGCTGCTGCTTGATAGGTACATCTTTTTGATAGAGGCGCGCGCGTTTCTTTACGACGGGTTTTTGGCGTATTGCGTCTTTGATAAATTTGTTCCATCCGCCAATTTCAGGTAAAGGGGGAATGAATCTTTCGGCGTTTTCTATTTTGTGGCGTTCTAGAATCTCTTTAAAGTTTAAGGCTTTGTAATCTCTTGTTGCATGGATGATTGTTCCTCGGTCAACGTTAAGCATCGAGTAATCATTAACAGCTATGCCTTCGGCCCGAATTTTGTCGTCAACTCTTTCCGCCCAGAGTCTTTTCCATTCTGTTTTGAGCTCGTCAACCAGGGTTTTTTGGTCGATAGTCACGTTTATCATCTCCCCCCCTGGCAGGAGCGGATAAGAACATAAGTAGGAAACACTCTGCACTCCCTTCTCCATTGAACTCCTCAATCGACTCCTCTATCGAATTAGCGCTTATTAAAGAATAGCAGATTAAACAACTATATAAATAATCTAGAAGAAATCCTCTATTTTTCTAACTCATTACGGACAATGTTTTAGATAAATTGCAAAACAAACAAGCTCTATAATAATAAAAAAAGGGTTCTTAAGCGGTGCCAGTTATGGATATTTGAACGCTAAAACTTGTTATGCCAGATATGCTTTGTGAAGTGGTCAGCGTTATCACAGCCGCAGTTGATTGTCCAGGCGTCAGTATAGTGCCCTCTTTGTTCCAAGTAATTGTTATAGGACCATTTGCGCTTGTCGGGTTCCAGTTACTCGTGGTCATACTTAATGTTAAGGAAGTCCCCGTGCCTGTGTTCTTAACGTAGATGGTTCTAGTTATATTGCTACCCGGAGATATTGTGCCCCAATCTATAGCTGACAGGGTAGTTGTGCATCCGCTATCAGAGTATACGCCAAGGTTTGGTGTTACATTTATTGAACCTGTAGACGATAAATTCTTGCTTACCGTGATTGCTCCATAGGTTGTAAGCGTTAAGGCTATTGCCACCAAAACTAGTGCCACTATCGTTGCAGGTAATGTTGGTTTAATCAATCCTTCGCCCCCATGGTATATATGCGTTGTTTGTCTTGACGTATAAGGTGTCGCATGTCTTAATAAACATTTTCCCAAGTACATGGTTAAAATGGAACTGCACAACACTCACATACAAGTGCCTTGTTAACCTTTTAGTGTTTGCATGGCTTTTTGCGCCCATTCACAATCATGCCAAAGCGCTCTACCCACTGCTACCAAATCCACTTCACCAGCCCTCACCAGTTCATCAGCAAACTTTGCATCGGTTATTCCGCCGACCCCAATAACAGGAGCGCTGACAGTCTTCTTGATTCGTACTGCTTGTGGCACAAAATAGCCTTTGATTTGCCGCAACTGCTTAGGTTCACTTCCGCACATGCCGCCTGACACATCAAGGATATCAACTCCTGCTGCTTCCAACTTCACCGCAAACGTGACGACATCTTCGATATGAGTACCCATCGGTGCTAAATCATCAGAACCCAACCTGTAGAGCAAAAGCTTATCATTCAAGCACCTGCGAACTTTCTCAACAACCAGCAACGGAAAACGCATCCTGTTCTCAAGCGAACCACCAAACTCATCGTCACGCTTGTTTATCAAAGGCGAAAAGAACTGATTCAGCAAGTAACCATGCGCACCATGAAGCTCAACCCCGTCAAAACCTGCCTTTACTGCGCGCTCAGCCGCCAAAGCATACTCATCAGCAATACTGTACAATTCAGCTTTTTCCAACGCTCGGGTTTTCCCCGTCTCCGATGGACCTGTAGGCACTGCACCGATGACTTTTTTGTTTGCTACTCCGCCAGCATGGTTAATCTGCACTACAGTGGGAGCACCCACTGCATGGATAGCCGATGCAAGTTTCTCAAACCCTGCTAGGAGCGTGTCGTCGTATATTCCCAACTGTTTTGGACCAATCTTCCCCATTGGTGAAACATACGCATGTTCAACAATGGGCAACCCGAGTGCAGTTGAGCGGCGGACATAGAAGTTGATGAGCCTGTTAGTTACAGCGCCTTCAAAGGAGGCTCTGCCTGACTGCATTGGAGGCATAACTATGCGGTTTCTAAGGGTTATGCCCTTGATAGTTAGGGGGTCGAGGAGTCCTACCAAGAGTGGCACCATTGCCATAAAGGGCTCGGCTGGGCAATATAAGAACTTGCACTACAAAAACTAATAAATTGGGGCTTTTCAGCGTTTTTTAGTTGTTTTTTGGATTATTGCTTGGTTTACTATTGTTTCTTCGCTGATTGCTTTCTGCATTAGGCTCTTCACTGCTTCGTTCATGTTGCCTTTGAAGTAGGGTTTAACGATTTTTTGGATGAATTCTTCGATCAAGAGGGCTGAGAAGTCGTGGATAATCAAGTCTATTTGCATGTCTTCTTCGGTTGCTATTTGGGCTTGTGCCATGTTGATTCACAGTCGAGGTTACGCTATTTTTGTTTAAAATATGGGTGCTCAAGCGACATTGTGAGTTGGGGGAGGGGTGAGTTAAAGTGAGTGCTAATGCTTGCCAGCTAAAACCCATTTAAGTATGTTTAATCTTGATTTCTTACGGATAATATGGAAACTATGCATTTTTTGGGTTGCTCAGGCTTTTATTATGATCATTGGAAGGGGATTTTCTATCCTCAAGCCTTACCTAAAACCAAATGGCTTCAATATTACACCCAGATTTTCAATACGTTAGAAGTCAACAATACTTTCTATCGGTTCCCAAGCGAGAGGTTGCTCTTGGGATGGTACCAGAAAACCCCTGCTGACTTCAGATTCACGCTTAAAGCAAACAGGGCAATAACGCATACGCACAAATTCCACAATACCCAACAACTCACAGCAAACTTTTACCAATTAGCTCACCTTTTAAGAGAAAAACTGCTGTGCGTGCTCTTTCAGCTTCCTCCTTTCGTCCACAAAAGCATGGAGTTGCTCCAACAAATTGCTGAACAAGTAGACCCCAACGTTATCAACGTCGTAGAGTTTAGACATGAGAGCTGGTGGGACAGGGAAGTCTACGACTTCATGGTGGAGAAAGGACTGGTGTTTTGTGCTGTGTCAGCCTCGGGGCTACCTCAAACGCTTGTAAAAACCGCCTCCCAGATTTATGTTCGGTTTCATGGTAAGAATAGTTGGTACAAGCACTTTTACCCTGATGAAGAACTCAAAGAGTGGGCAGAAAAGATAAAGCATCAAAACGCACGGCAAGTATTCTGCTATTTCAACAACGACTTTAACGCTAACGCCCCAAAAAACTGCCTAACCCTAAAAAAACTGTTGAACGAATGAAAAAGGGAACTATGGTCCAGATAAAGCGGCGGAGAGAGCTTCGGAAATCTTTTGCATTTCTTTTGTAACGCTTGACAGTAACTTGATACGATTCTCTAACTTGCGTTTCTGTGCGCTTGTCAAGTTCTTGAATTTTGGCAAGATGTCACTGATAACCGCAACCATGAGTTCGCGATTTTTCTTCTCAATCAAGTTTACTAGTTCAACGTGCCCATCATTATACTGCAATATTAAATGCCCCGTGGGGTCAACATCAGCTTGCACGGCATCACCAACTTCGGCGGGAAGCACTAATTGGTTCACAGGTATGGATGGAGCAAGGGGTTGCATTAATTTTAAGAGAGAAATAAAAAATTGATCAACTATTAGGTTTTCTTCCGAGGTAAGTTCACTTATTTGACCAATGTCGTCTCCTGTACTCTTTAGAGCTGCAACAAGCTCCTCAGCCGACACAGGTTTCTTTTTCTCAGGTTGCCCTGTCGCTTGAGAGCCAGCGGACTTTTGAACCTCTTGTTTTACAACTTCTTGATCCAATGTTGATCAAACTCACGTAGCGTTTGCAACGTAAAAAAACACTTGTATGTCACAGAACTTATGCACAAAGAAGATGTAAAGAAAACAAGCTGTGGAATTATTTTTAAAGAGAAAAAGGAAAGTTTAGTTGCTTGCAGTCTTTTCAAGATAACTATTGAGTAGTTTAGTCCTGCTCTCGATAAGTTCTCTAAGGTCGTTTTGCATCTGCTCTGTCACTTCTGCCATCGTCGTAGCTTCAGTCACCACTGTATTCGAGTTTTTACCCACAGTCTCAGCTTCCGATAGGATTTGTTTAGCTGAATCTTCAACTTTCGTTGCATCGGTAACTACATTCCAAGCAAGTTGCGCCATTTCTTTTGCTTCACTGACAACACCCGCCGTTACCTTTGCCACTTCTTCAGCTGTCGCAGAAACATCTTTAGCTATCGCCGCCATCTCTTCCGAAGCAGCAGTTTGTTCTTCAACTGCTGAAGAGGCCTCTTCTGATGCAGATGAGCTTTCCTCAGCGATGCTGGCTACTTCTTCAATAGTCTTCACAACTACATTTAATGCATCTAGTCCTCGTTCGACTCCATTAGTGAGTTTATTGACTTTACTCGTCATGTCATCCATGATTCTTGTGATAGCTTCAGATTCTTTTATGGCACCTAAGACTACGTTTGCGCCTTCGGCTGCGCCCGCTTGTGACTGCTGAGTAATATTGCTTGTTTGAATGCCTGCTTCTTTAATACCTTTGACCAAATTGATGGCTGATCCAGCTGCTTCCTTAGACTCGCCAGCTAAACCTTTAACAGCATCAGCTACAACAGCAAAACCTCTGCCAGCTTCTCCAGCCCGCGCAGCTTCAATGGCAGCGTTCAATGCCAACATATTAGTTTGACCAGCAATGTCTGAAACAGAGTTAGCCATCTGACCAACCTGCTCAACCGAGTTAACCATTGATGTGACAGCATCAGAAACCCGCGTTATGTTTTCTTTTATATTCTCTATTGCTACGAGTCCCTGTTGGCCTTTCTCGTTTGCTTCTTTTGCCTTCTTCAATGCGTCTTCAGTCACTGCAGAAGCTTCCCTAGCAATCAATCCTGCCTCATCCATAACTTTTTTCAATGCTTCAGTACTTCTCGCAGCGTTTTGAGATAAATCAGCTAGCTTCTGAGCACCTGTTGATACTTGCTGAGAAGCACTGCTAACTTGTTGCATGCCAATTGCCATCTGGTTTGAAACGTTCGCCGCTTCCTTACCCATCTCAACTACTTTAGATGTTGATTGTGTAGCGCCATCTGCACTAGAGGCAACTTTATTGGCGACTTCTTCAACACTCTTTGCACAAGCAGTAACTTTACTTACAATATCGCTGGCTCCTGTTGCTAACTCGGCGACTTTCACAGCGGATTGCTCAGCCTGATAAGCAAGTTCAGCAGCTTTTGCAGCATTCTGGATAATCTCGTCAGCCTTCAGATTAATTTTTTCGGCACCAGCTATCGCATCTCTGAGAATTTCAATGACTTGATTTTTTAACTCCTTGTTTTCTTCTTGTAGCCGTTTATTTTCTTTTTCCAGCCTTTCTATTTCCTTATCCTGATTTACAGTGCGTTTTTCACGTAATTCATCAGTCATTTCGCCAACGTTCCATTAGTGCTATTAACGAATCAATTCCTCGGTTTCTTTATAAGTAAATTATGAAGAGCCTATATGGATTCAAAATTATGGATTTAAAATTAGTTGCATGCCTTCATTATCTCACGGGGTATAAAATCTAAGGGAGCAACCTTATCAACAAAACCCATTTGTGCTGCAACTTTTGGCATACCAAAAACAACACTAGTTTGCTCGTCTTGGGCAATCGTGAACCCGCCATTTTCTTTAATAGCTTTAATTCCCCTAGCACCATCTGATCCCATTCCGGTTAAAACCACGCCGATGCTTTTTGAACCATAAACTTTCGCCATAGACATCATCGTAACATCAGCGGAAGGCCGCACGTAATTAACTGGAGGATCTTCAGTTAAGCGGACCTTTCTTTCTCTAGTAACCACCATATGGAAACCGCCTGGAGCAAGCAACACTCTTTCCGCCACAATGTTGTCGCCGTCTTCAGCTTCCTTTACCCTAAATTTGCAAACATTTTGTAATCGTTCAGCGAAAAGTTTGGTAATACCCCTTGGCATATGTTGTACTATTAACATAGGCGGTATATCCGGCGGAAAAGCTTTTAGAATCTCGGTAACCGCAGGGGGGCCCCCAGTTGAAGCAGCAATCGAAATAATCTTGTCATTATTTTTAGTCGGGAGTAAATCTTCATGAATGACCTGTTTAAGGGGAGATAGGTTAGCTAAAGCAGCAGTTTTGATTTTTGAAATAAGCTCGTCCCTGAGAGCATGCATATTAAGTGATTGCGCAGACGGTTTAGGTACATAATCCACTGCACCAAATTCCAGTGCTGTCAACGTTAGTTGTGCTTCACGTTGTGTTAAAGTACTAATCATTACCACGGGCAATGGATTTGTTTTCATGATTTTTCTAAGGGCGGTTAAACCGCTCATTTTGGGCATTTCAATATCCATGGTAACGACATCAGGATGCAAGCTGGCAATTTTCGAAAGAGCTTCTTCTCCATCACGAGCTGTACCAACAACCGATATCTCGGGGTCAGTTCGAAAGATATCCTCAAGTAGCCTCAACATAAACAAAGAATCATCAACTACAAGCAACCTGATTTGCGCCAAAGTGCATCACATAAAATGTGGAGCGCAGAAAAGAAGAGGGCGCTCTATTGTTTGTTTTGATCCTGAATCTGTATCTTGAAACCTCTACCATTCTCTTTCATGTTTAGGGCGTCTTTGGATATTACCTTGAGGAGGTCAAGCAGGATAATTAAGTCTTTTTCATGCTTGGCAACGCCCGTGACAGCCTCCGATCTATCAATTATCAAACTGTCTGGGTTTGCTTCTATGTCACTTTTCGGCAGTGTTAAAACTTCCATAACTGAGTCAACCATTATTCCTACCGGATGCTTATCTTGAACGATAATCATTATATTTGTGCCCTGACCGTTATCCTCAGCTATACCAAAGCGCTTTCGCAAATCAATAACGGGTATCACTTCTCCTCGAAGATTAGTAACTCCCTTAACGTAAATAGGCGCATAAGGAACAGGAGTTACTCCCTCAAAATTCTTCACTTCACGAACCTGATTAACGTTCACTCCATACATAACATTATCAAGCGTGAAGGTTAGCATCTGAATTTCTTCCCGTGAACCTGCTTGATTGTTAATACTTGCCATCCAGACATTCACCAACGACTCTAATTTGTTATTGCCTATCGCAAAAGGAGTTATAAGTTGATTATGAAAAGGAAGTATGAATTTTAAATCAATGTATTTAAAGTAAGAGGCGTAGAAAAAGTGTTAGACAATGTATCCAGCGCTCTTGGAACTACATGACTGGTTTTTAATCCAATCTTCACTCATAAGGCACCATTTCGCACGGCTACCGTCTATCTGCAACACCATGATTAAATCAAGTTTATCCAGTTTTGCGTACTCCATTAGTATGTTGTAGGTTCCTTGACTTATTTCAATGTCTAAATCCTCAAACTTATTATCAGTCACTCGTTTGGCATGGAATACCGCTTTGATTCTGTCGGCGCCTTCCTGAATTTTAACGTTTACACCGTTAACATAGTAAATTTTATCATTATAACTTAGGATAACATTTCTAGCGTTCTCACTTCTAACTTCTGTATGCTCCACTTCTCCCATTCTCCCCAGAATAATTAACAGATTAGTGAGCAATAAAGATAAGCTTTCGAACTCGTAATATTACAAAATCCGAACATACCAGTATTGGTTTTCACAAATTTTAATTGCAACTAGTCTGGCAAGCTGTTTTTGGTTATGTTTCAAGCGCTTTCTCCGAAGCGTTAACATATACTGCCCCAAATTTGTTGATTAGGTCTTTTTTAGTGTAAACTGAAGCATGTAACCTAAAGAAGTTCCCCATACGCTCAGTTTCAACGCCAATCCCGATGACTATAACACCTTTCCTTAGCAAATCATCAACACATTCTTTCAGCGCCAAGGGCATGTTAGGATAACCATAAGGCCAACCATCAGAAATAACAACCAAAACTCTTTGCTCCTCATACCTCTTTGCCAACATCTTACCCGCAATCTGAACAGCATCAGGAATGAAAGTCAACCCCTCAAACCTCAGTCCGCCAATTCTTGCCCTAACTCGTTTAGAAAAAGCTTCGGTGCTATCTTTTAGAATATAGAGTTTATCACTAAAGCCAAAGAACGTCCAAGAAGTCGGGTCAGTCATCAACTCCCTAGCCGCCTCAGCAACGGCAATCGCTAGGGCACGACCGTACTCACCCTTTACCTGCATACTATTGCTAACATCAAAAAGTAAAGACCAAGCAAAGCTTGGTTTCAAATACTCATCCAAAGTAAAAACGTCAGTCGCAGGCTTATTACTAGCCAACGTTTGAATAACAGCAGCCAAATCAAGTTGACCCATCTCCTGACGCGGGTCCTCATCAAGGTAATTGAATGCTGACCGCATTATGTCAAGAAGTCTTCGATTTGCGCCCTGCACAAAACTCCTAGCCCTAAGGTACTGCGTATAATCTTCAGGCGGAATTGTAACGCCTTTAAACCTAGTCCATTCGACATACGGTTTAATCTTTGCTAGTATTTTTTCTTCCCGTTGCTTTTGGTAATGTTCAGAATTAAATGCCTGTAAAGCCTCAGCATCCTGTTCAGGTCGCCAACACTGGTCTATGCTATCGAATGTTGGTACATTTCCTCCCAACGCCATCAAAGACTGCACAAACAGTCCCTCAAAATCATCGTTTGAGGTTTCGATTTCGCTGTAAATGCTGCAACGTCCGATGCTTTCAGTATGCCTAAAGGATGGTGCTTCAAGAAATGGGCCATAAGGCTCAAGCAAATCCTTGATTTCCTCAACCTTTTGATCAAAGACTTCATTTACGTTTATTGATTCACCAGCTATTGAAGACAAGAACGTATCCTTGAGTGCCGTCAAGGCGTTAAATATTTGGTTTACCGTTTTTTCTTCTTCTGAGCCTGGAGAATCCTTGATTAATCCAACGTTAAATTGAGTAAGTAGAGCAGTCATAACTTTGGTTGCTGTGGTGAAGATTCTCTGTGAAGACTTTATTTTTTGGTAGGCTAACGCGTTTGCATAGGCAATATCAAAGAACCGGTCAGGATACCATGCTTGAATATAAGCTGTGATGTAAGTGTCATTGATTAATGATTTTGCATATGCTTCTATGATAGAGTCCTTTTTGTTTGGAACAATTCGTTCTACGGAAAACGGCGCTAAAGTATGCGTTGTTAAATGCATGACTGAAGCTCTGAATACTCTGCAAGCCTTAGACTTTCCCAGATTATTGTCTGGAAACTTGTAAGCTAAAAAAGAAATATTCCCATCATCTAAAACATGAAAGGCTGGAAGCTTAATCGTGAAACCAAAATTATCACTCTCTAATACAGGCTGAGACAGCGCTGGGTCTTGGAGAATCTTTACTTTGGTATTATCTTTCTGCAGAGAAGATGCCCAAGCATAATCAATAAAACCCAAGGCTTATCCCCAGATACTACTTGTTGAAAACCGCCTCGAGGATTCTGCGTACATCAGCTTGGACTTCCACGTTATCGCTTGTTAAGCCAATTATGGTTTCTTCAGCTGCACCCATCGGTGTATTTCCGTCATAAATCAGAGTTGCCCAGTTAATCAAGTCACCCAAGGAGGGCCCATACGGCAAATCGCCTGCTTTGTACTGCCTTCGCAACTCTGCGCCAGCCTGAATAATCTTATAGGCGGTATCCTGATCAATTTTTGTTCTTTTCTGAAGCATTTCAACTTCATGCGGAGAGATTTTTTCTCCGACGCTAAGAAAATCAAAGTTAATCCACACTGCCATACGACGACGCATGGCAGCGTTCAACGGCTTGGTGCCTGAGAACTCAGCCGTGGCTGGGTTCATGCTGATAATCATGTAGCCATATTTGTGGCGTTCGATAACTTCGCTGTCCTTCTCGTTTAGAACGAGGTGTCCTCTTGTGTCCAAGACAGGGTTAAGCCTAGTGGCAACGTCCTGCTTCATCATGTTGGCTTCGTCAAGGTACATTATGCCGCCTTTTCTTAGCCACTGAGTTAGCAAGCCGTCAACCCAGTTTTCTTTACCCAAACCGATAAATCGTCCTATAAGGTCAAAGCTGCTGGTGCTCAAGCCGCAGTTGACCTCCCAAATCGGCAAGCCTGTCAATTCTGCAACAAGGTAGACGATGTGAGTTTTTCCTGTACCTGAGGGACCGATGAGGCTGCACTGTTTAAAATAGTAAAGGGCACGCACGATACGCTCAACATAATTTAATCCATGATCGAGATATTCAGGCGTATTTTTTGGAATCATGTTGTCGAGGTGGGCGAAGCTATAGTTAGGATGCAAATCGTAGCGTTGAATGTTATATTTGTGGTACAAAGGTGATGTGGACATAGGGCGCTCTTTATCAAGTGAAACTGTTACTTTGAATCTGTCCCGTTTGAGTGACGAAACCTCTTGTATCCTGCTTGCTTGCGCTTTTTCTTTTAGGCCTTGGTGCCCATAGCTCATGTAGTCGTCACCTCAACGGATTATGAATCGTCTCGATTAAATAAATATATCTTATTCATTACTACTCAATATACGATATACATACAGGGACTCAAAAACGCGAGTGATGCCAAAAACAGCCACCTTTGGTCAAATATTTAAAAGGAAAGACCAATTATTTCGAATATTATGTATTGCTACACAATACTTTAATATACAGATGAGGAAATTATCTAAAAAATACAGAGGTAAAAAAGTACTATGGGCGCAGTCATGATAGTTGATGATGCTTCATTCATGCGAGCAGTACTAAAAAAAATAGTCCTACAAGCTGGTCACGAAGTTATAGCTGAGGCTGGCAATGGTGACGACGCAATAAGTCAGTATCAACAGGTGAAGCCTGATCTTGTATTAATGGATATAATTATGCCTCCTGGACCAAAGGCAAAAGATGGCATAGAAGCGCTGAAGCAGATTGTCGCATGCGACCCAGCGGCAAAGGTGATAATGTGCAGTTCGATGGGGCAACAGGCGTTAATAACTGAAGCAATCAAGTCAGGTGCAAAAGATTTCGTGATTAAGCCTTTCCAACCGCAAAAAGTGATTGAAGTACTCACAAAATACTGCTGAGGCAAAATCGTTGCTAACAGACCCAGCAGGCCAAAACGCAAAAGCATCAGACAACATCAAAAATAAAGTGCCCGTCTATCAGTTAGAGCCTATAATAATCGAAGCTAACGAAGCTCTCAAGGTGGAAGAGGTTCGAGTGGACATGGCAGACATGAGGGTTGAAAGCAAACCAGTTGAGCTATTAACGAGTGTGGGGTCATGCGTAGCAATCTGTATGCATGATTCAATACATAAATGTGGGGGGTTAGCTCACATTATGCTTCCAAGTTCTGCCCTAGGGGTACACGAACCTCTTCCATCCAAATTTGCCGATACAGCCGTTCCAGCCCTTGCCGCTCAGATACGACGACTTACAGGCAAGGAGACGCGTCTAACAGCCAAGATAGCTGGAGGCGCTAACATGTTTGCTAATTTAACCGTTAACGAGCTAGACATAGGTAAGAAGAACGTGATAGCCGTGAAGGATGCGTTAGCTAAGCATAGAATAAAGCTAGTGGGCGAAGATGTGGGCGGTTCGCATGGGCGCAGAATCAAGTTCAATGTTGCCTCAGGTGTTACAATAGTCCGACGACATGACGGAGTGGTGAAAAAACTATGAACGAACAGATAAACTTGCCAAAAACAAAAAGTAGTGAAGTTTTCAAGCTTTCCGAAGATAAAGAGCTTGATCTAGCCATTATGTTAGAGTTGGGAAGTATAGGTGCAGGTCATGCTGCTACATCGTTGTCCGATGTTCTTCAGCAACCAATATCTATAGATGTACCAAAAATTCACCTCGTTAAGCCTCATTTGATTCCAAGGTTTTACAATTTGCATGATGTACCAACAACCGCAATCTATCTTCAATTGGTGGATACTTACGGTTGTGATATTTTGTTGATGTTTGAATCAACAGAAGCAAAGAAAATTGCCGCGATGATGACGATGGCGTCTTCAATTGAAGAAGTTGATAAAACAATGGAAATATCAGCTCTACAAGAACTTGCAAATATTCTAATTGGCTCTTTCCTAACAGCCATATCAGATTTCATTGGGGTAGGGCTACTTCCGACAACACCTGAAACGGTGGTGGATGTTTTTGACGCTATTATAGATGGCTTTCTTGTGAAACAGTCTATGTTTTCAGAGAATGCCATGGTTTTTGAGACTCGTTTCAGACGGGAAGGTCAGGATGCTAAGTCGATACTGATGATTTTTCCGAGCCAAGAACTAAAAAATATGCTGGCTGAGAAATCAAAGAAACTCATCTAAGAGGTTATTTGAGGCAGAAAAACGCTTGTTAGAGCAGGCAAAGGCAGAACCGCTTGATGAATTCTGGGAGAAAACAGCTTTCCAGAGAATCAAAACAATGCTTCATGAGAAAGCAGGGTTAGATTGCTCTGGGTATCGAGATGAATATTTGAGAAGACGTTTTGAAATTAGGTTACGTGCTACTGGCGCTAATTCATATGGGAAGTATCTTATTTATTTAAGAAAGAACCCTGATGAGTTAAATAACCTGCTTAATGATTTAACAATCAATTTTACGATGTTTTTTAGAGACATGGATGTTTACAATTATCTAGAACACGTGCTACTTCCAAAACTTTTCCAAACATCTCATAACATCAAAATCTGGAGCGCTGGTTGCGCTACGGGAGAAGAACCTTATTCCTTGGCTATATTGGTTCATAAAGTTCTCAAGCACAGGATACATAATTATTGGGTCACAATTATTGCCTCAGATATTGATAGAGACGCATTAGCTAAAGCTGGAAAGGGCGAATTCCATGAAAAACAACTAAGCAACCTTGACAGTTCTACGCTTAATGAATTCTTCACTAAAAACCAAGATAATTACCTAATAAAGGCTAATCTCAAAAAATTGATTCATTTTGAACAAGTTGATTTAATGACTCCGTCGCTTCACACTAATGTTGACTTAATTTTATGCCGGAATGTTATGATTTATTTTTCAAGGGAGAGCCAACAGAAAATACATATGAACTTTTATAATTCACTAAGAAATGGCGGATACCTAATTACAGGTAAATCGGAAATTCTAACGGGTGAACCAGCGACTAAATTTATATCCGTTGATAATTTGGCGCGCGTTTATCAAAAGGGGTCTGAATTAAAGAATAAAAGTAATATTCTGTTGGTATAGCGAAGCCAGCGTGTGAGTATGCCGAAAGACACACGATGACAAATAACTCTTTTTCTCATCAATAACTAACCATCAGGACTTAAACTGAGATATAGCAGACGCTGAAGTGAAAACCATTGTCGTTTGATAACGAACAATACAGGCAACTATTCATCGATGAAGCAAAAGAGCATATTGAAACGCTCACAAAGTCATTGTTAATTCTGGAAAAAGAGCCTGAAAATCAAGATGTTCTTAACATGCTTTTCAGGTCAGCGCATACGCTCAAGGGCTCGTCAGGCATGATGGGCTTTAAAGATTTTCAAGAACTTACCCATGCCATGGAAGATATCTTCGATGACATGAGAAAGGGCAACCGCCCATCAAGTGAACTCATCAGTGCACTATTGGAGTGTGTAGATGCACTTTCTGACAGGCTAGATAAAATACAAAACCAAGTTGATGGCGAGATTAACGCTAAGGAATTCAAAGCGAAACTGCAATCGATAAAATCTCAATTATGCACCAGCGAATCCAATAATGAAAAAGCTGTTATGCCTCCAGCAATTGAGAAGCAGACCCCCGTGTTGAATGCAAGCGACAAAGAGAAAGAGCAACTAAAAACAACCGACCTGCCAGGTGAGCAGTCTTTTGTAGTTGATTTACGTTTTAGCGATGATTGTGTCTTTAAGACTGTTAGGGCAGGTATGGTTCTAGACAAGATTGCCGAGGTTGCGCAGGTAGTGAAATCTATTCCTGCCAGCGGAGAATTGGATGAGCAAAAGCTTAGTGATGGTTTCCAGATAGTTGTAACAGGCAAGTGTGATGAGAAGTCGCTCAAAGATTGTGCTAAGCAGGTTCTTGAAGTTGAGCAGGTAATCGTTACTCCCTTTAATGGTTCCGCTCCGCCAATAAAAGAAGCGGCTGTCACTTTGCCGCCTGAAAACAATTATATGGTAACAATTGAAAACAAGAGCATAAGCCGAGTAGTCGCTGATACACATTCCGCTCAGACCGTTCGTGTCAAGTTTGACCAGCTTGATAAGCTCATGAATTTGGTCGGCGAGTTGGTTATAAACAAAATAGCCTTACTTCAGGTAACCAGCGATGCTCATGGCGAAGGCTTGAAACGTGTCACTGAGAACATTGACCGCTTGACCGCTGATTTGCAGGACCTTGTGATGCAAGTTCGCATGGTTCCAGTCAGCCAAGTTTTTGATAGATTCCCACGTTTAGTCAGGGATTTGTCTTTGAAAAAGGGTAAGAAAATCGACATAGCTCTTGAGGGCAGGGAAATTGAGATTGACAGAACAGTGCTCGATGAAATTGGTGAGCCCCTAATCCATTTGTTAAGAAACAGCGTTGATCATGGCATAGAAACACCTGAAGAGCGAAAAAGCGCGGGTAAAGTTGAAACAGGTAAAATCTTACTCTCAGCGCAGAGAAATGGTAACCAAGTGATAATTAGTGTTGAAGATGATGGCGCAGGTATAGATCCTGAAAAAATAAAAGCTTCGGCGGTGAAAAAGGGCTTTGCGACTCAAGCCGAACTAGATAAGATGACCAGAGAACAATTGATTAATCTCATATTTTTACCTGGCTTCTCCACGGCAAAAGAAGTAACTGAAACTAGCGGCAGAGGCGTTGGCATGGATGTTGTCAAAACGAAGATTTCTGCGTTAGGAGGCAATGTTCACATTGATAGCCAAATTGGCAAGGGAACAAAAACCACAATTAAGCTGCCTATAACGCTGGCGATTATCCAAGCCATACTAGTTAAAGATACATCACAAACGTTTGCTATTCCCACAAGTCAGGTTTCAGAGATTGTTCGAGTTAAAAATGCAGATGTTAGGTCGCTTGGAAAAAGCAAAGCCATTCTTGTCAGAGATCACGTTATCCCGATGGTGCATCTGCACGAGCTTCTCGGTCTTCCAGGCTCAAACGAAGAGGAACTTGAACTACTCATAACATACCTTGGGGACGAGAATACGAAGATGGGGCTTGTGGTTGATTCAGTCTTGCGGCAACAAGATATACTAGTTAAAACGTTAAATGAATCATTAGCTGGAATCAAAGGCATAAGCGGAGCCACAATACTCGGAGACGGCCAAGTGGTTCTTGTTTTGGATGTGGGGCAATTCTTCAAATTTACAAGAAACAAGTAAAAGCTACTGCAAATGAGGCGAATTTGGAATTTCACCTCTTTTTTTAAGTCTCCACTAGAGAGTAGCCTTACATTAAGGTCAAAAAAGGTTGTTGCTCTGCCATAGACCTATCCCCCTATAAAAAGCTAAAAATCTAGCCGCACTGCTTGTGGCAACCTGCACAACCAGCAAGCAACAGAAAACAAAAGCAAAAACCAAAACACAACCCTCTGCACCAAGCACTGCTTGTTGTTGTAAGAGGGGAGGGGTGTTTACACAACTAAAAAAACAAAATTGATCTGCCGCTACAAGAAACATGAACATTTCAAAATGTGAATTCTGAATTCAGATTTTCAAGTCGTAATCATATTATATATAAATCGTAAGAATTGGCTAACAATACCAAAACTAAAGGAAAAGGTTGAAACCCCCAAATGGAACTCGCACTTGAAAAACGTGAAATATTCAAAGTATATGACGAACACACAGAAGCATGGAAGCTTGTAAAAAAAGACCAATCATATAACAAGCAACTCACAACCATCGAAGAAACACTGTCAAAGTTCGGACTACTCAAAAACGAAATAAAAGTCTACGTCTACCTAGCACGCGCAGGCGAAAAGAAAGCGGGAGAAATCGCGGAAGCAATTTCCCTACACCGCACAGAAACCTACCGCATCCTGAGAGACCTAGAGAAAAGAGGCATAGTATTCTCAATTTTTGAGAAACCACTCAAATTCACCGCTGTCCCATTAGATAAGGCAATTGATTTGCTTGTTGATGCACAAAAAATAAAGATCAAGCTCTTAGAACAAGAAAAAGCAAGCTTAGTAGAACTATGGATGTCCATGCCACAGCCCAAAATTGCAAGCGCAAAGAAAGAACTCTTTCAGATGCTTGAGGGCGAACAGCAAGTTCTCATGAAAGCCAACGAACTGTTAGAAAGAACGCAAGAAGAGTTCCAAATATTCGCTTCAGCTGATTACCTATCACAGCTATATTACAGTGATTTTTCTGATAACCTGAAAAGGCGAGGCAATAAAATCCACGTGGCCCTAATTACCGACAACTCACTTAAAAGTACCTATTTCTTGGGTCAACTGCCATGGCTGAGCGAATCCAACAAAATAATCGACAACCAAAACTTGCCGTGCTTTATGATTTCAGACAACAAAGAAGTACTGATTACTTTCCACGAAAAAGATGCATCAAATGATGACGTAAAGAAGAAGGTTAGAACCGCCGCCATATGGACAAACTACAGCGCCCTAGTAAATACGCTAAAAATGTTGTTCTCTAAACTGACGCAAAAATAAGTCAGCGAACATTTTGTAGCGCCTTGGCAACTGCCTCTTTCCTTTTCTTTTAGCTTAATTGCCTTTTTGACGTAAATTGAAACCAATCACTATTGCTGCAACTAAAAGCAAAAACACCGCACCTACGTAAACGTGAGGCGAAAGCGCCAAGGCATCACTACTTTGAGTAACACTCAAACACACAATATAGAAGTCATAAGTTGCCTTACCAACTAGTTCAGGTTGGTTCTCTGGATTAGCCCATCCGACCATAATGTACTTGTTATCGTCTGCCTCAATGACGCAATACGCTTCTTGAAATGCCGCGTTACCATGAGTGCAACTAAAAATAAGCTGCCCATCATCAGTGATTTTGAAGAGCCAAAAATCCCTCTGGCCTTCACCGAAAGAAAAAGTGA
This sequence comes from Candidatus Bathyarchaeota archaeon, assembly GCA_026014725.1. Taxonomy (NCBI): domain Archaea; kingdom Thermoproteati; phylum Candidatus Bathyarchaeota; species Candidatus Bathyarchaeota archaeon. The sequence continues at coordinate 60,065 of JAOZHV010000026.1, read as the reverse complement.
AACCTGCCACCAAATAGTTACCATCCCGTGCGGGTGTAATATAAGCTGGTGAATCAGCGTCCGCACCACTTATCGTTTTATCCCATAGAAGATTGCCGTCCACATCAACTTTGATCAACCATGCATCACTACTGGTTATCAAGCACTGCTTTTCACCGACCACCACATAACCATCAAATACTTTTGCCATTGAATAGCCTTTTTCGCTATCTACACCACCATAAGTTTTATTCCAAACCTCATCACCGTCGGAATTAACTTTTAATAGGTAAAAATCATAATCCCCTGACCCCTCAGTATCTATGTACCCCGTTGCAACATAACCTCCGTCATGCGCTAAAACACCCGCTCTCAAAGAGCTATCTGTAGATTGCCCAAAAGTTTTATTCCAAACAACATCTCCATCAAAATCAAGTTGTACAATCCAAGCAGCTGATCCACTACCCCCATACGAGTATGTTAACCCGAATAATGCAAAACCGTTCTCACCAGCTACACCTGAAAAGAGTTTATCGATTTTTTTTCCACCAAGGGTTTTCTCCCACAACAGATTGCCTTCATCATCGATTCTTGCAACATACCCATTAACGTCTCCTGATAGGAACTGGTTGCCCACCAGCAGAAAACCATTCGTCAAGTTGATAGCACATCTAACTTCAGTTCCGTCACCATTAAGGAACGTTTGGTTCCACAGAACGTTGCCCTCGCCATTGAGCCTCAAAATCCAACCTACTGTACTGTTCGCCATAACAGACATAGAAGAACCCACGACTAAAGAGCCATCCTGAACTGGTAAGGCATAAAAAGCCCGGTCATCAGCTGGTCCTCCGTAAGTTTTTGCCCAAATAACATTTGTAGACGAGACGTTCGAAGCATCATCCAGATGTATTGTACCAGATGTTTGTGCAAAGCTTATACCTACAGCCGATATAATTAGAATCGCCAGCAAAGCAATGGATATTTTCATCATCCTTCTTTGTTTCAATGCACCAAACCTCGATATTTGTTTAAACAACATTATCCTATCCTCACACAGGTGACATTAGCGCTGACCAAAATTCCCCGTTGGTCGTGACAGTATGTAGAAACAAACACATCGTCATTTTCTTGAGCGGTGTCACAAACAAAAGATACAGCATATGTTCCATTACCAAAATTATTAATTGCAGGCGAAGCAACCTCAATCCAATCCACGGTTGATAGTGACCCGTCGTAATCATAAAAAAAGGTAAAGTTTTGAGCGAGCGCAGGTTTGGCTTCGTTGAGTACCTTGACTGTAAGGTTGACTTGTTTTGAATTACCCGTTAGTTGCATATATGTTCCGCTGAAGTTAATCTCTGAGGTTATATTCACAGCATACGCTGAACTTGAAGTCGCTAAGGGGTTAGAAGAGTTGAAAAGAAAAGTTGAATACGCACTTGAGACACCTTGACCGTTTGTTCCCCAAGAAATCCATATACCATTCTGGTATGGTGAGGTGGTTCTAACTTCATAATCCATTGTTAACATGGTTTTATGAGAGTGGGAAGTTACAACTGATTTCAACTCAGCTAAGTCCATAGATAAAACGCTTGAGTCTCCGCCGTTAGTAGCGTTTGCCAAAGCACTAATTAAAGTATTTATTATGCTTTGTTTGTAGGCAGAAAATTGGTTCTCTTCTGCTTGCACGACAGGCGTGTTCTTTTCCGTTTCTATAACATAGAGTGCAGTAGATAGCAAGAGCAACGCTACCAACAAAGCAGTAACAACTAGCACCTGACCAAAATTGTTATGTCTAAAACTACGTTTCCCCATGCCTAATCCACTACCGCTAACTGCAACTGTAAGATGTAGATTTTGTAGTTGCTGTTTTGACTTGCGCAAACATATTGGACTGAAACGATTTGTTCGCTAACTGCGCCGCCGTTACAAATAGGAAATTCGTTCAAAACAGTCATGTCTTTGTCAAACACGGTAAGGTTAAACCATACTGTAAGTGGAAGAGCCGATTCAACGTAGTTCTTAAGTCCACTCCAATCTGTGCTGTCAACCATCAATCCCAATTTTCCGTTACTGTCCAAACTGAGCAGAACATTTTCCGCCGTTGACGATAAATTATCGCTTGACCCTTTCGGGTTTACTTGAGCAGGAACCAACGTTAAACAGGACAATAACAAAATCGATGCGAAGAAGGCTTCTATTACTCGCACTTGTCCCTTCTTATCGTTAATCAGCCTCAATGGATTACATCTCCTAAACTGATGTTAAGTCTATAGAGGACGCCGTTGATGGTTACGACATAACTGAAGATGTTTTGTTCTGAACCTTCAAAGTTAGAGCCAGTGGTAAGAGGAATTTGCGGATAAGCAGTCCATTCTTGGAAATATTCGTCGTCAACGCCGTATACTAAAATTATTAGAGGGCTTTTTTCGATAAGTTTTGGCACTGTAAACTGAGTGCTAGATATGGGAGCCAAGTTTGATTCGGTATTGTAAGACAAGACATAGCCATTTTGAACAGTCACGTTGGGAGATTTCAGCAAACAAGTAACCGTATAATCGCTCATGCTTAAAGTCACAGACGTGTTGTTTGGCGTTGATTGTTTAGTTCCCGTAGCAAAGTTATAGATTGAATAAGCTGTTATCCTATCATCTAAAGGATTTCTCGCAAACAGCACCAAAAGAGCGTGATCAATAGATGCAATGGGAGCCTGAACCGTAATCTCTCCATACCCATTTGAAGCTACACCAGTGGCACTAGTCAAATAGTTGTTTGCAACTACGTAGTATTGAAGACTAGCATCTGTGGGTTTTGAGTTAATATTTGTTGTTATTTGAAAAGTGAACGTAATATCGCTGCCTACGGTATGGTTCTCTATCTGCTCAATACCTATTGAGATGATTTGTGTAACCCCCAAACCGAAGGCGATACTGTTTAGTTTTGCAGAGTTCACCATTTCAGCATAATTAAAAGAGGCATTGTTTTGAGAGTTTAAGCGACTTATTTTATCGATATCCAATTCATAGGGAATTGAGGATTGACTCTGGGCTAAGCCGAAATCTTGAGGAACGGAAGTCCCCGTTCCCCAATCGACTGGCGTGCCAGGATTTGTTGCAATGCGGTCGGCTATGGCTCTTAGATAGCTATCTTTGTTGATGTCTTGTGTACTCGTTATACGAGCGTGCAAGGTTGAGCCAAGGAAAGCCGTTGCAATCAGTGCCGCAGCTACTATGATAGTGCAGGCGAAAAAGGTGTCAAAAGAATCAGAGGGCATCTATAACGTCCCTCCAGAAGGCGGGACTATTGTGAATGCACCCGTTAGAAGACTTTGCGAGATAACCAGCGATAGATAAGCTGTTGTCGCAAGCATGGCTGAGTGTTTGAACCCAGCGCCGAAGTTGCCTTCGCTAATTTTTCCTATGAAAAACCCTGAAATCCAGCATTGTATGATGATGCCTACTGAAAATACTCTTAACTGGTCTTGCATTGCTATTGTGGCAACAGAAGAAAGGTCAGTACTGACAACACCAGTCATCATAGTAGTGGTCAAAGCAACAATCGTGGTCGTAACGGCAATCAATGCACTCCACATGAAAGCCAAAATAATATATGGTTTCAAGAGTGCCCTCCGATTAACCTGCAATTCCCTTTCTTTTTCACTATATTCTGAAAGAATTTCTAATGATTGAATTGAGTTGCCACCAATCTCAAGAGTTTCAACCATCATAGCAAAGTTCACTACCACAAACCAGCTTCGAATTTCCCGACGAATATTTTCAAAAGTTTTCCTTAAGGGTACACCCCACTCGATTTGGCTACGGATTAAATCCAAATATTTAGAGAAAGGCCCGTAATCTTTGCGTTTTGTCGCCTGCACTATACTTTTTTCGGGTGAAAGCCCACTTTTCTGTGACTCAGTAATTTCTCTGATGAAGCTGGGTATAGATTCCTCTGCATTGTAGTTAATTTTTGAAATACGGTAATATTGAATAGCGAGTGGAAGCGAGCCAATCACTAAGCATATCGTTGTGATTTCTGCCAGTCCTATCGGTTTAATCGCCTCCTGTAATGGAGCAACCATCGCAAAAACACCAATTACTACAAATACGGGAACTATGAACACTAATGCTTTCTTGTACAGATCTTTTAGGTCAGGAAAAGGGCTTGACTGCATGTTATGAGCTATTAAAATAAAGAAACCCGACAGTACTGGCATAAAAACAAAGGCAATTATGTAAGACATAACTGGCGAGATAGATATGGATGTGCTCGACAGCAAATCCATAACGCTAGACGAGGAGAAAACCACGAAAAGTATGTAGGTGCACAAAACAACGATAAGCATAACGGAGTAAGCTTCAACCAAAGCAGCAATTCTCTCTATCGAACGGTTCAAAGTAATGTATCTCAATTCAAAAATAGATTTAAGCTGGCTTCTCATGTAATCAACCAGTTTTCCACCGCTTCTTACTGAAGAAACGAAACCGCCTAGAAAATTTCGATAAAGCTTAGAGGGAGTTTTTTCCGAACGCTGATGCATAACTGTTAAGGGATCTTTCCCCAAGACCTCAACTTGCCGCACAATCTCATCTGCTTCTTTTTTGAACATCGGAAGGAAACTGAGTTTGCGCATTTTTTTCCAGCTATCATAAGGTGAAATCCCGCTGGCTGCCATAAGCGTAAAAATCATTACAGCAAAGGGTAATTCGCGTTCAGTTTTCTCTTTCTCTTCGCTTGATGCTCTATGGAGTAAACCGAATATTTTCCCAAGGAACCCACTAGGCTGCTGCTTCACTTGTTAATGCGCCTCGTTTAATTCCTGATTAGTTATTTCGTTTGCTATGTTTAGAGAAGCATTCAACGCTTTGTGAACACTTCTGAAATCGCGCAGGTTTTTTGCCACCATACTCATCAAGATTTGTTTTCTTCTTTCAAACTCTTGATGGACAACACTTATCGGAACATCAAGGTTTTGTGCTATTTTAGAAAACAAATAACTTTGATCTAGGTTTGCTTGAAAAGTGTCTGAGGATAAATTCCAAGTGAACACTTCATGCGCTGCACCAGAACTATCAATCTCTGCAATTTTAACGAATTTTCGGCTTGAAACTTTCTTGTCCAGTGGATTAAAGCTCATATTTCTTACTTGTTTAACGACTATAACGCAGTTCATCAAGGACAAAATGGTTTGCGGAATGTTCATCGGAGGCTGAGTGAGCCTTTTTACTACTGTTTCCACGTCGTCTGCGTGCATAGTGCATAATCCACCGTGACCTGTAGCTAAGGCTTGGAACAGAACGTACGCTTCTTCACCCCTAATTTCGCCTACAAGAATCAACGCGGGTCTATGCCTCACTGCAGACTTGATTAGGTCATAGAGTGTAACTTCTCCTTCACTGTCACCTCCAAAACCTGTCCGCGCAATGGTTGAAACCCAGTTTTCTTGGGGCAGATTTATTTCTTGAACTTCTTCAACGGAAATCATCTTAAAGTCAGGGCGAACAAGACAAGCAATCGCGTTGAGGGCAGTAGTTTTCCCTGCACCTGTAGGACCTACAACCATTACGGACATCTTGTTTTCCATAAGCATCCAAAGGTAAGCTGCGATGGATTCGTCGATTGTTTCATTCATTATCAGGTCGACGATGGTTAAGGGGTCTTCTTTGAATTTTCTAATCGTAAAGCTTGTGCCTGCGGGAGTTGTTTCTTTTCCGAAGGATACTGCAAGCCTGTGTTTTGCCGGAAGAGTCAAGTCAACAATGGGGTGCGCTATGCTTACGTGCTTACCTTGTCTGTGAACAATCCTTGTTATGAAATCGTCTAATTCCTCTTCATCTGAGAATATAATATTGGTTCGTGCGTTAGCATATTTTCTATGATAAATGTAGACTGGCTTGTTTATCCCCAAACAACTAACGTCTTCAATCAAAGGGTCGCATATCAAACCATCGATTCGCCCATACCCGATTAAGTCCTTCTCAAGATAGTACATGATTTTCCGCAAACCCACTTGGCTTGTTCCTTGAAGGGCTTCTTTATGCTCGTCTAGTATGGCTGGAAGTTGCCTGTGAAATGAGGCAACAAGTGTTTCATCGAGCCTTGGAGCTTTGAGCTCGTACTCAAGAATGCTCTTGAGGCGCTTGTAAGCATCTCTTTCGTCCCGTGACATAGGCAACTCATCGACAACATAGAAGTAGCTTCCTTCCGCGTCATCTTGAAAAATCCAAGCGTAAGAGAAAGGAGGATTGAGCGGATAACTTTCAATTTGCGTGTAACCTTCAGGAACCTGATAGCCCTGAATGCCCAAGTACGCTACCAATTCTTCATCTGAAGTTTGCTCTTTTTCTTGAATTTCTTCCTGTTTCTTCTTTCCAAGTTTCACCATATTCATTCACTACTTAAAGTTAAAATTGCAATTTGATTCTCAAAATGGCAACTAAGCAATGCACGACCAGAATTACTGATAAATGTGCCTGACGCTACAACGCTGGCAGGTATGTAAACACATAGCTGGCTTGTTGTAGCATTTGTTCCAAAGCCTGATTCAACCCATGCCCTAGACGAATCGTTTGCTATTCTTATCCAGAATATCTGGTTGCCAATATGCGAAGGGATTTCAAGGTATTGTTTAGCGCTGTAGTTGTTTCCGCTCGTCTGCGAGAGCAGAGTTAAGCTTTGAACTGCTACATACTCATCGATATTAGTTAACTGTTGATTTAGCGCATCATTTTTAATGCCCAACGTTTGAGCACTACACGCAGCTACAATAATTGTACCAACAACAAGTGCAGCAAACAACGAATAAACATAACCTGGAATTATCGATGGCAAGCTAGCGAATCCACCTCGTGATTGAAATGTTGGAGATGACCATCTCTATGTTAATTATTGCGCCTTCTGTATTACTGGAAATAGGGATTGAAACGCTTCCGCTGTCAACATCCAGCGTTGAAGTTATCACCAAGTTTTCAGGCTGATAGTCAACTTGATAGGATTTTGTTGTTAACAGAGTGTTTGTGCACGAAATTTTTAGTGGAAGTCGACCGTGCAAAGCAATAGGGGACGAAGAATTCAGATTAACGATGTATACGCGGATGTTATTGATGGGTCTGCCTTCTTCTAATCCCATCGTTGCATACGTCACTGTTGGACGGAAACGCAGTTGGATTTCAGGGTGCTCAGCGCCGTTTACTATGCACATCTGACTTATCGATGAGCCGCTTTGGTTGGTTATGGTTCGGCTATCGCCTTTCAGGTATAACCCTGTTGCTGCTGAATCAGAATATGGAAATTCATAGGTGACTTTTCCTATTGTCGTGTTAAAGATTGTTTCCGCTATTCCAGAACCGTCATTGACGGTAAGGGTTAGAATGTTACTGGCGGATTGAATGTTTAATAAGCCACCTGAATCTTCCAAGTCAAAAGTGGCTGAGGAACCAGGTTGCCATAAAGTTGAGATAACAGCCTCGTTGAGTGATATTAGGTTTTGTTTGGCGGTAGAAACTTTAAGGGTTTGTCCTTGTGAACTTATTTTCTCAACTGAAAAGTAGTATGTGAACCCAACGATGCCTAATGTAGAAACAAACAGTATTAAAAACGTGAGCGGCAGAGCTAAGGCAGCCCTAGAACGAGCAAGTTTTCTAAAGTGGAAACTATGAGATTTTAGTTTCAATTACATCCGCTCACAGGTAAGCTTAAACAATATAGAAGACTGAAAAATGGATTAAGCCGTTTGTGCGTAAAACAATTTACAGATACCTCGAATCCGAATAAAGGAAAAATTCAATGCCAAATTCGTAAGTACTAAATACTAAAGAAAAAAAGAATTAAAGAAAAGAAGTGGGGGGGTAGTTTTGGGGGATTTCTTTTTAATTTAAGAGCTACCTGAGGGGCTGACTGCTTGTACGTTTGTCTCTTTGTAGTACATTGCTTGCGATGTGAAGATTGTTAGGGCAACGGTCAGTCCGATGTCGTTGATGGTTATGCTGTCTGGTTCATCTATGTAGATGATCATAGTCTCACCTGATTTGAGTGTCAAGTCAGTTGTGGCAGCTGCGAGTGTTTTTCCGGCAACAGTTTGACCACTGATAGTGCCTGTAAGATAGGATAGGTCTTGTGAGACTGAAGAAGTGGTTGTAGCGAAATAGACTCCGTCAGTCCAAGTTTTTTCTTGACCTCGGCATGTGATCTTGTCAAGAACAACATCTCTACCGCCAGTGTTGATTATCATTATAGCTGCTTGAGATGTTGCGCCTGTTGCATCATACCATACGTGTTGTTTGGTTAGGTGTAGGCTTTCTTCTTGAACGCGAGTGCTGGTGACGTTGATGGCAAAGTATGTGACGACTCCTGCGAGTAGCACTGAAACAACGAGAATAATCAGCGTGGTAACGACTGTGCTTAGAGCCAAACGATTTCTTAGTATGTTTCTCATTTTATTTTCACTGAAAAGCAAGTTACCACTTTTGTGGATATGTAAATGTGTGTGTCAAAAAAAAATCCGACAATCAACCAAGAACCATCTCAGTCACAGAACATACGCTTAAAATAACTAATTTACCGCACATCTAAAGGTGCCGCAGGAGATAAAAATGTACAGTTCCAGTCAAAAATCGCCCCATAGGTAACTTCAGGTTTGAGAAAGGCATCAAAAACGTTTAAGGAGATAACGTAAATCCAGATAAATTCAACCAAAGTAGCTAAATAGCAAATATTCACAACATTCTGTATAGTAAAGTCAAAAATGGGACAGTATAGTCTAATTGGTTATCAAGTTCTTAGATACACCAATGAGACTAGAAAAATTGCACAAGGCATTGGTATAGTAAGCATTTGCTAAAGGACAAGCACAGTTTCTGTCTTTAATGTGCTTTCTAATTTCATTAGCTCTTTGTGAGTACCAAATCTTCTTGAAGTCATATTGAGTTTCACGAAGGTTCCCCATTGGTTGGGCGTATCCCAAGATACAGCAAGGCCAGACATCACCAAATGGCGTGATCTGACAAGATGCATATCCTGCATAGCAAGGTATAACTTGCCTGTTTTCCTTTAGCATTTGAGCAGCAAATTGATAATATTCAAGCCGGAAGCTTTGCGTTAACTTAGAAACGTTTTTTTTAGAATTCAAATAATCGGTTCGAATACTTTTTGACAATGCATTTGCAAATCTCGCATAGGTCTTGGCGTCTGGTGTTATGTCATCTTCTATGTTAAAAAGTTCGGTTCTGTGTTCAGCGACTTCGGTTATGTAAGAGTCAGGAGCAAGCCCCTTGGCAAACTCGTATACATCAACCGCGTCAGCGATGTTATGTTTAGAAATAACTGTATGTATGCCTATCTGGAAACGTGGAAACTCTTCTTTGAGACGCCTTACTCGCTCATACGTATCTAAAACTTTTTCAAAGTTTCCAGGGATTCCACGAATTTTCTCATGCTTCTCACCCACTCCATCAAGCGATAGGTTAAGGGTTAGATTTGTATCATAGTTTTTTTCAAGCATTTTTCTAACATTACTTTCAATAACCGATGAGAGCAGACCATTTGACGGAATATTTACGACAGCTGGATGACAGTTTTCGCATAGGAACGCGAATATTTCGACAATATCACGCCGCATAAATGGCTCGCCACCGCTAAGCGTAGCCCAAAAAATTTTTCCTTCAAATTTTTCGAAGGCTTTCTTGAATTCTTCAGCTTTAAATTCTGTAGCCCTTAATTGTTGGTGGTCACTATACTGTCTCCAGATTGCGCATGTCTTGCATTTTGAGTTGCATTGGTTTGTAACGCTGATTGTTAAGTTGATCGGCAGTGGTGGTTTAGTGCCAAAAAGTCTCGATGACTTGTAATTGATAATCCTTGGGGCAAGCGCAAGAGCACTTTGAATCATTAATTCTCCTTTCCTGACACTCCTTTCACTGTCTTACTTTAATTGGTTCAATTTCAGGTATCAACATGACTTCTGGCATATTTTGAAGATTCTTGGTTGATTTAACCATCTGCCATTTAAACGGTAATTTGTGTCTTGCAAAATCCCATTTAGCTGAGATGAAAGCTATTCCCTGAAGCAATATGAAACTTACTGCATATGCTCTGCCTTTTAAACCTCTAAAGGGGCATGCCTCTAAGATATCTTTCCATTTTGGTATTTTCATAGTTGAAATTTTCCTACCAATCAAGAACTCGAGTTGTTTATGACCAATGAAAACCCGTTTCCGCTGGCATATGAAATCGTGCACCGTAGAAGGACCTTTTAAAAGCACTCCCGCTTCGGGGCAATAGGCAACTTTGCATTTCTTCAATTCGGCAAGAGACTGAATATAGGCGTCATCATTTATTATTGCTGGAGGAAGCTCACGAACGATTTTACTCCTGAAAACCATCAATTCTCCACTTATCTTTGGCGTTTCCAAGGAACTTTTATGATGAAGATTCCAGAGTAGGTGAGTGCAAAAGCCCATGAAAGTATTCGGATCATCAACAGGAATAGGTCTGGCGCCCACGATATCGGCATTTTGAGATCTTAGAGTAGATAGTAAACGTTCTAAAGCTCCAGAGCACGGCAGGTTATCGCCACCAGTATAGATCATGTAGTCGTATTTCTCTGATTGTTCAAGGAGTAAGTTTAGCGCTGATGCTTTTCCGTTTCTTTCTTTTTCAGTGATTAGTTGGATTCTTGCGTCTTTCTGAGCATAGTGCTCAATTATTTCGTTGGTCTTATCAATTGAGCCAGAAGAAATTATGCATATGGATTCAATTTCTGGCTGTGAACAATTAACCAAGTTATCTAGTAAGAAGCCTATGTTCTGCTCCTCATTAGAAGCAGCTATTCCGACCATCATGCTAGAAGTAGAAAAAGCGCGCTTAGGTGCCTTTATTTGCAGAAAAGGAAGCTCCTCTTCAGAATTAGCTAGTATAGTTGCCATTTACTTCACCTTGAGAAAATGCCCATCCCTTTTTAGAACTGCAAGATTCTGTTCATTAGATGAAGGTCTCGCATTAGCCTGTTTTATTGCTACACGCAGAGGTTTTATACCGATCCAAAGTGCGTTGGCAATTGCGATTGAGGAAGACAGAAAAGCAGTTTGAAATGTTGAAAATATTCTTACAAAGAAAGCATTCTCTAAAGTTCGTATGAATTCAAGTATCGATTGCCTCGCAAGCTTTGATTTTCCATGTTTTCGCTCGTAAAAAATGATGGGAGCTTCTGCTATTTCGCAACCAACTTTTCTGCACTGCGCGAGCATATCTATTTGAAAAGCATAACCATTGGTTCGAACCTTTGACAAATCGATAGTTCTCAACGCATACGACTCGTAAGCACGAAATCCGCTCGTCGCATCTTTGACGTTTAAGCCCAAGAACATGACTGTTAGGAAGTTTGCCGATTTGCTTATGAGGCGTCTCATGGCGGTCCATTCTTTATCAATTCCGCCGCCGTTTATGTACCGCGACCCAATTGCTACATCATAGCCTTCTTCGATTTTAGAGAGGAGACTCGGTATGTACTCAGGCTTATGGGAGAGATCAGCGTCCATTTCCATTATTACACCTATTGCTGAGTCGTCAAGCAGAAACTTGAAGGCGTCTTTGTAGGCACTTCCTAAGCCAAGTTTTCTAGATCTATGTATAACTGAAATATTCCGATTCTTTTCTGCTAGATTATCAGCTAATTTGCCTGTACCATCGGTGCTGTTATCGTCAACAATTACAAGCCTGAAAGGAACCCTAGCGCTATCAAAAACACTAAATAACCTTTCAACTAGATGCGCAAGAGTTTCTTTTTCGTTAAAAGTTGGAATTGCAACTCCTACTTTCATTGCCGAACACTCAACATTACCAACTGAACAATCAGAGTTCGTAAGACTGCTTTGCGTCATTGATGTCAACTACAGTCTGAATTATTATTAAAAGCCAATAAATGAAATTGCGTGTTATTACTATGACATACAAAGTACGCCGTTCTGTCAGATTTCATCATGTTGTTTCGAGTCGCAGTTTCTCACTGGCTATTTTTTTTAGGGTCTCAAAAGATACATGTTCGATTTTGAGCTCTTGTTCGCTTATAGAGTTTAGGAAGGCTGAAACTTTTTGAGAATACGAGATTCCAATAAAAGGTGTATTAGTGGAATGGGCGAAAATAAAAGAGTGAAAGCGCATTCCGACCAAAAGGTCCAAGCGATTAATTATGCTTTTTACTTGGCTAGGGGTTAAATCGTTCGTGATTACTTTCAAGTCCTTTTTATGTTTAATTCTGGCGATGATTTCTTGTGCAAATAAAAGGTCATTTTCTTCTTTCTTATGGCTAGCTTTAGCCATGGGGATAAAAACAACCTCCATATTCTGTTCTATTAACCAATCAATAAACTTTGAAATTGAGCTAAGAACGATTTTTTCATTTGGTCCACCGATATATCTTAGCGTAAACCCAACAAGTTTCTTGTCAAGGTTAACGTTATGTTCTTGCAGAATTACATTTGAGATATCGCGTGATTCAATCGGCAAATCTGCGGCAGGGTCCATTACAACTTTGATGTTTTTATTAACACCAACTGATTTTAGTTGTCCTTTGGAATCGCTGTCTCTAACAGATATGGTAACATTTGGTCTGTTCATTACAAAAAACAGTGCTAGTTTTACAAAGCGATTAAAAAGTGAGTTAGCCCCAATTGCGTAGAATTGGATATTTTTCTTCATTAAGATACCTATTGCAGACACGGCTAGCGAGTAATAACTAGTCAGGTTTATTGATCCACCAACGTAAGTATCGAAAATTCCGCCTCCTCCCAGCACGATTTTATTTGACATTATTAATGATATGAAGGCTTTGAGTCCTAAAGCGTTTAATGCTTCTACGCGGTGCAATTTTTTTGTTTCAGCTGGATTAAAGGAGAGAACAGTTATGTGGGCATTTGGGGTTTCCTGTCTGAATCGGTGCAACATCACGGAAAGAAATGCTTCGTCGCCAAGGTTTTTCAGCCCATATCCAGCACCGGTAATTACTAAACGTGTAACCGACCCCGTTCAAACCACCAACTGTTGACTAAGTGTTCTTTTGAAAAACATAATAGGTAAGATGGGCCCAATACTTTTTTACAAAATTTGGCAACATTTCTAAAAGCATTAGATTTTTCATTTTGTTTTTAGCATTCGTATCCAGATATTTAATATACTCAGGTATTTTCATTTCATCCATTCTTTTTATGTTAATAATTCGGCGGTGGTTTTCAGAGTTGGAGCCGCCGAAAATTTGTTCTTTTTTGATTATTAGACCTGGCCAAGGTGTCGTTACAAAATAGCCTTTCTCAGAAAACTCGGCACCTTTGAGTTTTCTTTTAAATAAGTTAGTCAGATATTCCTCTTTGCAAAATTGCTCATTTATTATTTCAAAGAAACCTGAGTCTATTTTCTTGTATACTGGGTATACTAATTGTTTGGCATTGTGAATACTTATAAACAAAACATTACTGTAGACCCGCCCAAGTTCACTCACTAGTCCAGGGACCTGATCTTCTCTTATATGCCATAACGAAGAAAGATTCCAAACCAAGTCAAAGCTGTTGTCTTTAAATGGCAGGTTTGACCAATCATCTATTTGTACAAAAGTGGCTGCCTTGCCCATGCCAATTTTTTCCCAAAGTTTTCTTGTCCAAAGTAATCTTTCTGCATCATCATCAGCTACGGTTACGTTTATGCCTTTTTTTGCAAGGTAAACACTGTTTATACCTGAAAAGCCTGTCATTCCAAAAGATGGGCAATCCAAGGCGCTTTGTATCTTGTTATTTTCAATGAATCTATCAAAAAAAGAATGAAGAATTAAACGGTCGTAAAGCGTACCTTGCCCTTCATTGCTATTAAAAAAAAATTGTTTCCAATTTTCTGAGGTGATTCCCATGATTATGCATATCCGTTGTACCAAGTTAGATATTTGCTTTCTAAATTGCTGATTGTATTTTTTGGCTCAAAACGGAGAGTTTGGTATAGGCGGTTAACATTGTAGAACCAACTCTCGTTGATTAGTTTAAAGGTTATTGACCGCTGGGCGTTCAGTTTAGACATCGCTTTTAAAAAAGAGAAAAAAGATGAGGGAATAGTCAAATAGCTAGACTGCGTCGAGGTTTTTATGAAGTTTAGTAAAGTTTTTGCCGCTATTGGTTCCTTATCGCATACGTTAAGAACCCAGTAGGCAAGGTTTTCCTGTTCCACAAGTCTAGCATAAACTTCGGCAAGGGTTTCAACATCAAGCATGTGGAATTGAGGATTGTTGCTTGAAAGTGGATATATTTTTTTCTTTGAAAGATTAAATATTTTGTATAGAAAACCAAAATCGTTGACGCCATACATTATTGAAGGACGAACTATCACAAGAGGCAAATTTGCTTCAGATTTCAGTTTCAGCAGTTCTTGTTCGGCTAACATTTTAGATTTATGATATTTTCCATCGGGGTTGTAAGGTGTTTCCTCATTGGCCGGAGTATTCAGCGGTATTGTTCCATAAACTCCAACTGTGCTTGTGAAGACGAATTTGTTATGGTTTACATTCGCTTTCAGAAAAGCAGACGCCAAGTTTTTAGTCCATCTAACGTTGGTTTCAAAGTAGTCATTCCAAGGAATGCTAGAGTACTCTCTCGCAAGAGCGCCAACATGCACTATTGTCGTAATCCGGCGTTCTTCAATTAACTTTGTTAAATCGCTAACGCTGGATTTCTCTGGATATCCATTTTCCACAACGTTTAAGCGACTTTGTCCAACAAAATCTTGACCTAAAACGTTTGCGAGTTTTTCACTACTTCGCACAAAAGCAAAAACATTGTATCCTTCAGCAATCAATTTTTTTATTGCATAACTACCAGCAAAGCCTGTGCCACCAGTAACGAGAATATTTTGATTATCCAGCCTATGCACTGCAACTACCTCGACTTTGTATATTCAAGGTAATGAATCAGGATGTTTATTTTAAATAAGTGTGTAATACGGTACACAGACAAAGCCATACGGTGTCATGGTGGTATCATACAGAAAAAGGCTGGACTTCCAAGGTCTAAGTTGGACATTTATCTACAGCATCGAATCCCCCCACTTGACCAGCTATTGAACCGCTAATACTGATTTGTACTTCATAATCTCTATATTAATTAAAAAGCAAGAATGAACTCCATTCAAGGAGAAGCTATGATGGAAGAATCTGCATTCACCAATAATCAGCGAGAATGCAATTCACTAAGTTCGAAAGTTGAACTTACAGTAGCTTCCAGCAAGAGAATGTCTGCTTCGAAAAAACTTTGGGAAAACAAGCAGGTTTTACTTTTTGCTTTTTTGTCTTTGGTGTTTACTTTATGGTATGCTGGGCGGTTTATTTTTTCTCCAAGCACCTTCATGATAGGTGTTGGAACCAGCGATGGGTTTCAATCTCTGTCGATTGTTGTTAATAACCTTGGGATTATTAATTCAGGTCATTTACCTTTTGGTACCTTTTGGTTGTTTAATTTTTATGGTGGATCAGTAGCCACTTTTTACAACGTTAGTAATATCCCAAATATTCCGCACACCTCATTTCTCATTTTAAACCTCATTTTAAACGACCCGATTTTTTGGCTGAAAGTTTTTGTTTTAGCTACTTTAGTCGTTTCTCAGGTTTTATCATTCAAATTAGCAGCCTATTATTTCAAAAAAACAGCAATCGCTTGGATATTCTCGGTAGGTTACTCGTTTTGCACGTTCTATTTTTCACATATAAACAATGGGCACATTGGTTTTATATTGGCTGCAGCCTTAATGCCAGGGGTTTTTCTTCTTTTTGAGAAAATGTTCTCTTTTCCCAACAGAAAAAATATGAGTTACGCAACAATTTCCTTAATTTCATTATTCCTCGGTGACTTGCAGGTTACAATCTTTGCCATTTTCTATATTCTGCTGAGAATTGTATACCAATTAATTATTAACCCTTCTTGGGTACAAAGGAACGCTATTTTAAAACGTATAGTGGAATGCGCTATTCTTTTTTCTCTATTCTGCGCACCCTTCTTGATTAGTTTCACCTTAATTCAAAATACTAACGCACTTTCCGTTATGAGCATCCCAGAAAAGTACAATTCACCGCCGTTCCTTTTTTTTATTAGAAATTCCGGTTCTATACCTGATGGATTCATATCACAAATAACATCACTCTACCTTGGGGTATCCCTCTTTGCAATCGCGCTTGTTCCCTTATTCTTACACAAAACCTTCAGGAAAACCCAGTTAAAGACGAATCTCCAAAACTATTTTTTCCACCTGCTTGTTCTAGTTTTTTTCTTTTTTATAGCCATAGGAACACCATTAGCAGAATTAGTAACAACATTATTTGTCAGAGTCCCTTCTAGAACTCAAATTATTGTAATTTTTTCAATCTGCATGTGCGCAGGGTACGGATTGCTCTGTCTATCTGAGTTTCTGCAAAATAAATTCTATTGGTTTAAGTCAACAGGGAAAAAAACAAAATTTTTCAATACTTTATTAATCATCGCGGTAGCCACCATCGTCTTTGCTGACATTACCGTTGGAGTTTCCCCGGGTATATCTCCTCTACCAGAATTAACAGGTGGCCATCAGTTTATTCAAAACCAGTCGGACGATTTTCGTATCCTGAAATACCCTGTGGTCTGGGGGTACACAAATTATGAATCTTCCCTAATCAACCATGAAATAGTAGGAGAATCAGTAATTGCATTAAGGTCTTATCCACCAGCAAGCGAGCTTTATTCGACATTAAACAAAAAGTTTGATACATTAAAGGCAGAACAAGATCCTGGCAATTTCACTTTGCTCGCAACAATTTGCG
Organism: Candidatus Bathyarchaeota archaeon; assembly: GCA_026014725.1. Taxonomy (NCBI): domain Archaea; kingdom Thermoproteati; phylum Candidatus Bathyarchaeota; species Candidatus Bathyarchaeota archaeon. The sequence continues at coordinate 43,270 of JAOZHV010000026.1, read as the reverse complement.
GCGTCAAATATATTCTGATTGAAACTAATTTCACCAAATCTTCCGAATATATCAGCTATTTTGATAATGCATCCCAATTTTTTGCCACAGTTCATGAAGATGAACATTCAATAGTATATGAAAACCTCTATTTCAAAGGCAACGTTTTCGCACTTAAAGATAATAACCAAAACCTGAGCATAGCAAACCTTACGTTAGAAAATTTTTCTGACCTGCTCCTTGAAGAAAGAATCGATTACAAACAAGACTTTAACAGCATATCCGTATCCGGCAACTTTTCAGAACCTGCATATGTCGTCTTTAGTCAATCTTATAGTCCATTCTGGGTTCGCTCAGATGATAGTTCAACCGCGTTTATGAAGTTTTTAAACGTGACAGCTTTTCGTGTAGAGCGTGGCCCATTTAATGTAAACGCTGTTTTCTCAGTTGCTACTCAAACATTGAATTTATACATCGTTTTTTTTGTGGCACTTATCCTTTTGTGTATGGCAGTGTATGCTGGTTCTAAAGGCAAGAAAAACTTGGTCAGCTATACATTATGTTCATTGACCGTTTTTGGAGTAATAATCACAGTATTGGCATTAATAGGGATTAACGTGGTTCCGAAGAGTTTGAGTCCTTACGGTGTATTTTCAGGAATATTTAACACGGCGATACTTCTATTTGGAGTAAGCATCACTATAGCATCACTTACTTGTTTGCTCTGGGGAAAAATTCTCGGATTCATTGGATTCTTGTTTACTAAAATTGTCGGTAACCTAAACTCACTGCCACCAAAGAGCCGAAAAATACTATTTTTATTAATCGCATGTGGACTGTTAACCATAGTTATTTTTGCATTTTTCTTCTCTGCCTCCCAGACAACCGTTTTTCAGCACCAACCAATCTTTACTGACGATGGGAATTACATGGAAAATCAAGTATTAACTGGCACCCAGTTCTCGCTTAACTATAACAGTACAATATTACTATTATTTGTACTATGCTCGTTTATAGCGCTTGGAATATTCGTTGGTAAACAATTCTACTCTGAACTAAAAAATGGGATGTTGACCACCACATTAATTGAACTACTTGGATTAAGTGGGCTTTCCTTGATTTTGATTTATGCTATCTATAGTGGAGGCTTGTTCTGTGCGTTAGCATTGATGAATAACCAGTTTCTCTGGTTTATGTCATTGATGTTTTCGTTATTGATTATTGTAAATTTGCTTGTTTTGTTCGGTCCAGTAGTTCTAGCACCAGTTTATGTCATTCGTGGCAAGCTTATCACAGCCGAGAAAGTTGCTAGTTTATTTATGAAGGCTTTGTTGATTGTTTCTTTAACATTGATTATTTTATTCAATTTAACTTCGTTTTTGAATGGTGAAGTTTGGTTAAATGATAATATTGCCGGCATATTGTTGATTACATTGTCGCTTTACACCATTACTGTTTTTTCAATAACGAGTGGTAAAAAACTCGATATCTCTACAGAGACCACACAACTGCAAAACTTCTGTGACTCAAAACAAGAAGGAATAAAACATATACATTCAGGGTTCTTGGGCGGCATAATTGGAATCTTCATCGCTGGCCTAATGATGTGGGCAATAACAACAGTAGCACAGAACTACTTCGGCTTGGCTCTCATATTCTGTGGGGCTCTGGGGGGATTAGGGTTTGGCGGAATGACTATTGGCAACAGAAAACTAAGGGGAATAATTGGGTGCTGTTTTGGATTTTTCGCAATCCTTTTTGGATTGATTATGGTATACAATGCACAGATAATTACTGGCTATATGATAACTGCATCAAATGTTTTGATGCCTACATATTTGTGGAATTCTTTTGGTAGTTTCATGGAGAGTCAGTTCTTGAATATAAGTGGTCTGTTCCAATTGTCTTTTGGACTATTTGCAGCGTATTTACTTGCATCGAATGTGTCATTGAGCTTCAAAAAGTAACAATAAAGAAATAACAGAGTTGTGAAGAGGCGCACTCCTTACTTCTTCGCATCAAGTCTACCATGAAGATTGCCAAACTAAGTTTACTGATTAACACTTGCGCTAGCATATCGAAAGTTAATTAAAAAATAAATTAGAATAAAGAAGGGTATTTGACTGGTTTAACTGGAACCAGTGCCCGTAGCGTATGCTTGCACGTTAGCTTCTCTGTAGTACATTGCCTGTGCTGTATATAGTGTAATGCTAACAGTTAGACCAATGTCGTTAATGGTAATGCTGTCTGGGTTAACGATGTATATTAGCATGGTACATCCTGATGGAAGCACCAGATCGTTTTCAGCAACTTCTAGCTTGTAAGAGTCACCACCCATTGTTATCACGTTGTCGTCTGGATTTATTGGGGTTCTTGTAAATGTGCTTATGAATTGGAAGTCAGATGATATCGGGTCTGTAGTAATCTTGTATAGGACGAATTTGCCAGTAACTGCGTCGTTCCATGGAGCTTCCTGTCCTCTAACAGCTAACTTGTCTATTACGATGTCTCTGCCACCAGTGTTAATGACCATGAGTGATCCTATAGTGTAATCTGCAGATCCTGCAGTTGCTGTAGGGTTGTGCCATATGTGTTGCTTTGTTAAGTGCAGACTTTCTTCTTGGACACGAGTGCTGACGACGTTTATTGCGAAGTATGTGACTACGCTAGCCAGCAAAACTGAGATGACGAGGATGATGAGAGTGGTTACGACTGTGCTGAGGGCATACTTGTTTTTCATCAATCTGCGGTAAGAATTATAGTTCATTGTTTCCGTTCACCTCCCCTTTTTAAGGCTCTTTTTTTAGTTTGAGGTTTTTTGTTTGTCATGTGACCTCATCTTTGAAATAGCCATTGGTGTTTTACTTATAAATGTCTTCTGTAGCGAGATTTAATACACGATATACTTCTTTTAACTATTTACAATAAAGTAAGCTCAAAAATCTGAATCAACAATAAACCACTAAAGTTAAACATGCCTGTAACTGTATTGTAAGAACCATGATTCTATGAAGCGCGACTAAAACCAATTTTCAAGTTATAATAAACTCAAAAAACAAGAACCATTTATTTTGAATCAGTTTAGAAAATAAAGATTTACTCTTCATAACTATTATTGTTAACCATGGCGCACTATACAGAGTGATTGTAGGCTGGTAGCCTTGCGCCTAAAAAAGAAGAATCTCCCCCCTAAAAAACTATCAATAATACTTTTAGTAGTCGTCATTAGCCCCCTCTTTTTGGCGCAAGGTTATAGCCTACAATTAACCAATACTTCAGAATACATTAATCATGTACATACCTATGTTGATCCTGAAACCTTGGCAAAGTATGTAATGGTTGATAAACCAATTTTTCCAGTGCTAATAAATGAAAACTCGATACCAATCGGTCAAAATCTAACAGTCACTTGTCCCTTGCAGGAAGGGCACACTTACCATATTTACTGTTATGGAGCATGGGTAGATACCTCTGCGACGGCGAAAACGGATTATGATATCTACGTTTTTAATCCGCAGGGAACGTTAGAGAGCTCTCACACCGAAGCGGCAGGCTTTCCAGAGCATTTACGTACAGCAAACGATGATTTATTTTTCATACCTAAGCAGTCGGGCAACTACTCGTTTGTTATAAAAAATGATCCACGGGAAAGTCAAGGTTCTCAGCAAGCCACTTTTATGATAATTGAAAACTTGGAGTGCAACCAGTGGTTCACTACGTCTATTGAAGGCAAGGATTCCAATAGTTTACCTAGACTTCGTACTGCTTGGGCTTACGAGTTTCTAACTAACAGTTCAAAAGTAGAAGTATACATCAAGGTTCCCCAAACATTAGATATGTATGAGGCTAGGCTCTACCTGATGAATGACGCTAAATCGTTACGCGTGAACTCCTATCCGTTGCCGTGGGAGCCAGGATTATATGGAAACGTTAGCGGTCGCATGGGCGGCTATAACTTTGAGACTGAAGGCTACCGTGGCGTCGTCTATGCCAGCTGTGAATACATGGGGCAGTCAATGTTTCTAAATTATACGTCTAATGTCGCTGGGGCAAAGCTCTATCAGTTGGTGCTTATCGGGGAAGAAGGTGCAGGTGAAGTAGAGTTTATGTTTAAAACCAGTTTTGATGACGCAACCTTGTCACCGCTTGGTTTTCAGTCTAGAGTCACCACTGGTAAACCAACCAATATTGCCTACGTTTATGGCGCTAACGTTTCATTAGAGAAAGCGCAACTATCGTACACCACAAACAAGTCGAACAAAACTGATGTCCTTGAAATGACAATCAGCAATCAAACTTGTAACGCCACGATTCCAGGTCAACTTGCGGGTACGCTGGTGCAGTATCAGATAGTTGCAAATGACGTGTTGATGAATAATCTTACAGCATCAGGTAAGTATTCCGTGAAGGAACAGCCTATTTTGAAAATTGCTTTAGAGAAAGAGAAGATATTTTTGGGAGAAAACATAACGGTTGCAGGAACTCTATTGCCTAACGATAACAAGTCATCAGTTGCAATACAGTTTTTTGCCAGTAATAGTACTCAAAAAGTAGATTGTCCTGTTAGTCGGAACGGGACGTTTACGGGGAGTTTTTGTCCTGATTCTGCAGGTCCTTGGAGTGTTGTCGCAAGTTTTGTTGAGACCCAAACGTTTTGGGGGTCTGATAGTGAACAATTACTGGTGATGGTGGAGGAGCCGCCGATTTACGTGAAGTATCAACTCTATATTATTATTGGGTTGGTTGGTGCGTTGGCGGCTGGTGGAGCGGTTTACTACCTTAAGTTTAGGCACTGATTGTTTGTCTTGTTTGTTTTGGTTGCTTGTTGGTTGTTGGGGTTGTTGCGAGCAGTTGCAGCTATGTGATTGTACGCAAGGTTTGCTTGCTTTGCCGCAGACCCCTATCCCTATAGGGGTAGGTTGCGAGTGCTGATGAAGAAGGGTTAGATTCTTAGGATGGTGTGTTCTGTGTATTTGCCTATTATTTGTGCGAATTGGGTGATTGTTTCTGGCGCGTAGGGCTTGAGTGTTTCAAACCCTTTGTCGAGTGTGTCTTGGGGAACGAATTGTTGAAGTGCATGTATTTTTGAGCCTTTCACCATTTCGCCTATGGAGTTAGCGTCTTGTGCAGTAACAAGGGTTGGAACGACAGTTGTGCGGAATTCGTAAGGCACTTTTCCCATTTTCAAAATTTCCATAGAGCGCATAAGCCCCGTTGTGTCACTTGCTCCTAAGAGCTTGTATTTTTCTCGGCAGGTCTTAACGTCCATTGCCACGTAATCCACGTTTGCTAGGCATTCTTCGAGTATGTCGGGGAAGAAGCCGTTTGTGTCCAACTTGACCATGAAACCTCGTTCCTTGAGCTTTGCTAAGAATTTGGGCAGTTCTTTGTGCATGCATGGTTCGCCGCCTGTTACAACCACGGCATCAACGTATTTTTTGCGTTCCTCAAGAATTTTCAATGCGGCAGCTTCTTGGAGAAATGGGGGTTGGGGGTCAACTGCGATGCGCCAGTTGTGGCAGAATGGGCAACGCAGGTTACAGCCTGGCGTGAATAGCACGGAGGCTACTTTATCGGGGTAATCCACGAGACTTGTTTTTTGTAGTCCACTAAACTTCATCTTTTCGTTTTCACCCTAAACTATAATGGGGGCTGAGGCGACTACGGCTGATTTGTCAAAGGTTTTACGCATGGCAAACTCTGCTTGCTTTCCATCATTCCATTGGTCCACGGGACGCAGATAACCGACTACGCGAGAGTAGACTTCACAGTTGGCTCCGCAAACTGGGCAAGTTTTGTGTTCACCGCTAGTGTAGCCATGATTTGGGCAAATACTGAAAGTCGGCGTCAAAGTAAAGTAGGGCAAGCGCGAGTTCCAGGAAACTTTCTTTATCAGTTCAGCAGCGGATTTCCAAGAGTGTAAGCGTTCGCCTAGGAAAATATGAAACACTGTGCCTCCAGTGTAGAGTGACTGCAAGGTTTCCTGATGCTCTAACGCTTCGAATAAATCACCTGCAAAATCCACCGGCAACTGTGAAGAGTTAGTGTAGAATGGTTCAGCGTGCTCGGAAACAACGCGTTTTTGGTTGGCGAATATGATATCTCTGTAGCGTTTTTTATCTATGCGCGCAAGACGGTAAGATGTGCCTTCGGCTGGAGTGGCTTCAAGGTTGTAGATGCTACCTGTCTCCTCTTGATAATCGGCTAGGCGGTTACGCATGAAAGTTAGGATTTTGACTGCGAAAGCTTGACCGTCACGTGACGCGATGTTTTGGCCAAGAAGGTTTAAGATGGCTTCGTTAACTCCGACTATGCCTATGGTTGAGAAGTGGTTCTTCCAATACTTGCCATAACCTTCTTTAACGTGCCGTAGGTAACGTCTGGAATACGGGTATAGGCCGTTTTCAGTGAATGTTTCGAGCACTTTGCGCTTGATCTCTAAGCTGGATTTTGCAATATCCATTAACGTGCCTAAGCGTTCAAAGAATTCATCCTCGTTCTTGGATAAGTAGCCGATTCTTGGAATGTTGAGTGTTACCACGCCTATGCTGCCTGTCAGTGGGTTGGCACCGAAGAAACCGCCTCCGCGTTTGCGTAGTTCACGGTTGTCTATTCGGAGACGGCAACACATACTGCGTACATCTTCGGGTTTCATGTCGCTGTTGACAAAGTTTGAGAAGTATGGTACACCATACTTTGCGGTAACTTCGAATATTGCTTGCGAAACAGGGGAATCCCAGTTGAAGTCTTTGGTTATGTTGTATGTGGGTATTGGGAAAGTGAAGACTCTGCCCTTTGAGTCGCCTTGTTGCATGACTTCAGCGAAGGCCAAGTTGAACATCTCCATCTCCTTAGTCATGCTGCCGTAGGTGTCTCCTGTGACTTTGCCGTTGTATAGTACAGCTTCGTCTTTCATGAATTCTGGCACGGTTAAGTCAAGGGTAAGATTTGTGAAGGGTGTTTGGAAGCCTACACGAGTGGGTACGTTCATGTTGAAAAAGAATTCCTGTAGCGCCTGTTCGACATCTTTCTGTGACAAGTTGTCGTAGCGTATGAACGGTGCTAGATAAGTGTCAAAATTGCTGAACGCTTGAGCGCCAGCTGCCTCACCTTGCAGAGTGTAGAAGAAGTTTACCACTTGCCCAAGTGCTGTGCGGAAATGTTTTGCTGGCTTGCTCTCAATTTTGCCAGCTACACCGCCGAATCCTGAAAGCAACAGGTCACTGACGTCCCAGCCGACACAGTAAGGTCCGAGCACGCCTAAATCGTGGATGTGCATGTCGCCTGAGAAGTGTGCTTCAGCAATGTTTTGTGGGTAAATCCGTGATATCCAGTATTTCGCTATAACTGTGGATGAGAGGTAATTGTTTAAGCCTTGCAATGAGTAACTCATGTTACTATTTTCTTTTACTCTCCAGTCCTCAACCTCAAGGTACTGGTCTACCATGTCTGAAGAACTCAACAGCGCAGCTAACTCGCGCATGTCATTGTGCTGTTTACGGTAGAGGATGTATGCTTTAGCAGTTTGGGCATGACCGTTTTCGATTAAGCGTTTTTCTACTATGTCTTGGATTTCCTCAACCGTGGGCACGCCATCGTCGCCATATAACCTCTGTAACTCAGCGACGACTTCATCGCTGATGCGTTTGGCTTGTTCCTTATCTTTTCCGCCCACTGCTTTTGCGGCTTTCCAGATTGCGGTTGTTATTCTTTCTTGATCGAAGGGTTCTAATTTAGAGTCACGTTTTAATACAAACTTCATGATTTTTTCACTTCCGAAATTACTCGCCTGAAATCTTCAGGCTCTTCAAACTGCTTGTAAACTGAAGCAAACCGAATGTACGCGATGCGGTCAACTTTCTTTAGGTGTTGCATTATTAAATCGCCGATCTCTCTGGATGCGATTTCCTCGGTGCCTTTGAGCATGAGGTCTTGGCGTACTTGTTCTGCTAATTCGTTGATTTGGCTCATAGTTACTGGACGTTTCTCGCATGCTTTCTGCAAGCCGCGGATTATCTTGTTAACATCAAAGCGTTCTAGTTCGCCGTCTTTCTTTCTAACCATGAGTTCAACTGTTTCTAGATATTCGTAGGTTGTGTAGCGTTTGCCGCAGTTGATGCATTCTTTTCGTCGGCGTGTGGTGTTCTCTGGAGACTCGCGTGTTTCTAATGTTTTGGAATTTTCCGAGTTGCAGTAGGGACATCTCATACTTTATACATACTCATGCCGCGATATAACTGTAGTGTCAACAAGCTTAATCCAAACACTACAGTTAGTGTACTATATAAGCTATTTTCACATCAAACCTGCAATATAACCCATTAACTTAAAACCAACACCATGAAAAATAAACAAAAAAACAAAAATAAAAAAATGCAAAACAGCGCTTGTTTCGTAAAAAGAAACCAATTTAACGCAAATACCACTCATGTTAAAGTTTGCGTAAACGATATAATTAAAATTGAGCATACATCCTTAGTTACCTTCTAATATCACGCACCAAGCACCAAAGTGAAGAAAATGGAGCCGAAAATTGTAAAAGCCAAGTCCTTAAATGAGCACTTCACGCCCGAACGCTGTTTCATAGCTGAAAACTACAGCACCAAAAAAGTGTCAGTTGCACGAGCAAGAGTCAAGGCAGGTGTCACAACCGTAGCGCACCATCTAAGAGATGTTGACGAAATCTATCTTGTTACTAGCGGAAAGGGCAAAGTGATCGTTGGGAACTTGCCATCAGCCGATGTTGAGGCTGGCGATGTTATTGTTATTCCTGCAGGCACTTCTCAAAAGATAACTAACACGGGCAGGACAGACTTGGTGTTTTATTGTATTTGCACTCCGCGTTTTACTGAAGACTGCTATTGTGATGAGGAAGCAGAGAAGCTGTGAAGAGAGCTTTTTTTCGTGATATATCGATAGTGGAAATAGTGATTTATAAGCTGAATTAACATAATAGTACTTGTGAGAAGAAAGGAGAAGGCTTCTTCACAATTACTTTTTTCAAATTTTAGCTTGTTTTTAGGTCATCCATAAACTCGCTTAAATCAACCGTTGATGTGCCGTTCTCGTCTTTGAGCTGTTGCTTAGCAGGCGGATTCTCCACATAGAAAGGTATGCGCTGAGTGAAGCGGTCTTGGAAGGTGGGTTCGAGCGGGTTTTGGTAGAAGACGCCGATTGGGATTTTGTCGCCCCATTCCTGAGCCTTTTCCATACCTGCAACTTTCTTCTTGAAAACTTCACTTTCATCTTTGACGAGTGGGTCAAAGCCTGCTTCTTGTAACTTATATAGTCTTGACTGTGGCTTGCTTGTGGTTGGGTCTGGGCGGTCTTCGCCAGCATACCAAGCTTTCGTGTTAATGTCGTTGTAGACGGGGCAGGGTTGCAAGCAGTCGATGAACGCTAAACCTTTATGCTGTATGGCTTGTTTTATCGTATCTTTCAGGTGCATGACATCAAAAGCGTACGAGCGCGCAACGAAAGTGTAGCCTGCAGTGATTGCAAGCGAAATTGCGTTTAAGCCTTGGTTGATGTTTGGTTTTGGAAGCGACTTTGTCTTCATCCCAAGCTTAAGCGTCGGGGAAGCTTGGCCTTTCGTTAAGCCATAAACCCCATTGTTATAGATTATGTAGGTCATGTCAATGTTTCTTCGTCCTGCACTCACAAAGTGCCCAGCCCCAATTCCAAGACCGTCGCCGTCACCGCCCACACCGATAACTTCCAAGTTCGGATTAGCCACTTTGATGCCCATGGCGAAAGGCAAAAGCCTGCCGTGAAGCGTGTGCACACCGTTAGCTTTAACAAAGTGCGGCGTTTTTCCAGAGTTTCCTATTCCTGAAACAACCACTACGTTGTGTGGTTCAAGGTTTAGTTCTGCCAGCGCCATCTGTAGCGCGCTCAAAATTCCGTAGTCGCCGCAGCCTGGGCACCAGTCAACGTAGACATCGGTTTTGTAATCTGAAGGTTTACGCTCCATTCATCAACACCTGCCTTGATGGCGCTTGGTCAGTTAGGATTAATTTAATGGCGTTGTAGACTTCGGTGGTCATCATAGGTCTGCCTGTGTATTTAAGCACGTAGTAGTTGGGTTTCACGAGTGCTTTTTCAGTGATTATGCTTGCAAGTTGTGCAGTGTAGTTGTCTTCTATGTCTATGACTCTTTTTTTGTTCTGCAACATCTCGCGGATTTGGGCAGAGGGAAGCGGATGAATCATGCGCACTTGAATAAAGCCTAAGCTGTAGCCTTCCTCTTTGAGTTGGTTTAGGGCTTCAATTATTGCGCCTTTAGGTGAACCCCAACTAATCACTGTGTTTTCTGAGTCTTTATCGCCAAAAAAGTTAAGCTTCATCTCCAACGGCACTTCCGCATCTACCAAATCGAGTTTTTTCATGCGTTTCTCCATCATGCGTCGCCTTATGATTGGTTCCTCGTTTATGTTGCCAAACTCGTTGTGTTCGTCGCCTGTGTACCAGTGGACGGCGTTTTTTGTTCCTAAGAAGGCTCTTGGAGAGATGCCTGTTTCTGTGAATTGGAAACGCTTGTATTCTTTGCCTTCGTAATCTTGCTCAGAAACAATCTGCCCTCTATCAATTTTCGTATTGCCATAGTTAAAGACTGGATATGTTTGGGACGAGTTAGCTGAGCCTTTATCTATCAAGTGAATAACTGGCATCTGATACTTTTCCGCTAAATTAAAAACTTCAGCCGCGTCAAAGAAGCATTCCTCTATGTCGCCTGAAGCAAGGATGATTCTTGCGAATTCGCCGTGAGCCGCATGCATTGCAAAGCGCAAGTCCTGTTGGCTGTGCCTTGTAGGCTGCCCAGTTGATGGTCCACCTCGCTGATAAAGCGTGATAACAAGCGGGACTTCGTTGTTGCCTGCCCAGCCTAAGCCTTCAGCCATAAGTGAAAAGCCTGGTCCTGAAGTGCTTGTTGCTGCTCGTGCGCCTGCTAGGCATGCTCCTGAAGCTGAGTTTACTGCGGCGATTTCGTCTTCGGTTTGGAGGACGATTACTGCTTCTTGTCCCTGTTTGGTTTTTATGATTTCGTGGGCTTCTATGTATTCGCTCTCGTCTGCTGCGGGGGTGATGGGGTAGTATGTTTGGACTCTGCATCCGCCAAGGATTTTGCCCATGGCGACAGCTTGGTTTCCAGTTAAGAAAATTCTCGGCTCGTTGGTTTCTTGTTTTTCGAGTTTATGCTTGAAATTGTTAACTTCAAAGTTTTGTTCTGCATAATCATAGGCTGTGTTTACGGCTGTGAGGTTCATGTTGACGATTTTCTCGTGGAAGGTAGCTTTAATGGCGTCTTCAACGAGTTTTCGGTCGTACTTTAGAAGCGCAAAAGATACACCGATAGTTAAGACATTAATCATTTTTGAAAGCGTGCTGATTTTGTCTACGTTGATTTTTTCGCCGACTTGCTTGAGCAAATCAAGGTATGGAACAGTGAAAACCTGAATTTTTCTTTCTTTGGCGTAGTTTAAGAAGTCCCTGATGGTTTCGCCAACCCCATTGTTCTGCATGAATTCTTGGACTTGAGTTTTGTATTCTTGTGAGAAAGTCTTGATGTCCTTTAGAACATTGATGCCCAGCTCGCGTGAATCAACGATTATGCCACCTTCACTCACGACTTCGCCAACATGACGCACAACCGTTTCTGCATCAAAAGCTGCCAGCAAGTTCACATCACTAATATTTGCTAGCGTTGGCTGTTTTGAAACACGCTGGTGAAAGTAGCTGTGCATGGTTTTAATGTTTGAATGGTACTCTCTTCTGCCGAAGACCCACAAGCCGCCGTAACCGCAGGCTCTGCCGAATATGGTGGATGCTGTGTCAACGCCGCTTCCTTGCGGTCCACCTGCCATCCAGTTTAAACTTTCAATTACCATTTTGCCTTCCCATCGCGAAAATTTTTTGTTTGAGTGGCTATCCGCCGCCAGTTGCTTTATCGGTGCCTATGCAACACGTGCATTTCGCTGTTTCGCCGCAGTAAGGGCAAACACATTCACAATCGTCGATAAAGTTTCCGCAGTTTATGCAACGAGGCTGATAGTCTTCTTCGCTCATCCTCTTCGCCTCTGCCACATGTACTTCTTGTTGCTTTGGAGATTTAAGTTTTCGGGAAAACCAAACTTTAAAGAAATTAAAAAGAGATTGAAAGGAAGCGGTTATCTTACGAAGTCGTCGAAGTCCCAGAAGTGCCCTTCCTCTTGCTGCACAATCTCTTCAAACATGCGTCTTGTGGTCGTGTCGCCCCGCTTTAGAGCTTCAGCGATAATCTCTCGGTAAAGTGAGATTGCCTTGCTTTCAAGTGCGTGGTCAAGGAGTAACATGTCGTTTACTGTTTCGCCGACTACTGGAAGTGGGTCTGGGTTTACTGTGGCTTCGCCGTCAACTAGGTATATGCGTTCGCTGATTTTTTCGAGGTGCTGCATTTCTACTAGAAAAATTTCTTTGAGGAGTTTGCTTACAACGTCGGCTTTGTTGGTGTCAGCGATGGCTTCCAGCGGGGTTTTTTTCATTCTTAGTGCTAGCAGGGCAGCTTTTTCATGCTGGTTAGTGTACTGGATGATTCCTGTGATTTCTGCCGCTACAGCCTTGTTTAGCAACGTATAATAGTCGTCGGTGAAGATTTTGCGCCACTCAGGCAAGGGAACCTTGCTTGGTTCTTCTACTTCGTCTTGGAAAGCGGTGTATTCTTGGAATTTGAAGAGATGTTCTTCTTCTTCGCGGTAGATTTTCTCAAACATTTCTCGGGTTTGCCAATCGCCCATTTGCCCCGATGTTTCTATTATTTTTCTGTACAGGTTTAGTGCTTCTTCTTCAGCTTTCATGTCGAGTTTTGCGAATTCGCTTATGCTGTTGCCGATTTCGGGTTTACTGGACTTTGTGGTTGCTTCTCCGCCGAGATAGTATATGCGTTCCATGATGGCTGCGGCATGCTTCATTTCTGTTATCGAAATATCGTGCAATAACTTGCCGATTGCGTCATAGGTTGTTTTGTCTAATAGGATGTTTTCTGGGAGGGTTCGCCGTATGAGTTTTTCCATTTTTGCGTGTTGGAGGAAGTATTGGATTGAAACTTTGAACTCGCGTTCAACCGCTTGGTTTAAGAGGTCAATATATTCTGGTGTTATTTTTACAGCCATAAAAGTTACCTTCTACAGAAAGGAGCAATCCCTAAGATATAAAAGTTTTTTATTGAAAAAAATAGCTTGAGTTTGGAGGCATTATAGTCTATATAGTTTTGTTAGGCAACTGTTAATATTAAAATAGTCTATATTGCAATTAGGTGATAAAGTGGGTGAAACAGCAATGATAGCTGCGACTACGGCATCAACGACAAGTGAATCAAGTTCTTATCGAGTAAAGTTTGATAGAAAAAACTTTCTGGAGCTTGTGCGCATCGCTAAGCCGAAAATTATCTATCGACGGAAAAACATGTACTTCTTTGCCTTCGATGGCTTTGTTATGTACTCCGACCAGTGTGAAAGCAAAGACTTCTCCCAGTACATCATAGATGCTATAGAATTTTCTAATTATCAATGGTCAAAATAGACGCCCATTTTTCTATTTCCTGATTTTAGAATTTTGAGCCTGAAGCCCATTTATTAAAAGCGGTGGGTGTAATTTTGATTATGGGTATCTCGCCTTCTTTCCAGCCGCCTTCCTCAGTTTGATACTCTGGATACTTTTCCTTGAGAAGGTCATGTGCATATCGGTATTCTTCACCATTCCAGAGAATTTCTGCTTCGCCTTGGATGCGGATGCCTTTAAAGTTTGACCAGTTCTTTCGGTCGTAATCGTCAAAAACTAAGGAGACTTGCGGGTTTGCCTCTATCTGTTCTATTTTAGGTGTGTCAGGGTCAGAAGCTATGTAAACGTACACGCCGTCGAAAACAGGCCAGACTGGACGCACTACTGGCTCGCAGTCTTCGGTTGCTGTGGCAAGGCGACCCACGGGTAATTGTTTTATGAATGCTATGTCGGATTTTGACAGTTTTTCTACCATGCTAACAGCCCAACTAAAATGCCTTTGTTCTTTTTGCCTTTAAAGTATTTCTATTCAAGCCTTTACAAGTGATGAAAGCAACTTTTTAGGCGCTCTCTACAACGTTATTTTTAACAGCGTGAACAGAAGTAAACTTGCCCGCCGCCTAAACTTAGCTTTTCAACCATTGTACCGCATACCGTGCAGGCTCTCCCTTTCATGTTTGGTCCCATTGCTGGCGCATAGGTGCCTTGTTTTCCGTAGAGGCCGATGAACTGGTTTTTTCCGCCCAGCTTGATTCTCTGCTCAACCACCAGCTACACCGCATCGTAGAGCGCACGTTTTTCCTTTTCGTTTAAGTCGGAAGCTTTTCGTTTAGGGTGAATTTTGGCTCTGTAAATTATATCTTGGAATGCACTGTTACCCAAACCCACTACGATGGCATCTTTGCCAACAAGCACTGTTTTGATGTTCACGTTTCTGCCTGCAAGGTCTTTTGTGAAGCGTTCAAAAGTGAATTCAGCATCCAGCGGCGAGGCGGTGGCTGAGAAGTCGCGTTTGTAGACGTAGCTGTCTTTGAGTTCCTCATCGGTGAGCGCTTTGATCATGCCCATACCAGTCAACGTGACCGTTAATGCTCAGTCGTCTTTGAAGGAGACTTTTAGGTGAAACTTTGAGGGCGCGCTGTTGCTGTTTGGGTGATAGAGTATTACTCCACCGTATTCAGGAGCCAAAAGCAGGTTAGTGCCGTTATCAAGCTTTACCCTTATGACGTTGCCCCTTGAAACTACCGATTCGATTTTGCCCCCGCGCAATCGGTTAAAGTCTGATGCGTAAATGTTTATGAAGCCTAAATCCTGAAACTTCAAAACATTCCGTAGCTTGCAGTCCGCCACTTCCTTACCTAATAGCTCTTTACTCATCTGCCCAGAAAGAATGTGGGCTTCTGGGAGCTCAATGCTCACGGCTTTTACCCGCGGTTTTTTGATAGGTACTTTTCTATTTCTTTTTCAGCGTTGTCGGCTTTTATGAATATCGGCACGTTCTCCATGCCTGTTGCAATGTAGCTACTCAGTAACCATTCACCGGGCGCGAACTCTAACGTTTTTTCCAGAATGCCTTTGTCAATCATGAAGGTGTCGCTGACCAGCATCCTGTCGTATGGTCGTGGTAGCGTGCCCACAAAATACGTGTGCAACTGCTGGAGCGCGTTAGTGTTTAAGTAAGCGATTCGCTGGGTGGCTATGCAGACGCCGAGCCCATACTTGCGTCCTTGGCGGAGCAGTGTCTCCACGTGACTTGAGCATTTGCCCTCTATGCCGCCTTCTTTGTTGCTGATGAATTCCTGCGCCTCATCAAAAACGACTAAGATGTAGGGTTTCACTGTAAAACGTCTTTTTCGCCTTACAAGTAAGTCTCGGGTTAGGTCAATTGCGAGTTCTTTGATTGTATAAGGGTCTGAGATGGAAATAACCACTAGATTTGTGGTTTTGTCTTCAAGTAACTCGCGGATGCCTTCAACGGTTAATCCCTCACTGGTTTTATCTGAAGCGTTTTCTCGTTTTTTAAATAAGTCCAAAATTTTGTTTCTTGTTGTTGCCCACGCATACAAACCTGCTTTTTCATTGATTTTGTAGCTTTCCATGGCTTCTCGAGCAAGAACATCCAAGTGGGTGACAAATTCCTCTGTGACCTCTTGGTTCTCGCTGAGACCGTTAGCCTCAACGAACTGGCGAATATCGTCGTGAATGGCGTCAATAGCGTTTATGTAGACGGGCTTAGCAGTGGATTCTTTGCGTATATTCTCAAGCTCCTCCATTACTTGGGAATAGGTCGGGATCACCTGCTTGGGCTTAGCATAGTAAGACAGTTTACGCTGAGCCATAATCGCCTGCAAGCCGTCTCTAGTACGTTCGTCTGTCTCATATTCCCGTGGTTTGACGACAGAGTTGTAAAACTGTTCAATCGAATCAATGCGATGCTCCATAATTAGTTTGGCATTCACGTTAGAATCAGCAAGAACATCAAGTAATAGAAACGCATATTCACAGCTTATATCAAAAATAACTGTTTTAGTATTATCAGTGTGAAGCATAATTCGGCGCAACACGTTGGACATGAGGTTGCTTTTTCCGCCGCCTGTAAAAGCGAACACGCCAAAGTGGTAGCGAATCAACTTTTCAAAGTCAACGTAAATGGGAATTTTGGTTTGGCTTGCCTCAAACATCTTTATCGTGCCCAGCCGTGGGTCTAACCGTGCGTCTTCGCAGGATTTTGCTGTGTCTACACCGAGTTGTGCGGCGATTTTTTGGTTGTACATGCGGTTAATCATTTCACTGTTTAAGACAAAGATGGGACTGCCGACCACTGGATAAGAGAAGCCTTTGACGAACTCGAACGTGCAGCCGTTCTTGATGATGAGGTCGTAGTTTATGGGGATGGCGTCGATTTGAATCATCATCGTAGACTTGTCGTCGGTTTGCCAATCCTCCGCAGACTGCTCGATGATTTCAAACTGCATCGGATAGTAGCCATGGTTGCTCAAACCGCTCAAACCGAAGTGTTCAGGCCAGACGCGGCTGATTTCCATGAGCGTGTAGCGTTCAGCGCCCTCGCAGGAAGGCTTAAAGTTCTTAACCGCAAGCAACATGCCCTCTTCGAGGAGCCCCATGAGGTCTTTTTGGTATTCGATTTTGACTCGGCACTGGTAGCGTGCGCTGGTGCCCGTGACTTTTGAGTCTCCGCCGTCGCCGCCAGCGTAACGGGGCATAACCGCAGCTAAGCGTGCGTGAAATTTTCCTTCAAAATCTGTGAAGCATTGGGGGTTAACTGGTTTGTCTTCTGGTTTGTTCAATGTTTGCTCGCCTCTCTCTGAAAGTACTCATGTAAAATATGAACTTACGCAATTTATGATTATTCAAAATCCAGCCAGCCGTCGAATCTGCGATGGCTTTGAACTGGCTATAGTTCCACTTGGCAATCTTGTCAGCCGCAAACAAGGGTTTATTGTGCCCGAAAGCCTCAGGAATATTAGTTGGCGCCATAGCAACGAGCAGGGTCATGACAAGGTTCTGTATCTTGTTGGACACGGACTTGTCTTTGTAGAGCAAAACCTCCACAGGTTCTTTGACGCCATCGCTCTTTTCGTTTAGAAGCGACAGGCAACATGCTTGTTTTTGGTCAAACTCTGCGTAGGCTAGGCGGTCAATCAACAGGACGTTGCTTCGCAGTAACAGGTCAGACTTGGCTTGGCTGAGTTGCACGTAGGTTTTCAAGAAAGCCTTCTCTAAACCAATCTTGTTCTTGATAACACCCAAAACGTAACCTTGCCCCCTGTCCCCGTCGGGCTTCATTGTTCGAAAAGCTGAATCGTACTCTATCATGCTCCACGGCGGCACCATCTCTTGAGGGTTGAAGACGCTTGCTGACTGGAGAATCATGCGGTCAGTGTTCGGAAGCGCTGAGAGAGCCTCTTTCGTTGCTGACGTTTTAAGTAAGCCTTCGTTCTGCATGATGGGAACAAGTTGGCGTTTGAAGTCTCTTGCGGACGTGTCCTTTGTGATGCCGACTAAGAGTATGTGTTTTTTCCAGCATTCTTCCATTAGCATATGCATGGTGAACAATGTTAGAAATGTGATGTCGATGGTTGTTAACCAATGCTCTTTTCCATCTTTGACTATCTTCATGGAGCCAGCGTTTTGTGCTGTGTCTCTTAAGGCGAAGAGTTGGTCGCCGATTTCGACTGTTAACTGTTTGGTTCGGTTCCAGCTGTCAGCATACAAGGGGTTTAACGTGTAATTGCCGTCAGCACATGTGAGAATGCCTTTTTTGACCAAGTTAGTCAGGGTTTTTTGGACCCGTTTAATACGTTTCTCTTCAGTTATTGCCAGTGCTTGGCAGATTTGTGCTTCCGTCAAAGTCTGATGTTGCTCAGCTAGAAATGTGATAGCGTGAAATAGAAAATCCGCGCGTGGAGCAGGTAAACCCAGAGCCTTGTTGTAAACGTGGTGTCTTGCCATGGCTAAATCGTTCGCATCAACCTTCTGGTCGTTGACGCAGTAGCCCACTAGCGCGCTTTTCTCCACCCAAAAACTTGTTTTTCTGCTCTCGTAAAGAAGGCTGGCGCGCTCCGTTGACAAACTCCTATCCAGCAGGAGTACCTGAAAGTTTTGCGTTGGGTCAACGGCAAGTTTGTAGGCTAAGTAGAATTCTGCAAAAGTCATAACTACATTCGCAATCAAAGAATTATTTGCAATTTCTTCATCCGTTGCGGGTTTTGCAGGGTTGTTCTCGCTAGGCTGCTCAGGAGCCGAAAACGAGTGGTCCACATCCAAGATTTCGTTAACGTAAATCGGGATAACGCTGGACATGCCTACGTTCTGCTCAAGCGTCTTAGCGTCATATTCAACCTGCGGTTTAGCCGAGTTGCAGAATTTTACGGTGCCAGTTGCAGCGTAAGCCCCCCCGAAGAACACAACCATATCAAACAGTGGGCGTGAGTACATTGTGCCGTCGATGCCTGCAAAGCGCACCGTGTCTTTGCCGAAGAATTCCTTGGCTGTTTCGCAGGCTTCTTTCGGGTCAAACCCCGTTCTGATGAGCGACGCGAGTAGGTCGTCGCAAGCGCCTTTTAGAACTGAGAAGCGCGCCTCATAATCCGAGACCTGTCTGGTTGCACCTTGCCTTAGGTTGTCGCATGTGCGTTTCATTGCATCGCTAAGTGTCGGCGCAGAAGCCACGGTTATCTCTCCCACAAAGGCAAATGATTGCGCTTGGCGTTAAAAGCATTGTTGACATTAAGCACTAAAAATACAAGTAAAACTTTTGGTTATCGCACTATTGTTTCCCATACTGCGTGGTCGTAGAGTTGGTTAACAAACTTACAGCCCCTATTATTCGGCGGTTGGTAGAAGCACATCTTCTTTGAATCACCGTTGGAGAACCTGAGGCAGCCCCAGCATTGACTAAACATGCGTACCTTGTGCTTTTCTCTAAACAACTTGCACAATTCAACTGCCTTATCAAAGGGAACAGTGATTTCATGCATTTTGCATCAGCAATCAATCAATAGCTGACTTGTTATGGAATTTAAGACTTCTGTATCTCAACTCCATAGCGCTTGTTTTTTGTTTTTGAGCTAGAGCAGGCTTTGTTTTGTTTGAGAATAGCTTTTTTTGATAAGTCTAAAGTATAGGACGATAAGTAATGATGCAACAGTCATTATGGTGACAAATATGATTGATTGTGTGAACGAGTCCAATCTGAAGTTGGATTCTTTTGGGTTTATGCTTGCGGTTTGGGTTGGTGTTGCTGAGGGTGTGCTTGGTGAATTATCAGGTGCCGGCGTAATGTTTGGTGGGAGACTAGGAGGGGTAATGCCGTTGCCAGATTTGGTGTTTATCGTGAAATAGATTATTTGTAGGGAGTCAGCGTATGTAGTGAGTTCTTGAGAACTGGTTGTTACTTGTATTTTTAGGCGGTGAGTGCCTTCGGAGAGTTCTGGCAGCGTTATATTGCCCGTAAAACCTTTCCATTCACTTTCAAAAGGCTTAGAAGAGTATTCGGAGGCGTCTAGGGAGTAGTAGCTCCAGAGGACTTGTGAGTTTATTGTGTAGATTAGTGGCACTTGTTTGCTGTTGTAGGTTGTGTGGTTTAGAGGGGAAATGAGAATCGGTATTGGAGGGATAAAGTTTGTATCTACTATAAAATCAGCGTTATAGATTTGCGTTGTTGTACCGTTAAGGTAATATGCAAATATTGTTAAGGTGTGGTTGTCGTTTGTCAAGTTGTCCAAAGTTTTGAAAAATGAGTAAGTGCAGTAATAAGTGCTGTACTTCTTTGAGCTATTTAGTGTGGCATTGGTTTTGCCGTCAAGGCTATAGGAGAAATTGTTAACTTGCGTGAGGTTTCTTGGCACATTATAGTCAAATTCAAGGGTAACTGTTGGGTTCACATAGACATAGGGCGCAGCATGAACGGGGCTTCCAACAATATGCGGGTAGTCTCTTTCGATAAAGAAATTTGCTTGTACAAACTTGATTGGAGCTAAATATTGCATCAGTAAGAAGAACACTGCCAGAAACACGGTTATCTTTTTCAAAGCCGTTATAGCTCTAATTTCCTCCTTATTTTAGTAAAATAGACACGCAAACCGATGCTTACTGTGGCAACAGTGGCTATGGAAACAATTGCAACTATGGGAAACAAATCAGCACTATCGACAGTATCATGCTGGATTACTTCAGGTTCATCTACCGTGAAAGTTAGTGTATCTGAAGCTCCAAGGTTTCCCACAGTATCGTTAGCATACACCGTTACGTTGTGGACACCAAAAGATAAGTCTCTTAGGACAGCATCGCCATTGATTGTGATGTTTGCTTGGTTGTCTAAACTGTAACCAACCCAGCTTGCGTTTTCATCAATCGTAAAATTGAGTAGCCAATCACCTGTGCCCGTGCTGTTAATTGAGAGGTTGCTAATCTTTGGAGCTGTAGTGTCTATGTAGAAAGTGATTGTTTGACCACTATTAAGAATATATTCGTGATAAAACCAGATGTCATGGTAAAGAATTAGGGTATGTTTGCCTTCAGCTAGGCCATTTAATACTTTTTTGAATTCGAACAAATTAGGATCTGGCTTTAAATCACCGTCGCGTACTCGAATGGGAATCTCGGGGCTGCCGTCAATGCTGTAATAGTAATTATTGTTGTTTTCAGATATTACTCTCAAATCAAGGTTTACATACGTTCGGTTGTATGTTGCATTATTTTGCGGGGAACTGACTCTCCATTCGGGAGAAGCAGTCCAAGGATTGCCTTCTGCTTGTTCAATCAGTAGAAGGGGATATGCAGTTAAAATTGCGAAACAAAAAGCAAGTAATATTTTCATTAAGCTCATAGCTTACCGTTAATTGATAAAAAATTTAATTGATAAAAGCTTTTTCGTAAAGGTTTCTTGACCAGAGAAAGTAAAAGTTTCTTTACTACAATATCTCGATTTTTTAATAAAGTTTTTCAACCCCTATTCAATCTTAATGTTTGATTGATATGCCGACTTTTCAATGCAAAATATGTAAGAAAAAAATAGAAGCTGAGTACGAAACCTGTGACTGCGAGCATTCCCATGGCTGCCACACAGTGAAAAATCCAGAGTGCTGCGGTCAACCCATGCTAGAAATCATAGATGACTAAAACTGTTAGTTGCACTGCATATTTAGTGCATACTCATTTTTTATTCAAGTTCTCTTTGACCCTAAAACTTACCATTTCCTTAATCAAATCAATCGGAAGAGGCTTATCTATCGGAAATTGAACCGCGCCCTTACTTGTTTTAAAAGAGCCTAGTTTATCCTTAAAGGCTATAATGGCGGAAGGAGCGGGATAAAATCCAATATGATTTGCATGCGCTGCGAAATGTACCAAGTTACCATTTAATTTGTAAGTAGGCATCTGATAGCTAATTGCCTCTTTAGCTTGAGGCGCAACTTCTCTTATTGCTTCCCTCAAATCTTCTAAAATTGCTTGAATATTCATGGGAAAAGTGGCTATGTATTCATCTATTGTTTTATAGTCTCGTTTCAACGGTGCTTCCCCAATTTTCTTTATTTAAACTTTCTAATTTAGTTTTATGGGGTTTCCAAGTTGACCAGCCGTGGCTCAAACCAAAAAGACCCTCAGAAAACTTTAATTAAATTACCTCACACTCCAATTGCTGAGACTGCCCCCTTTGGTGTTCAAATTGAACACCCCCAACGAAACATTGTCCTGCGGGATTCCCCAAGCCTGGTATGGGGCAGGCCTGCTAAGTCTGTGGTCGAAAGGCCGCGGGGGTTCAAATCCCCCATCCCGCGCCACATTTTTCGCTTAACTGAGACGTTTTCTACTCGTTGCTATGCACACACAGGCATATTTGTATCCCATTAGGATATTTATGCACAAACCTATAGGAGGAGGGGGTTTGGGCGGGCATATTTGGAGCCTATTAGTGGTTCTATGTTGGAATCTATAGGGGGAGGTGCTAGTGGCGGTTTCTCAAGCCAAAAGCATGTTGAAAGCGGGGTCGAAATCGGTCCCCTATATAGTGGATAGGGGGGTCACGGCAAAGCAACAGAACTTTCGCAACATAGCGCCTATTTGTAGTCTTTATAAGGGGGGCTATAGTTTCCTGCGATTATCCTTATTCTCAAAGTCCTGTACTACCTGCGGCAACCATTCAATAGTCAATGAACTAATAGTGAAACTATGCCTCAGTTAAAAAGCCAACAACCTTCATCCTTTCCATGACTTCTTCGCTGTGAGGAGCAATTTCCATCTGCTCGGTCAGGTCCTGCCCAGCCACATGCCCCAAGTGGTCACCGTCAATCCATTGATAAGAATCCGTCACATCGTACACTTTTCCTTTATAGGCAACGTATGCTGGTTTGCCATCTTTTCCGTTAAAATTCTCCAACTCTTTTTTGGTGAATGTCTTATTCTCCATTTTTTCAAACGCTCCTAATAGTATTGTTTAGCTTGTTGCTTTTAATATATGACTTTGTTTGCGTGAAAGACAAGCTAACCAATAAAATGCGTAACACCATCAAGAATGTACTGAATCGCAATAGCCGCAATAAATAACGCCATAACACGCGCAATAACCAATGAACCAGTTTTACCTAAAAAGCGGTAAATCTTGTTTATGAAACGAAGAATAACCCATGTAATCGATAAGACAATCAGAACTGAGAGAATAGCAATTATTGAACCGTAAGCCTGAAGGTTAAAAATCGTCGTCGTAATAGCGCCTGGACCAACAAGCAATGGTATGGCAATAGGAACCGCGCCTAAACTCTCAGGGGACTCAACCTCCTCCTGTTTAGTCCCTGAAATCAGAATTCTAATTGCAATAATGAGTAACAAAATGCCACCAGCAACCTCAAAACTAAAAATTGACAAACCGAAAAGCGTCAAAATCTCCTGTCCAGTAAATGCAAAAACCAAAAGCAAAACAAAACCGATAAGCGTGGCAGTGTTGAAAACTTTCTTTTTCTGGTCAACATCAATTTTTTCAGTTAACCCAACAAAAATTGGGATATTACCAAACGGGTCTACGATTATGAAAAGAGCTATAGCAGCTTTGGCTAACTCGGCAAAATCCATGCGCTATCCCACCCCAACTACTCAGGGTTGAATGACATAAAAATATAACGGCAAACAAAAAATTGAAATTTAATTATTCAAGGCTTTTTCGCCAGCTAGCAACCCAGCCAAGAAATTCCCCAACTGGTTGCCCACCGTAAGTGCGAAGTCTTTGCCGCAGCTCTGCATTTGCAAGGGCTGCCTTTTGGAAATTTAGCATTTGTTTCTCTCCATCAGTCAAATACAGAAAGCCGTCCACGCCGACTCTTGCACAACGCGTACTGACGGTTAGCAACTCTGCAGGTGTGGGGACATCTTCAGGGTTATCGCCTGGACCGTAAACATAGAAGCTAATGTAGAAAGGCTTTTTGAGCAGTTTTTTGAACGCACGTGCCAGCATTTCCCAATACCAAGGTGTCGCATAGTTCTTGCTGAACATCACAACATTAAACGCGTCAGCATACTTTGCTAAGTCGTCAAAGTCCACGCCGTAACGCTCATAGGAGCTTACGGGGTCAGGTTGGAGACATAAAAATAACTCTTTTTTGACGACATCTCGAATTTGGGCTATGTAATCGTTGACTTCTTTTTTGCGCCACTCCAGCCAGCCTAAGCCGCTTTTTTTCCAGAGTTCTTGGCATCTTGGGCATGTGCAGTGGTCGTGGTCCGCGAAGTATTGGCTGTTTAGCCATATTCCTTGTGATTGCCTGCTCACTTCTTGTATGTATTCTAGCTGTTCTTCGCGGTGTTGCGGTTGTGTGGCACATACGACGTCCCAGTAAATGTTAAAATTGTTGTTTCCAAATTGCGCTGGTCCCAGTGGGGATTGGGAGATCCAGTCGGGGTGGTCTTTTACTGTTTGTTTGTCTGCGAAGACGGCGATGTTGCTGTGCATGTCTGGTCTCGGGGGGATTCTTTCTCCTATTTCGGGTTTGACTCGTAGGACGTGGAAGTCGAAGCCTTTTGGTTTTTGTGGTTGGTATGTGTATGAGCCGAACTTCATGGTTGTGCGCCTTTTAGGGCAAAGAAGTTGATGTTGGGTTATAAGGTTTTGTGCGAAGCGGTTGAATGCACTTGTTTGGTTGTTTGGACCTGTTTTTTTTGTTTATTGTTGTTGAAAGTGAGTCCTTAGTACAACATCAATCGGTGGGTTGTCTGAATCTTTTTTTGGGTCAGGCTTGTTTTTTGTTGTTTGTTGGTTGTGGGGTTGCTACAAGCAGTTGTTTTTGAATTGTTGCTTTAAATTTGTGTATTTGGCGAAAAAGTGTTTTTTCATAGTTTACTGGTCTCTTGGCAAGTGTTGTTTTTTGGACGATTTTTTATTTGTTGGCATCTTTTCGGGGCTTTTTTGGATGATTGTTAGGGCCAATAATTCATTATTGGATTTTTATCCAATTTATTACAAATATATGATTCACATGAGTACATTTTATATATAAGGCTGTAATAATGTGCAGACAAAAATATAATAAGTAAACAAGTGTCAAAGAGGAAAAAAGAAATGGCTTCAGGAGACATAGCTTGGTTAATCACGTCAACAGCACTAGTCATGCTGATGACCCCCGCATTAGGCTTCTTCTACGGCGGTCTAGTCAGAAAGAAAAACTTGGTATCAACAATCGTACAGTGCTTCGTAATCTTCGCAGTAATAAGCCTCGTTTGGACGCTCTGGGGCTACAGCCTAGTCTTTGGAAACAGCATAGGCGGTTTCATAGGCTTCAGCCCAAGCTTACTAGGCATGGGAACGCTGGGAATACACGATGTAAACTCTGCTCTTGCGCCAGCAATCCCTGAACTGCTGTTCTTTGCCTTCCAGCTAAAGTTCGCCGCAATTACGCCAGCACTAATTATCGGTGCGTGCGCAGAAAGAATCCGCTTCAAATCGCTACTCATTTTCATGGTCTTGTGGTCTACGCTAATCTATGTGCCAATTGCTCACTGGGTATGGAACCCTGATGGCTGGCTCAAAGGCTTAGGCTCCATCGACTTCGCAGGAGGCATCGTTGTCCACATATCGGCAGGCATATCTGCCCTCGCCGCAGCACTCGTAGTCGGCAGACGCAAAGATGCAACATGCGCAACCACACAGGACGGCTCGGTTCCATGGAAAGACCACATGAAAAAACTAGACGCACCGCCCCCCTCTTTCAAGCCAACAAACATTCCTTACGTCCTGTTAGGCGCAGCGCTATTGTGGTTTGGCTGGTTTGGATTCAACGCTGGCAGTGCACTAGAAGCAAGCGACCTGGCAGTTTCAGCACTGGTCACAACGAACTTGTCAGCAGCCGCAGCAGCAGTAAGCTGGATGATATCAGACTGGATAATAAAAGGCAAACCATCAGCAGTCGGTGTCGCAGTCGGTGCAGTAGTAGGCTTAGTTGCCATTACGCCTGGGTCAGGTTTCGTTAGCATACCCGCCGCGATAATCATCGGTCTCGCCGCAGGTGTAATCTCAAACTTAGTTGCCAACTGGAGAGCAGGAAGATCGAGAATCGACGACTCACTAGACGTCTTCGCATGCCACGGCGTTGGAGGAATATGGGGGTCAATCGCTACAGGCATATTCGCATCAGCAGCAGTAGGCGGCGCAACAGGGCTAATCTTTGGAAACGTAGACCAGTTCGTCGCTCAGTTGCTGGCAGTTGCAGTGGTGGCACCGTTTTCGTTTGCGGGCTCGTATGTGTTGCTTAAGGCGGTGAACTTGTTCTCTCCGCTCAGAGTTTGCGAGAAAGACGAAGATGCAGGTTTAGACCTAAGTGAACATGGTGAAGAAGCCTATCAGCTAGATTAGACGCTGTTGGCATTCACAATTCCCCTTTTTTGTTTAGCAATCGACAGTTAAATAGCCCAGTAAACCCCATAAGGTTGATTGGGTAGAAAGTTGGCTCTTAAAATGAAACTGTTAGCGCTCGCAATAGTTGTCTTGTTGATTGTAATCAGTTTGGAAACCTTTATGCTTGCTACACAAGAAAGGAGTCCTGTACGGGTTGCATGCGTCGGGGACAGCATAACTCAGGGCACAGGATACCCTGTTGAGTTATGGGGGTTGCTTGGTTCAAATTATGTTGTAGGCGACTTTGGGGTTGGCGGTGCCACGGTTGCTCTCAACTCAGGCAACTCATATTTGGATAGCACGGCATTTCAAGTCGCTAAGGATTTCCAGCCCCACATCGTAATCGTAATGTTAGGAACAAACGATGCCCAACTAAACCTAAACCAAACAAATCAAACATTCATTTCCGACTATACCACGCTAGTCGCAGAAATTAAATCGTTTACAAGCAAACCTGAAGTGTGGATTGTAAAGCCGCCACCTGTGTTCCCAAACGATTCTGACCTTGACCCAGAATCTTTCCGACAAAACATCATTCCAAGCATTAGTCAAGTTGCGAACCAGATGAACTTGCGGCTTATTGATGTTTACACTCCTCTAAGTAGCCATCAGGAGTATTTTTTGGAGGATGGGGTTCATCCGAACGTGGAGGGTGCGCAGGCTATCGCGAACATAATCTTCAACGCGTTGTCTTCGTAATTGGCGCGTGTTTTTTGTTAAATCTTATTAGTGTAAGTGTACCCTTTTTACGGTATGCAGTTGCTAGCAAGGGGAAAGTGTTGAATCAGGAGAGAGGGTGCAATGTTCCTGTTGATGCTATACGAACAACAGCCATCATCCTAGTACTTCTGCTCCACGCTGCCAATGACTTAACGATTCAGCAACTAAATCTGCTGGAAATTTTCCGCTGGTGCACAGTTGACGTTTATCAAAGCGTGGGGCGTCTTGGGGTTCCCCTGTTTTTAATGTTAACTGGTGCGCTTCTGCTTCAACCAAGCAAAGTAAATGAGCCTCTTAGCGTGTTCTTTAAGAAGCGGTTGGCTCGAATCGGTTTGCCTTTCATTTTTTGGGGCGCTGTTTTCTTTGCTTGGGATTTTCTTGTTGAGGGGCAAGCGTTTACTTCAACTGCTGTCATCAATGGAGTGCTTACTGGTCCTTACTACCATTTTTGGTACTTGTATCTGCTTCTTGGGCTTTATCTCGTAACGCCTGCTTTGCGAGTGCTGATGGCTCATGCAAGTGCCAACCTGATAAAATACCTAATAATACTGTGGCTAGTGGGCGCATCTATCCTTCCAGTTAGCCGTTTATTCACATCGTTCTATCTGGCCAATAATGTTTTTACCTTCACGGGTTACGCTGGGTACCTTTTACTTGGCGCATACCTTGTAAATGTAAAACTGAAGCGCTCAACTATCTTGTTTTTCATGGCTCTTGGCGTTGCCTTAACCGCTATTGGCACGTACGTGATAGCAGCCACTATAGGCGGCGTAACAATGTTTTTCTTCCAAGAATACTTCAGCCCAACGCTAATTCTAGCTGCATCAATGCTGTTTCTCTGGTTGAATACAACTCAAACGCCCCAGACTCAAGAGAAAACAGGCGCGGCAGAGCCAGCAAAGAGCGGCCACCCAAAACTCAGAGGGCTACTTTGCCTAATCAGCCAAAACACTCTGCCCATCTTTCTCTTTCACGTAATTATTCTTGAATCGCTCCAAAAAGGCTACTTAGGCATAACCATAAACGGAAACACAATCAACTCCATCGTCGGTGTTCCATTGATGACTGTGATTGTGCTTTTCCTCTCCCTTGCCGTTATTGTTCCGCTCAAAAAAATACCCATCTTAAAGGACTTAATCGGTTAAAAGGGTAATCGTAACCTGCACTCATATGTTGATTATTTCTGTCGAATAATGCCCAAAGGTTTAATCATGTAAACCATTATTTATGTGACGGAAAACATGAATACCAAGACTGTGCTATTAGCACTCGGAATTACTCTCATGATAATTGCAGGTGCCCTCTTTATTCAAGCAGTCGGTATTGGAGAAAAACTCCCAGACTTGCCTATCCGCGTTGCCTGCATAGGTGACAGCATCACCGAAAGCAGCGGCTACTCAAACGAGCTTTGGAGAATGCTTGGCGCAAACTACACAGTCAGCAACTTTGGAGTTGGCGGAACAACAGTTTCGCTTGATAACGATTTTCCATACATGTACCAAACTGCTTTTCAAGAGGCAAAAAAGTTCCAGCCCCACATGGTAATCATAATGCTTGGAACCAACGACGCTAACCCATACGTTCAGCAGTTCAACTCAAGCTTCGTAAACGACTACATTCACCTCATAAGCGCATTTGAGGCACTGGCAAGCAAACCAAAAATATTTCTTGTGAAACCGCCGCCAATCTTTGACAACGGCACAGGCTTGAGCACCCCATACTTCACCTCGCAGGTGCTTCCCCGTATCGAGGAAGTTGCAACCAAAACAAAATTGCCCCTCATCGATGTGTACTCCGCTTTGTTAAATCACCCAGAACGTTTCGGCGACGGCGTGCATCCTGACGAAGAAGGCGGAAGACTAATCGCTGAAGCAATTTTTAAAGGCTTATCTTCCACCATTAGCCATTAACTTGCTATTCAAGCTCATTCTGCCACTGTTCAACTAGAACAAGTGCTTTTCTAGCTTATATCGTAAATTTTATTAGAAAATCAAGCCGATAAACAACTACAAGGTAAAGGTTAAAGGGACCAAAAGTTGCACCCGAAAAGTGGGGATGTAAACCTTCCCGTTGATCTGATCCGAACAGTAGCCATAGTTTTGGTTGTTTTGTTTCATGCCTCAATCGAAGCGACTCCAACTATTGACATAATGTCTCCTCAAGGCGTCCAGATTTGGTGGGCCTCCAACATTTACAACACAATAGCATGCTCAGCTGTATCGTTATTCGTTATTCTAACTGGAGCGCTACTGTTGCAACCAAGTAAATTTGATGAACCACTCAGAGTCTTTTTCAAAAAAAGACTAAACCGAATTGGGTTGCCGGTGATATTTTGGGGCATAATATATTTTGCATGGCGGCACTTCGTTAACGGCGAAACACTGACAGCAAACTCGGTTCTGCGGGGCGTGTTCGCAGGTCCATATTACCACTTTTGGTTTATCTATCTTTTATTAGGCTTGTACCTTCTCACTCCGCTGATACGAATAGTAGTAGCCTGTGCAGAGTGGAAACTAATCAGGTACTTTCTGCTCATCTGGTTTTTAGGCACCGCCATAGTTCCCCTACTTGCTTTGTATGTGCAGATTAGCCCCCAAGTAGTGTGGTTTAAACAAACGGTTTTCGTCTTAACTGGAATGGTTGGCTATTTTGTTTTAGGGGCTTACGTTACGAAGTTGCGGTTGCGTTCTTCAATATTAACGGTAGCTTTGGCTTTAAGCCTCATTTGGACAATGATTGGCACTTACCTTTTGGTCGGCACCATGGGTGAGCAGTACAGCCAATTCTTCTATGACGCCTCAAGCTTTAGCGTCATCATCGCTTCAGTCGCCTTGTTTCTCCTTTTAGCCGCTGTGCCCAACCAAACAATCCAAACCAAGCATCCTCACGCCAGCAGAGTGCTGGAACTAATTAGCCAAAACACCCTCCCGATTTACCTGTTCCACGTTATAGTCCTTGAAACTCTTCAAAAGGGCTTGCTTGGCTTTAGACTAAGCGTAACCACCATAAACCCATTTATAGCAATTCCACTAATCACAGGCGTCACGCTTCTGATTTGTCTGGCAATTATTGCTCCCCTAAAAAGGATTCCTTACGTAAAGAAAATAATCGGTTAAAGACAGCCTTTAGGTGCTGATAGTGTAAAATTATATTACATAAAAAAGACAAAATAGAGTTGAACTGATTTCACGGGCAGGAAGTCAGCTTTGAAAATAGTCAAAGCGCCAATTGACCGCATTCTGCAAACACAAATTAGCAGTCAATTCTCTTTTGGTAAAGACAGCCTCAAAAGATTGCTCAGCGAGAACTATCCGCTTTTGAGCATCCTAATCGGGTTTATGCTGGTTGCCCTCTCCATTGGACCTTACTACAACGGGGACACCGCATGGGAATACGACGCTGTGCTGGGCGTAATCAACTACGGCTTGCCCTACACGAACGGTTTTTACTTAATGGACCAGCCGCCGTTGGGCTTTTACACGCAAGCCGCCTTCATGAAAGCTTTCGGAGTATCAATCAGCAATGGCGTATTCTTGGTAACGTTGTTTGGGCTTGGATGCGTCGCCTTAGTGTACGGCATCGGCAAAGTCATGTACAATAAAACAACAGGGCTTTTTGCGGCTGCATTGTTCGCTTTCAGCCCATGGCACATTATCCTCTCCAGAAGCTTCCTAATCGATGTGCAGTGCCTATTCTTCAGCCTATTTTCCCTATTTGTTGGGATACTTGCTATTCGCAGAAGTTCACTTGGGCTATTTTTTGTTTCAGGAATACTCTTCACGGTAGCCTTCAACACAAAACTCTACGCAGTCTTCACACTTATCCCGTTAATCGTACTGTTTTTGTATAATCGACCAAGCCTAAAGCGCACCCTAAGTTGGCTGGCAGTGTTCTCTGCGCCTGTCTTGTTATTTTATTATTTGTGGTACCAAACAATCTCAGGGCTGGGCGTAACATCTATCTTTGGTCACACAGACTTTATGGTGCATAACGTAAGCACAGTGGTTCCGAGTTTTTGGTTTATCGGCAATTTTCTGACGGCTTATGCGTTGGGCTGGTTTTTCGTAGACGCCGCGATTGTATCAGTGCTTGTTTGTTTATTGCAGAGACGCTTATTTCACAGGTTTCTTGCTTTTGACTTAACATGCGTAGCAGTCATCGTACTTGTTTTAAGTATTGACCTCTATTTGGGTGCTGTATTGAACCTGAAAGCGCCATTTCTTAACGCTATAAAATACAATTATCACACGTTATCCTTTTTTAGCTTCTTGGCAGCCTCACTGGTGACCAAGAGCCTCTCCCTGCTCAAACTAACTAACCCAAAGAGAAAACTGGTCATATCTTTTGTTGCCGCGGCGGGACTTGTGTTAGTGGCGGCGGCGCTCCTCTACAACATGCGTTTTGTCAACCTGTTTTCCACATGGGATTACTTGATTTTCAGGGTTGAACCAACCGTTGACGTAGGCTACTCCCTCTTCACATATACTTTACCTATTCAAGATAACTTTTTGATTGGCATTCAATATGCTGGATTTACGATTGCCCTATCTGGGCTTGCTTGGGCAAGCAGACACAAGATTACACGGGCTCTAAAACGCTTTTCAGGAAACCCGTCAGCGATTAATTAAAAAACTCTTATGTACTTGGTTTAGACATACAACAACGTGATTAACATGCAAAACAGCACAGAAGAAAAAATCAAGCAAGACTTGCTTGTGGAAATTCAAAATTTAGAGCAAAATTACCAAGTCATCCAAGGATTTATCGCAGGAAAAGATTATGATGTGGCGGCTGTCGGCAACAGTGTGCAATCATTCAAAGACAGCCTCAGCCGTGCAAGCGCTTTTGTCTTGGCACTCTACAACCTCAAGGGCAAGCGAGTTAATATTCCGTGGGAAGCACTCTTCACCAGCTTAGACTACGCACTAGCCACCCTGACAACGACGCCAAAGAAAGCCGCCGTACAAGCAATCCTATCAATGGCTAAGCCCCAGATAGAACAGGTGCTGGCGTACTTTTCAGCGCTAAAAGAAGCCCTAAAATAACCGCTCTTATTTCTCCTTTAAATAAGGGGGGCTATAGAAAAAAATAGCATTAGTTAGAATTACCATTCTTTAAATAGAATTAGCGTTTTAAGCCCCGCTATGTTTAAACCATGGTGTTTTCCGTTAATTATAGATAGTGTATGGAAAGAGCAAAAAGGTACACTCCTCAAATCATCTTTGTTTTCTTCATCGCCATGCTCATAGGAATCATGTCTTTAGCGAGCTTTCTGCAGAACTTCCAGCCCAAAGTCTTGTACCCCGAAGAAATCCGAGAGTACCAAGGCGAAAACCTCTCCTCAATCAGCGGTTTCCGAGAAAACTCCATAAAAGGACCACAAAATGTTAGCAAAACAACGTACCGTTTAACCATAACGGGCTTAGTGAACAAAACAGTTGAATACACCTACAGCGAGGTTTTGGGCAAATTCCAGAGATACCAAAAAGTAGTAACCCTGCATTGCGTGGAAGGCTGGTCAGTTAAAATCCTCTGGGAAGGCTTTCTAGTAAAAGACTTGCTGCAGGATGCAGGAGTCGACCCTGACGCGGTGGCAGTAATCTTTCACGCTTACGACGGCTACACAACCGCGCTGCCGCTTGATTACATAACAAACAAAAACATCATCATAGCCTACAAAATGAACGGCATAACACTGCCGCCAGAACGCGGGTTTCCCTTCCAGCTTGTTGCGGAGAGCCAGTATGGCTACAAATGGATAAAATGGATAACACAAATCGAACTAACCGACAACTCAGACTATCTTGGTTACTGGGAAAGCAGAGGATACCCCAACAACGCAACACTCCGATAAACTATAAAATGCTCTTCTTTTTTGTGTGAGCAATTGCTTTTCTTATCAATCGATTAACTTTATATTAAAAAATCACCAACAGCATTTGAGAGCGCGATTGCCATGGAGTACGCCATCGAAACCAGCAACCTAACAAAACGGTACAATTCCTTAACAGCCGTTAACAACCTCAACCTAAAAGTTAAGCGCAACACAATCCATGGCTTTTTAGGCCCAAACGGAGCAGGAAAAACCACCACCATAAAAATTTTGGTGGGCTTGCTTAACGCTACTGAAGGCACAGCGAAGGTTCTGGGGCAAGAAGTACATGTAGACCAAGCAGATACAAAGTTATCAATAGGCTACATGCCGGAACTGCCAAAATTTCCAAAACACCTCAAAGGCGCTGAACTGCTTGATGTTTATGGGCGCATGTACGGGATGAGCCAGCAGGAGCGCAAAGAGCAAATTCCCAAGCTAATCGACATTGTTGGGTTAAAAGGCAGAGAAAACGACCTCATCGGCAAATACAGCAAAGGCATGCAGCAACGCATCGGCATCGCCCAAGCACTCCTTAACAATCCTGAACTGGTCATTTTGGATGAGCCAAGCATTGGTTTAGACCCCGTGGGCATGGTTGAAGTTCGAGAGCTCGTTAAATCGATTTCAAAAGAAGGCATGACCGTTTTTCTTTCCTCGCATTTGCTCTTTGAGGTTGAACAAATCTGCGACCACGTAACCATAATCAACAAAGGTTCAATGCTTGCCTCTGATACGATTCAAAACATTTCAAGCGCCATTTCTGAACCTGCCATGAT
Organism: Candidatus Bathyarchaeota archaeon; assembly: GCA_026014725.1. Lineage (NCBI taxonomy): Archaea > Thermoproteati > Candidatus Bathyarchaeota > Candidatus Bathyarchaeota archaeon. Next base: position 9,981 of record JAOZHV010000026.1, on the reverse strand, counting down.
TCATATCGAATTGGCGGATGTGACCAACGAGGTTATCGCGGCTGTAAAGAAGTTGCCCTTTGTTTCTGGCGTGTGGAAAACTGGAAACACACTTTACATTCAGATAACATCGCATAACGATGTTCGGGCTGAGGTTTCCAAGGAAGTCACAGGTGCTGGCGGAGTAATCGTTGGGATGAGTCAGAAAATCTCTAACTTAGAAGATGTGTTTATTCAGCTTGTAACTAAAGACAAAGGAGGACAAACCCAATGACGACTAAGTCTCAATCCAACAGGGCGCGCCCAAGTTGGTTTAGCCGTTTCTGGGCAATAGTGCGGTATGAAATGCTCTGGAACATCCGTAAAAAACGTTTCATAGGCGCATTGATATTTGCGTTTATTTTTGCAACGTTAGGATTCGCAATCCCATCGTTCTTTGATATTTCCGAAAATCCATACTTCGCCATTACCTTCAGCGCTGGCAATTTAACCTTCGTTCTCTTTGCTGTCGTAACTGCCATGAACAGCATTTCAGGCGAATACGAAAGCGGAACAATAGTTCCCCTGCTAACAAAGCCCGTGTCAAGAACAATGGTTTTTCTTGGCAAACTATTCGCCATCTTCGTAATCATTATCTCTGCTTACGTCGTCATTTACGTCTACTCGATAATAGGCGGCTTAATCGTTTATGGACCACAAAACAATCTGCACCTTGTGCCCTTAGCGTTGATAGGCGACCTGATAGCCACATTCATCTGGGTTTCAATAGTTCTAGCTGCTGGTGCCATTTCAAAGAACTCTTTGCTCGCTTTCTTAATGTCTTTCGGCTTGTTTGTTGCCTTGGCAATCGGTGGAGGACTTGTCTCCCAATTCGCAGGCAATCCTCCAGCATTAAATTACTTCCCGGGAACTGGCGCTTCAGGAACCATGAATATTTCAGGCGGACAGAATGTCACAATCCAAAACGTCACCGTTAACACCTTGGCGTCTGTTTCAACGGGAACCGACAGCATCGGCACAAACATGATAAAATCAGTTTTGTATCCTGATGCAAACGTAAGCTTCTATTCCAGAGATGTCTTTAACTTGACCTCGGTGCCGCAACTGCTTTATACGGAACCGATTTCGCTGATTGCTCTGCGCTCGATTGGAGTTGCTTTTGTTTACATCGCAGTCTTTCTGTTCATCGCGTGGTTTGCGTTTAAGCGCTCGCAGGTACTTGAGTAGCCCTCAAGAACGTTTTCTCTTTTCCATTTCTTTAGCTAACATGATAACGAAGGCTTCAACGCGGTCTTTTGTTCTGCCAAAATCAGCCATCGACGTAATTGTTGTCACAGGCGTTTCAGCGTTTATAGTCATGCGCGTTGTTTTCTCATCCACCGCTTTAGCCTCAACATAGAGAATAGAGCTATAAGACATGAAGCCTGCTTTGGTTTTCAGTTTAGCTCTGTGCGCCTCGTCATCTTTTTCTTCTATTGTCCACTGTAGGGTTTTGACTGCTTTGGGGATTGCCTCCCAAATGCTGTCCAGTGAATAGGATATTTCGAGGTCTTCTTTTTCGCTACGCAGATAAGCCAACGTTCTTACCTTATTGCTAAAGTATGTTTCAATTTTTATTTAAATGTGCAGTTTTATCCGCTAATTCCATACTGCCCTGTGAGCGTATCGCGGAAAATCGTTAACTGCGGTGGGAAGAAAGTGAAGGCAACAAATGCTCCAGCTAAAGCTAACAGAAACGCAAGGGCAATCCAGCCTGACCAGCGCTGCATTTTTCTGTATGTTAAGAGTTTGTAGCTCACCAGTTGCCCTACAATAACAGCAATCACAAAGGAAGCTATGTCAATTGCAAAAAGGCTCTCGCCAGTAAACGCTGTGTAAGAGTAAAATATCGCAGGAATAATCGCAACCATAAGATAAACCCCCACCGTTTTGGCAAGAACAAAATTGTTCACCACCCGCTTCAAAAGCACGAACTCTATTAGCGCAAACAGCACTGTTGGCCAAAATGCCAGCTTAAGATGCTCCCACACGCTTTCATTTACCGCTGAAAATGCTCCAACGACTGGATTGTTTCCTGACAACTCAAAGGTGAAATGAAAAAGACTTCCAAGGATTAGAATAAAAACTATTCCGATTAACTCGTAAGTAAGCACTTTGCCCTTCAGGTCGCCGCTCACCTGTTTGCCAGCCTAACGTCTTAATTTATACATAAACAGCCTAACCGCTAAAACCACCACAATAACTACAATGACTATCTGTGCGGTAAGAACAATATCTGGATAGAGGCTTTGTTTTACTGCTATCCCTGCAAGCGCCCAAATCAACACTAAACTGTAAGCAACATCCTTCCGCGTTACGATAACAGCCACCGCGATTACGGCTGCCACTGCCAAAACAAGTATTGCCCACGTTTGAGGACCCAAGCCAAAACCATCCCAGCTCACGGACACCAGCGCCGCTGAAACGTTGGCGATGGTTGCTATGGTTATCCATCCGAGATATACACTAAACGGCAAACGAACAAGTAAATTCTCTTTTAAGGAAGCCTTTGTTTTTCCAATACCCAAACGCATGTAAATCGTAATCAAGGTTGCCAGAAGCGCAAACATCACAATAACTGACAGAGTAATGTAGTCATACTGCCAGAGGAAGAGCCAAACAACATTAAACAGACTGCTTAAGATGAAAAGAGCACCGATTTGTTTTTGGTACGGCTGGTATTTTTGGCTTGGCAAAACTTGGTAGATAACAAAAGCTCCGAGCAGCAGGTAAATGACTCCCCAAATTGAGAAAACATACCCTGCAGGCGTAACTAGCGTCGGATAAGCGTCTGAGACCACAGCAGTTGTTCTGCCGTTAAGCAGCGCTGTGCTGCCTGCCAAACTATTAACTATAATAGTAATTACATACGCAATGATGTTTCCGAATCGAAGCAAATTAGCCTTCACCAAAAATCCCCAAGATAACTAGAAGCACTTCACAAATAAAAACGTAGATGCCACTCAACCGCGCACTATTAAGTAACCTTGCGCTGAGCCGAACTCAGGTAGGAAGGCAAGCTTTCGATGCACTGAATGTCTCTGCTAATTAAACCCTTCAATTCACTCCAAAACCTAAGATTCACCTTAACTTTCGCCCTTTCCAAATTCTGTTGCAAGCGTTTCGTGCCTTCTCTGCCTCGCCTGTCAAAGTCCAAAAGAAGAATAACTTCTTTTGCTCCAAGCATCTCTATCTCCCGTGTTGCTTCCAAAAAGGATTTTCCGCCGCTCTTCACCGTCAAGATTACGCCGTTAACGCCTAGTTCTTTTAGGGCTTGATTGTCTTTTTTGCCCTCAACAATAACGGGTTTGCCTTTCTCTGAGGCTTCAATTAACTTGTCTATGATTTTTTGGATTCTCTCTTGCTTCTCTTTTTGGTGAGTTGACACGTTAGCTACCTTGTAATCTTTGCCTCACGCACAGTCTCCAAGCAGTCCTTGGCTTCCTTGTTGTTGGCAAAGTAGCGCCTAACAGGCTCCAAAATCTCCGCCAGCCCAACCGCAACGCCGTTTTTGAGGTCCATTGGGTGCAGTTTACCCTCAGCGTAGGTTGATTCAAGCTCTTGGAAACTGCCAAATTCCACATTGCCGCCGAATTTCGCTGGACGCTCGATTCTGAAAGCGTTTTTCTCTCGGAAAATTATGTACTTGCAAGTGTCGAGCACTGGGTTGAATTTGACGGTTTTTTCTGGGCAGAAAGCTTTTCCCATCTTCTGCTTGATTTCCTCTGGTGAATCATAAATGAAAATGCAAGTCTGCGGCTTACTCTTAGACATCTTCGCAGAGGCAACAGCTTCTTTCTCCTGCCCCTCAGGAATCGGCCAAACTTTTGGTTTTTCTAAACCCTGCAACAGGTGGTGATGAACACAAATTGGTTTCCAGCAGCCGATTTTTTCGCCGATTTCTCGGGCAACCATGTTGGCTTTGCGCTGGTCCATGCCTAACTGGCAAATTTTCACTTTCATGTGGAAAATGTCCGCTACTTGCATTGGTGTGTATAGGTAATCTGAGACGTAGTGTGCTTCGCCTTCTTTTCTTCCCGCAATTTCCAAGGTGCGTGTGGTTCGTGCTAAGGTTAGGTTTTTGGCAATTATCACTGTTTTTGCCCAGTAATCAATGTCCTTGTAGAGTTCATCTGAGTAAATGAATTCCACCTTATCCCCTGGAACGCCGAGCGCAAGCCAAGAGTGCCGAAATAGGTCTGCGGCTTTGCGTATGAGCGCTAAATCTCCGCCCAGCTTATTGTTGAGCCAAGCGTGCCAAGTTGCCAAAAAAGCTTTGAAGTGTATGCCTGCCTCGGCGAAGTCTTTCATTTTGTAAGCGCAGATAACGCCTGTTCCCAAATGTGCAAGACCAGAGGGTTCCCAGCCGTTGTAGGCGATTGGGTGTTCTTCCTTTTCTAAGAGGCTTCTTAAGTCCTCTAGTGTAACGACTTCTTCGGTCGGCGGTCTACAGATGAGTTCGATTCTTTTTTCTAAATCCATGTTAACTCAGCTTGTGATTCTCTTTAATGTGTAATGAACTTAAAAATAAATAGGTTAAAGTATTCCCCAACGCTTGTCAGCTTCACTGAATTAAGTTTTTACACTTGAGTGCGCTTGCCTTTTCAGGCGCTCTGCGGTCTCTATATAACTCTTCAGCTCACGATTTTTAAGCACTGACAAAGGTAAAGTTTCAGGCGCATAAGCCAGTGGCAAAACAGCCAAAAAAAGGAACAAACTGGTGAAAGAAAAAATCGCCAAGGTATTTACAGTGAAAGAAATTGCATTACCCAAAGACAGCTCCGTGAAAATTGACAAAAGAAAAGGCAAATAACCAATGGCATAATATTTCTCACTGTTTTTTCCACCTGCAAGGTCGCCCCAAATTGTCATGAGAAAAATAGTGTAAAAAATACCCCAAGCGACTCCATCAACTGCAGTATAGAACCACCAGCCGATAATGTTTTGAGGAAACAACCCAAGACTTGCGTAACCAAGACCTAAAAGAATAAACCCTGCGACAACAAGACGTTTTCGACCGATATAGTCGCCGAAAAAACCGCTAATAACAGCAAATGCGCCCGCTAGAATATTTTCAACAAGCATAGAATAGTCGAACAGGTTTGGAGAAATATCTTTCACTATTGGGAGAGTCAAGTAGTTTACTATAGAAAACATCATCCAAGGCACAAAATATAAAATAAATGTAACGTTTCCAAAGATGCCCCTGTAAGTGATATTCTCCTTCTGCGGTATGCCCTTTTCAACGGGTTTGACCACACAACAAACTATTAACCCAAAAAGTTTGCATACTGCTAAAACAACAGCGTTAAGGGCAATATCGGTTACGCCGAAGGCGCCGAGGAGAATCACGCTGGCAAAAATTGTCAGAAAAGTTACCCCTCCCAAACGTGCTCGGTTTGTTTCATTTGTAACCATGGCAAAGTATGCTAATGTAACAGGCATGCCTAAGCCAAAATAGACGCCCCCAAGAGTAAAGAAAAACAACATGCAGTATAGCCCTGTGATATCTATAACTAGAGGTACCAGCGATAACGGTATGCCCAGTAGTAGCCAAATACGCAGAAAAGAAATGCGATTCTTAAACTTACTTGACACCAGAAAGCCGAAAATAGCCGCAGTTACCGTTCCAAGAATGTACATGCCCCAAACTAGAAGTGCCTGATAGTCTGAGAAACCTGAATTAAGAGTTATTTTAGATAAAAGACGGCCACTATAGAGATACCAGATGAAACTGTTAGCTACAAGAATAACACCTAAAAAGATACCTTTGAATTCTTTTACTGTAACTGAATAGGTCTTGCTTAATTTTGGTTGCATTCAGCTTCCTTGCTACTTAGCTATAATGAAAACTAAGGTCAAAAAGGGAGCTCCTTTCTAAGCTCTTCACTCAAAGAGAGTGGTGAGACGTATGACTTTACCACCACATGCCAACTGAAGTTGGAACAGGCTTGGCTCTAATATTGCGTTTATTACTCAATTAGGCTCACCTCCGCTATCCAATCTAAAACTTCGGTTACATCAAGCCGAGCGTGATATGTTACTCCGCCGCAGTTCTGATTGGTCGCGTATGAATGTATTGCAATAACAATGTTTGTGTCGCCTACTAGGACAGGCCCGCCTGAGTCTCCGTAGGTTATTCCTCCTCTGGCTTTGCCTGGGTTTGCTGAGCATCTGACGAATTCATCACTCCATGCAAAGTTGCCTGAGATTATTTGTGCATAAGCATAATTGCGCGTGATTGATGTTGCAGAAGCGCTTTGCAAGCCGTAGCCTACAAGAGTTACATCACTCTTCTTTGGCAAAGTATCCACGAGTCCTGCAGTTGGCAGTTGAGCATAAGTGCTAACGACACTGGAAGGTACAGGTTTATCAAGAACGATTAACGCTACGTCACGGTGAATAAATCCTGAAAGGCTTCCTTTTTCTGCTATTGAGAAATCAGGGTTAACGTAAGCGGTTCCCTCGTATGATGATGTTACGCCTTCGATTTGGAGTTGACCGTCATTTATACTCCAAGTTATTGGACCTTGGTCAAAGCAGACTATGGCTGAATTCGTTATGCAACTGTGTGCGGTTGTTAGTACGATTGTGGGGGATAGAAGAATGCCGCTGCTGATTGATACAGGGATTTTGTTGCCGTTTGCGTCTATGTTATAGAAGACGACTAAGCCGACGAATGAATGTGTGTTGTCTGGGTGGATGTTTCCTGATAATGCGTAGACTGGAGTAGTTGAAAGTGTTATTGATGCTGTGAGGAAAAGAATCACCATAATCTTTGTTTTTGCTTGCATGGTGCTACCCCTGTATCTTAACGTAATCAATCTCGCAAGATATAAGTATTGCGAATACATATTTGAACTACATATTCTACGTGACAAAAATGACGCCGCCATCCAATATAAACCAAAAAGTTCAAGGAATCCTCTTAAAATATGGCAAAAAAGGGCTCGAAACTGCGAAAAAAACCCTAAATGACACAAAATTTCCCCCGCCAATTCAGGAAATACTATCCTACTTCATAGAAGAAACTTGGCCAAACACGCATCACCCAGCGTTAATTGCCTTATGTTGTCAAGCAGTAAACGGAAACCCCGAACTAACCCATAATTTAAGCGCTACAATAGTTTTGCTTACTGGAGCCGCAGACATGCATGACGACATAATAGACGGGTCAAAGTACAAAAGCCAAAAACAAACAGCTCTCGGCAGATACAACAAAGATTTGGTTCTACTGGCAGGAGACGCGTTACTCTTCAGAGGAATGCTTCTTCTCCATCAGGCATGTGAGGAGTTTTCGCCAAAAAAACAGAAAGCAGTATTTGATTGTGTGGAGCAATCCTTCTTCAAGATAGGTAACGCTATTTCCAGTGAAAGATCTCTAAGGGAAAAACCGCCTGTAGATATAGTCGCCTACCGTAAGGTTATTGAATCTAAAGGTGGAGTAGCTCAAGCCTGTGCTGAAATCGGTGCCATAATAGGCGGCGCAAATCCGCAAGAACTGAATATTTTAAGGCACTATGGGAAAACTTTGGGGGTTCTTATGTCGCTGAAAAATGAATTCATTGACTTGCAGGACCACAACGAATTAGAAAACAGGCTAAAAAACGAGATTTTGCCTTTGCCCCTATTGTATGCGTTTGAAGATGCACCAGCAATGAAGCGGATTATGGCTTTACTGCAAGGGAAATTGACAGAGCAAAAAGCCATGAAAGTAACAGAACTTGTTATGAGAACAGAGCAGGTTCAGAAACTAAAAAAAGAAATGCGTAATATGGCTCTAGCTGAAGAGAAAAATTTGGAGCCTATTAAAATTAATGTTGATGCTTTCAAGTTGCTACTCCAATCATCACTGGAAGGTATCAACTAAAGAAGCGGAAACGTTTTTCGCGGGCTGTTGTCTCCCAACGTAACCTAACACTTAACCTCACAGCTAAGCGTCGCTTTAAGCTTGGTTAAGCTCTCTCGGCGTGGGAAGTTGCGCCCGTGCCCACCGTGTCCCATGTTTGGGTGAACCCGCCATCACAGCTAAGCAAGTTTTCAGACTTGCAGCATCCGTTGGGTCCGTCGTCATGGATTTATCCAGTGGGATAAGAGTATATGATGAAACAGCAAAATTAAGCATTCCCCTCCAAGCTACTTAATAAGGCAATTCCGTACACTTTGTGTCATGGATGTTAGCAGAACCGTTTACTTCGCTGAAAGAGAAGGCTGGCGAAGGTGGTTGGCAGAAAATTACAACAAGGAGAAAGAGATTTGGTTAGTTTTTCCCAAAAAAGCAAGTGGCAAACCCCGCATCCTATACAACGACGCAGTTGAAGAAGCGTTATGTTTTGGATGGATAGACAGCACGGCTAAACGGATTGACGATAGCAGTTACGCTCAAAGGTTTTCTCCCAGAAACCCAAAAACCCCCTATTCTGAAGCTAATAAGCAGCGTTTGCGAAAACTCGTCGGCGAAGGCAAAGTTATGCCCTCAATAGCAACATCCGTAAAAGGCATCCTCAACGAGCAGTTTATCCTCCCAGTTGATATTTTAGAAGCAATAAAAAGCGACAAGAATGCATGGACTAATTTCCAAAAATACTCCCTTGAATACAAAAGAATCCGCATAGGCTACATTGAAGAAGCAAGAAATCGGCCAGACGAATTCAAGAAACGCTTAAACAATTTCATCAGGATGACAGCGAAAAACAAACAGTTTGGCTTTGGAGGCATAGAAAAACACTATTAACAACATACAAGCAATAATAAGAAATAATGACAACGCTCAAAAGACCCGCGAAGCTTGTAGTTGTTATCGCCATATTCGTTATTGTCTTAGCAGTTTTTGCAAGCTTAAACTCTGTTCCCCAAAATCCTCAGGCACCGCCAACAAGAGAAAGCGCCATTCCTGTTGGAGCCATCAAAGTCACCGTGGAAAACGATTTGCACCCACCTATTCTGCATTCTACAGATTGGAACCAGCCAGTACCCTTATCAGAAGCAATCAACACTGCAGGCGCCGAAGATTCAGCCTTCATAATGCCTGATGGCAAAACAATATATTTCTTCTTCACTCCAAACCCAAACATTCCTCCTGAAAAACAGTTGCTCGATGGAGTAACAGGTATTTATGTGGCAAAAAAGCAAGATGGAGTTTGGCTTAACGCTGAAAGAATCATCCTGCAAGATTCTGGAAAGCTGGCTCTTGACGGCGCCGAATTTGTACAAGGAAACATAATGTGGTTTGCTTCTGCCCGCGAAGGCTTTGACGGCATGAATCTTTTTACTGCTGAGTTTAAAGATGGGAAATGGACAAACTGGCAGTACGCAGGCGACAAACTAAACAAGCAATACCAAGTCGGCGAGATGCATATAACCGCCGACGGCAAACAGCTGTACTTTCACTCGGCAAGAGCAGGCGGAAAAGGGCAGTATGATATTTGGGTTACAGAGCTACTGAATGGGGAGTGGCAAGAACCAAAAAACATAGCTGCTGTTAATACGGCTGAACAGGAAGGCTGGCCTTTCATTACGCAAGATGAAAATGAGTTATGGTTTACAAGAACATACATGGGAACTCCAGCGATTTACCGTTCCGTAAAAGTTGATGGGGCGTGGTCTGAGCCGCAACTTATTGTTTCACAATTCGCAGGTGAACCGTCATTGGACAATGCGGGCAACCTGTATTTCACCCACCACTTCTACAACAGTACCTCACAGATGGTTGAAGCAGACATTTACGTTGCCACTAAAAAATAGAACCGTTAGGTGGGGCCGGGGTAGGGATTTGAACCCTAGCGAAAGGCTCCACAGGCCTCTATGCTGCCAAGCTACATCACCCCGGCCGCTTTGTTCGCGGTTTTTTGCTTGGGTGTGTTAGTGTTGTTTGGTTTGTCCTTATTTTTGTTTTCGTTGCTTTTGGGTTTTTTTGTGGTTTGGGCTGGTTATGTTTAATTGTGAGTTTTGGTGTTTGTGTTT